>CAYZQS010000131.1:0-6463 GCA_964480735.1 uncultured Rhodobacterales bacterium
TAAAGCGGCCTGATCTTCAGTTTGGAAATACGGTTTTTCTGGCGCTCCAGCACCTCAAAGCGAAATCCGTGATAGCTGAACACCTGCCCCGTCACCGGAATGGACCGGGATTCGTGGATCACCAGACCGGCAACCGTATTGGCGTCCTCGTCCGGCAGATGCCATTCCGTTGCCCGGTTAAAATCCCGGATGGTCATGGAGCCTTCAACAATACAGTGGCCGTCTTCAGATTTCAGCAGCGGGTGTTCTTCGTCAACATCGTGCTCGTCTGCAATCTCGCCAATGATTTCCTCGATGATATCCTCCAGCGTGATCAGCCCCTGAAGCGATCCGTATTCGTCCACCACCAAGGCAAAATGCGTGCGGCGCCGCAAAAACTCGCGCATTTGGTCGTCAAGCGTTGTGGTTTCAGGCACAAAGTACGGCTGCATCGCCACGTCCAGAATTTTGAAATCCTTAACGCCTTTCGGGCTGGCATCAGGGCCGCGCACCAGACGGTCAACCGCACGCAAAAGGTCCTTGGCGTGCACCAGACCCACCACATTTTCGGGATTACCCCGAAAAACCGGCAATCTGGTATAGCTGGATTGCAGACATTGGCTGAGAATGGCTTCAGGGTCCGCATCCGCATCGATCATCTCTATTTTCGAGCGGTGCAGCATGATCTCCTCAACTTCGCGGTCTTTCAGATCAAGCGCCCCCAACAGGCGGTCGCGGTCGACTTTCAGAAAATTGCCCTCCGAATGCCCCAACGCAATTGTGCCGGCGATTTCTTCCTCGACCGCGCGCAGCTGGGCGGAGGGGTCCACTTTTACCCCAAAAATCGCCAACATCAGACGCACCAGCCAGCGCACGGCGGTGACAATGGGCGATACAATTGCAACAATAGGTTTGATCAGCGGCGACACTTTGGTGGCGGCACTTTCCGGATTGATGATCGCGTAGGTTTTGGGCATGACTTCCGCAAAGATCAGCACCAGCAGTGTCATCACCAGTGTGGCCAGCGCCACGCCGCTGTCGCCAAACAACTGCGTGAACAGGCTGGTGGCCAGTGCGGCGGCCAGAATATTGGTCAGGTTGTTGCCCAGCAACACGGCCCCGATCAGGCGTTCGTTGTCCTCTGTTACCGCCAGCGCCCGTGCCGCACCACGGGTGCCTTTGTCCGCCAGCGCCCGCAGTTTACCTCGGCTTGCCGCCGTCAACGCGGTTTCAGAGCCCGAGAAAAAAGCCGAAAGTATTAGAAGACAGATGATGCCGCCAATGGTCAGCCAAAAGGCCATATCGATGTTCAAAGCGTCAAGCACAGGGGTGCCCATTGATGGTTTCTTTCCTATACATAAAGCGGTTCGCGCTGTTATGCAGATAATCGGGATGCGGAGCAAGGGAAGGGTTCAATCACATAAGCGATCAGGCTGGAGCACATTCAGGGCAAATTCGCCGGTACTCAGGGCGGGCGTTTGTTGCGAACAGGCCCTCGCTCTGATGCGCCAGCTCGGGGTTTGGCTGCGCAGGCCGTGACTCTCGGGTTGAATTTCGCCGCGCTCAAACCTTGTTTGCCGGCTTCCCTGTGATTGGCAAAACACAGCCGGTGCAAGTCTGTCAGATTGTGACGGCCTGCAGTGTTTGCGGGACCGGTTAATCCGGGTCGAAAATGCGCCGGTTTTCAAAGTTTCACCTGCGATCCGCTGCCCTGGTACATTGGTGCACCGGTGGGCCAATCGACCGGTGCATTGGTCCGTTAGTGTACCGGCCGTCCGGTGGACCAACCGACCAGTGCACCAGTGCACTAGTTTTCTAGTGCAATCGAAATATGCGGTAATGGATTGTTAGATAACAATAAAAACGGGTTTCGGGGTCGCAATTCGGTTGAAACAAATCAGCAAACAGGGGATTTTTTTCGCGTCTTCGCGCAAAAACGGCATGTTTTCGCACAACTCCTCCGCCAAGGGTCAAACCCGGATTAGTCGCGATTCCGAGCCAGCGGATGATGGGTTAAAACCAAATCTTTAAGGCGCTCGTCCAGCACATGGGTATAAATCTCTGTCGTTGATATATCCGCATGGCCCAACAGGGTCTGGATCACCCGCAGATCCGCCCCGTTGGCCAGCAGATGAGTGGCAAACGCATGGCGCAATGTGTGCGGGGTGACGCCCGTCGTATCAATTCCCGCAAGGGCGGCTACTTCCTTGACCAGCGTATAAAAACGAACCCGGGTCAAATGCCCCAGCTTGCCACGTGATGGAAACAGGAAAGCTGATCCAGGCTTGCCCGCCTTCTTTACCAGCTCATCTTCCCGGTCCCGATACATCAGCCACTCTGCGACCGCCAGTTTTGCCGGCGCGGACAAGGGCACCAAACGTTCCTTGCTGCCTTTACCGCTGATCAACAGCATTTGTGGATTGCCCCGGGTTGCCGCCACGGGCAGCGAAACCAGCTCTGACACCCGCATGCCTGTGGCATAGAGCATCTGAAACAGGCAGTGATTGCGGGATTTTTCGGCAAGGCTTCGCCCATGCAGCCCTGCCGCCGTCAACAGCGCATCCACGTGATCTTCGCTTAGGGTCCTGGGCAGCGCTTTTTGCCGCTTGGGCCCTTTTATCAAATCCGCCGGATTGTCATCGCGCCAGCCTTCCTCGTAAGCAAAACGGTACAATTGGCGAATGGCCGACAGCCGCCGCGCCCGGGTTGCGCGGGCCATTCCGGCGTAGTCCTGCGCAATCAGGTATTTCTCAATCGCGCTTTGATCGGCACCGGCAAAATCCAGATTTTTCTTGGCCAAAAAACCGGCAAAATCGGTCAAATCCCGGCTGTAGGCAAGCAACGTGTTGTCAGAAGCGTTGGTTTCGCCCTGCAGGACCTCAAGAAATTCAGCGGTCCAGTCCCTTGCCGTCATCCGCGCCGCTCCAGCAGGATCAACTGAATGGCGACGCGGCGGGCTTCTTCTTCCAGCCCCACCGCGCGAAAGGTTGCCAGCGCGGTTTGAATATCGCCGGGGTCGGCCTGTGCCTCGTTCTGCAACAACAACATGGCCCGCAGCACTGCTTCGCCAAGACGGTTTTGTTGCAGTAAATCAAACATTTGACCGGACGGCAGTGGCTTTCGAAAGGCATCCGATATGGCGGCGCCAAGCGCGCCTTTTGGTGGTTCTTTCCCACCCAGCCGACCCTGCGCCAGACCAAGGACAAACAATTCGGTGTCCGTTTCCGGCTCAAACAATCGCGGCGCGGTCTCATAGCCGTCTGACAGCAGCGAAATGGTCAGGCCGATGTCCCTCTGTGCTGCGGGCAGATCAAGGCCCACCAGCCGATCGCCGAACATCCGTGCAAACGGCACTTCCAGTTTTACGGTTTCCATCGCCAAAAATGCGGGTTTCAACGTGTTGCCGATCATCGCGGTATCGCCGGACAACAGGGCCACATCAAAAGCCTGAATGGCCTCGGCCCGGTCCCAAACACCGCCAGAGGCGGCGGGCTTTTTGGCGGTATAAAGATGGATCAGCGTCCCGGTTTCAATCGCACCCGCACGCACCAGACGTTCGGCTGCCACGATCTGCCCTCGCCAGGCCGATGAAGGTCTGAGATCAGCAAACAAAAATGCCCGCGGCAGCTGGCCTGTCGGGCGGGGCTGGGCAATCGCCTCTCGCATGGTGAACACCAGCGGGGTCAGACGCGCCGGTTGCGGAAGATCAGGATGATCTTCAAACAGGCCGGGGTCCAAAAACCACGCCAACAGATCGGCCTCGTCCTGGGTGATAAAGCCAAGGCTTTCACCGGTGGCCAACGTCAGAGCGGCCGCGTTCCAGTCGCCGTTGCGGGCCAGACAAAACACCCGCGCCTGCAGAGTGGGCGCAAATCCAGGTGCTGCCGCCATTGCCTTGCAGGCAAAATCCTCGCGCCCGGTCAAAAGGCTGACGTCAAACCAGCGGCGAAAAATTTCCGCCTCTGTCGGACCGGCCCGTTCCAGCAGGGCCTGCGCCTGTTCCAAGGCGCCCAGATCCAACAGCTTGTCAATGCGCGCCAGCAGCACGTCCGAACCACTGCCAAGGCTGATTGGCGCGTCAAGCTCTGCCAATAAAATCGTATACAGCAACCGCTGGATTTCCGGCAGGCTGTCCGTGCTTTGCTGCGCGATCAGTTCCTGCAAAACCGGCCCCGGTGTGTCACCCCAAAATCCCGGCGGCAGTCCGGAAACCGAGGCGGGCAACAACCCGACCGCATCCTTTTTTATCTGATCAAGGGGCGTGACCACGATTTCGTCGGTGTTAACCCCCTCTGAGACCGGGGCGTTGTCTTCAAAAGCGTCGGTTGGGCGCGTCAAAACAGAATTTTCACGAACCGACTGTGACAGCCAGTCAATCGCCGAAAGCGGCTCTTGGGCCGCAACGCAGACCGGCAGCATGGCCATCGCACCAATCAGAAAACTACTTCGCATCAATCGTGACCGTCTCGTTGATCTCGTTCACCGGCGCGCTGAGATCGCCAAAAAACACGTTGCCAATCACGGCCACACCAAACACCGCACCCAGCAACACTATTGTTTTGATCAATCGCACGGTCACTGCTTTGCCTCCGTAAAAATTGTGGTTTCACCGGTTTGGCACCGTTTACCATTTTTAACGCGCTATATATACACCCCAAAGGCAAGAAAACGTTTGTTTTGAAAATTGGCCAGCAAATACGGAAGGCTCGGCGGAATGTCGCGTTATGTGCTGACAAAAACTGTGGTTTTGGTGGGCATGATGGGGGCCGGAAAAACCGCTGTGGGGACAGCCCTTGCCAGCTTGATTGAGGTGCCGTTTCTTGATTCAGACAAAGAGATCGAAGACGCCGCAAACTTTTCAGTGGCAGAGATTTTTGAAAGTTTCGGCGAAGAATTTTTCAGGCAGAAAGAAACGCTGGTGTTGTCACGGCTGGTGACCGGGGCGCCCTGCGTTTTGTCCACGGGCGGTGGGTCGTTCCTGCGCCGCGAAAACCGCGACCTGATCAGGAAACACGGGATCGCGGTGTGGCTGAAGGCTGATCCTGAATTGTTGTGGGCGCGGGTACGCCACAAAACAACCCGGCCGCTGTTGCAGGTGGCTGATCCTTACGCAAAACTCATGTCGCTTTATCAGGAGCGCCTGCCATCTTACCGGCAGGCAGGATTGACTGTTGACGCGGATGCCAATTATTCCATTCAGAAAATGGCCGAAAAAGTCGCCGATGATCTGGTTAACAAAGCCGGTCATGTTCTTAGCGAGGTTTCCTAAGTGAGCGTTGAAACTCTACACGTACCGCTGGGCTTGCGCGCGTATGATATCCACGTGGGTCAGGGGTTGCTGGCGGGTTCGCCCGCTTTGTTGGCGCCGCTTTTGCAGCGCGAAAAACTGGTGATAGTCAGCGATGAAACAGTCGCGGCACTGCATTTGCCAGCACTGACATCAGCCCTTGGTGCCGCCGGAATTGCGACGGAAACGCTGGAATTGGCGGCGGGCGAGGCCACGAAAGACTGGCGTAATCTGGAAACCACGGTGGAATGGCTGCTGGCCCAAAAGACAGAGCGCGAGGACGTGGTGCTGGCCCTGGGTGGTGGCGTTATCGGCGATTTGGTGGGATTTGCAGCAGCGGTGTTGCGCCGGGGCGTGCGGTTTGTGCAGATGCCAACCAGCCTGCTGGCGCAGGTGGACAGCTCTGTCGGAGGCAAGACCGGGATCAATTCAACCAAGGGGAAAAACCTGATCGGCGCTTTTCACCAGCCTGCATTGGTGCTTGCGGATGTTGACGTATTGGACACGCTGCAACCACGGGATTTTTTGGCCGGGTACGGCGAAGTTGTCAAATACGGCCTGCTGGGCGATGCCGATTTTTTCGCTTGGCTGGAAGAATATGGTCCGGCGCTGGCAGGCGGTGATGTGGCCGCCCGGATTGCTGCAATCAAAAAGTCGTGCCAGATGAAAGCAGACATCGTGGTGCGCGACGAGACTGAAAAAGGCGAGCGTGCGTTGCTTAATCTGGGGCACACATTTGGCCACGCGCTGGAAGCTGCGACCGGATATTCAACGCGGTTGCTGCACGGCGAGGGCGTGGCCATCGGCTGTGCACTGGCGTTTGAGCTGTCCCAACGGCTGGGCCTGTGTTCTCAGGAATGTCCCAGCCGGGTGCGCCAGCATCTGCGCGACATGGGAATGAAGGCCACGTTGGCGGATATTGCCGGCGATCTGCCTGACGCAATACAACTGCTGGAACTGATGGGGCAGGACAAGAAGGTAAAAGGCGGGAAACTGAACTTTGTTTTGCCCCGGGCGATCGGTGACACATTTGTTACGTCTGACGTTGATTTGGCGGTAGTCAAAGAGGTGTTGTCAGCGCGTTGATTGGCACTGCGTGGCAAGACGATTATTCAAACAGCGGTTTTGGGAAACGCCTCCAGCTAAAGCGCAATCCGAAAAATGGGCACCGGTTTTCGGAATAAATTGCGCGCAAGA
>CAYZQS010000132.1:0-6420 GCA_964480735.1 uncultured Rhodobacterales bacterium
TAACCGGCGATATCTTTCGCGGCGTGCTGCAGGATGGTTCAACGCTGGTGGCCAGTGCTGCAATCAGCGGGTCACGCGATACCGCCACCGGCACGGCGATCAACAGCAATTCCGCGCGGCTTTCGGCGGCACTGCGCAAACCCGTCAGTGATGATCTGAGCGTTGGCGCCGGGGCCTCGTTGTCTGCGGCCAATTCCGCCGGGGGCACCGATGCCACCTCGACCATCACATTTGGCCTTGTCGGCTTTTTTGACCAAAAAATCAACGGCGGACATTCCGTGCAGGGATCATTGTCTTTTTCAAACGTCTGGGCCAACACGGCACGCGCGTCGGGCACCATCACCGGCAACTATACGCAACAGGTGGCCAGCGCCGCTATCGGCATCACCTCGCGGGCATTTCCGGTTGGCGACGGCGAAGTGAAACTAAACGCCAATCACGTGCAAACGGTTTCTAGCCGCGGCGCCTATACCGAAAGCGACGCCACGGTTAACGCGGCCTCGACCACGGCAATCGGCCAGACAACCGTGCAGGCGAAATTCCAGATGCCGGCGGATATCGGGATTTTGGGCCCCGGGCAGGCCTACGGCAGCGTCGGGGCCATGTGGCTGAACACCGGTGGCACCGGTCAGGCACGGGTGCCGGTCAAACTTGGCTTTCGCACCGCAAAGGACGGGCATAATATCGACCTGTCAGTCGGTGCCACGCTGGGCAGCACATATCTTGGCTGGACCCTGTCCGGGATATACAGCTGGCGGTTTTAGAAAAAGAAGATCCGGCCGCCGTACCAACGGCGACCGGAGTGATCAGAAACTGCGTAACCTAGGCGCTTGACGTTTCTTGTTTTTCGAGCCGTTTCATAACCTGCATGGCACCCTCGGACACCACAAAAAACACAACCGCAACCACCAATGCCCGTATCACGGTAGCGTCGGAACCGTCCGCCACAATCGTGACAATCCGCGCGATGATCAGCATCAGAAAGTACAGCGCCACCGGCCGCAAAAACTCATGCGCCGCTTTTATTGCACCGATACCGGTCAGAATGCCCAGCATCAGCAGTGGCGCGCCCATTGCACGAATGTTGGATTTTCCAAATTCGTTGTCAGGTGTCAGCGAGGTAAAAGAACTCAAGGCGTCCGGGGTGAACATATAGCGCACGCCAAGGAACAACAGGACCAGCGCCACAAGGCCTGCCAGAATTTGCGAGATAAGTTTCATAGTGTTTTCCTTTTTTTGCAGGATCGAAGGTTAAAGCAGCCCGGAGGTCAGCAAGGCGTAAATGATATAGATCATCGACAACGAACCCAGCCCAAAGCCCACCAAACGCGCGCCGGGAATACCGGTATAGTAAAGCGGGCCATAGATGGCGCGGCCAATCACGTAGATCAAGGCGGCAGTTTCTGCACTGCTGTTTTCAAGCCCTAAAAAGGCGGCGGCGGCAAATATCGGCACCGAATAGGCAGCACTTTCCACCTGATTGTTATAGGCATTTGCAATGCGTTTGGCCAAGGGCGAGAACGTGGCGTCGGGGTTTCGGTTGTTAGACCAGCCATACTCAAAGCCTTGCGTTGCATAGGTGAAATTGACCTCAACAAACAGCAGCACGAACGTGATGATACCGATTGAAAAAAGTGCGGTTGTGTATTCCATGATTTCAGTCCTTCCGGAATTGAGTTTTATTAAGGCTTATCGACAGCCACTGTCAGGCGGCGGTTTCAGTCCATACTTCAGTCTTCAAGAACGCTATGATATTGTCGGCAATCTCCTCTCCGGCGTCTTCCTGTAAAAAATGTCCGGCGTTGCGGATCACCTGAAACCGCCCGTTGGGCACCATCGCGGCGATACGTTCACCGTCAGCGACTTTAAAGGCGATGTCCTTGTCAGAGAAATTGACAAGGACCGGCAGGTTCCATGTTTTCAGGGTTTCGCCGATGTTCACCAGAGTGTCATAATTCGGGTGCCCCGGTCTGCCGGGAACCAGTTTCGGAAACGAGGCCACACCGCCGCGCGACGCATAAGTTGGATGCGGCACCCGATATTGTTCTTTGGCTTTTGGGTCCAGTTTGCGGTGAAATCCGCTGGAAAATGCCGCCATGCGCATCAGGTCCAGCCGCCGGATCAAAAAGCTGGAAAATCCACCGTGGGTGAACAACAAACGGAACGGTCCCGGCAAAAGCATCGGTGCCACCAGCGTGTTCAGAATGACCAGTGATTTGATGTCTTTTTTGTTTTCAATGGCGTAGCCAAGGCTGATCGGCCCGCCCCAGTCCTGCCCGACGATGGTCACGTCATTTGCCTTTAAGGATTTCATCAGCGCCGCAACCTGCGCAATGTGTCGGGGCAAAGAATAATAGCTTTCGTCTTCGGGCTTGTCTGACAGACCAAACCCGATCAGGTCTGGCGCGATGCAGCGGTATCCGGCGGCCACAAGCGGCGGGATCATCTTGCGGTACAGGTAGCTCCAGGTCGGCTCGCCGTGCACCATAAGGATGACCGGGCCGTTGCCCTCATCCACATAGTGCATGCGCTGGCCGTCAATCTGTGCATAATTTTCTGTGAAAGGGTACTGGTACCGATCGGCCATTGCATTTTCCTCAGATACGGATATATGTAACGTTATGCTGGCATTATGTAGCAACTGTTATATATATTGCAAGCAGGAATTTTCTTCGCCTTAATATGGTGCAAAAACAACAGGTTAAGTGATGCAACAGAATACCAACACCGTTGTCCCCGCCCGCGACCGCCTGCTTGCAGCGGGTGTGGAACTGTTTTCAAAAAACGGGTTTGCCGGTACGTCGATCCGGGAAATCTGCAATCTGGCGGATACCGGTGTTAACATGATCCACCATTATTTCACCAATAAGCAGGGGCTGTATGACGAGATTCTGGAGGGCTTTTCAGACAAGGTGTGGCTGGTCCCTGCGCGCATCATCGCCGAGCCGCCGCGCAGCCGGGAAAACCTGATCTCGCGCTTTGAGGTGTTTATCGAAGAGACGCTGGAGGCGCTGATAACCCACAGGCGACAATATGAAATGGTTGTACGCGAACGTATTATCTTCAGCGTTTTTGAAAGCTACAACCAAAAACTGGTCACCTTTTTAGAGGCGGGAAAATCCGCGGGGTACGTGCAAAGCGGACTGGACAGTGAAATGTTGACCGGATTTCTTCTGGATCGACTGGGCAACCAGATCGTTTATGCATCCTGGATTGAAGAAACCACCGGCAATAATATCGTCACCAACGCGGCATATAAAAAGCGCTGGCTGAGGGCGAATTTGGATTTGATTTTTCACGGGGTTCTGGCCTGAGAACCGTCTAAGCCGGGTGTTGGTTTTGGCCGTTCGTTTTGTCGCCAAATTGCCAAGTTTAGCTATTGAAGACTCAGTGCGAAGCGGCTACTCCATCGGCTCCGGCAAACGTTGGACACTGGCGCGGGGTGGAGCAGTCCGGTAGCTCGTCAGGCTCATAACCTGAAGGTCGTAGGTTCAAATCCTACCCCCGCAACCAAAAACACTCAATAAAACAAACACTTAGAACCCGAGTGAAACACTGGGGAATTAGGCGTGCAGTTTTACCTCAACGCCACCTCAACGTTTGAAGAGTCGTGTGGGATTCTTGTGCATAATCAACTTGATAGCGGATAGACGGCGCGGACAAAAAATTCATTATTGCCGCGCATAGCTGATATTTATGTGTTCGATTCATTTTTGAAACCGCTGTGGTGGAGGAGGTGGGCCTGGGTGCGAGCGTTCTCTGGTGTATTCCGTACCCTCGCGATAATTGGGAAGACAGTGTATGTCGCAACGGAAAACCCGCTTAGTGCGCTTTGTGTTTTATCTGACTCACTGCGGTTTCGAATAATGCGCGCCGTATGGGCGAACAAGGTTTTCAAGTGCCACCGGCTGATCCAGAAAAAAGCAAACTGCTTCCAGAGACCTTTGCGAAACAGGTTGTACGTTTAATTTGTCGAGTATTTCAGCGCGCCTGTGTAATTTTTTTGGGATTTGATGGGTTGTTTTGCCCGGGCTCGTGTGGTTTTGCCACGGCCCGTGGGATGGTTCTGTCCTGAGTGCGGCATTTGCGGGTCTTTCAGCCGTATAGCCGCCTGAACCTTGCGCCTTTTTGAAGGTTCCAGCCAATGGCGGCGAGGGTGAAGTGAATGCGGGTTTTGACAAGCCCCATGAACCGGGACCGGGCCATACCCCAGAGCCATTTCATGTGGCCGAAGATGGCCTCGACCCGACCGCGGGTCACACCGATCTCGATATTGCGGGCTTTGTCGGCTTTGCTTAGGGGATGCGCCCGTGCACCGCGCCTTTGCACCTTGTCGGCCATCGCGTGACGCGCCAGAAGGGCGCGGGTGCGCGGGCCGATATAGGCGGCATCGGCGTACAGCCCGGTTTCGTCGCCGACAACCAAATCCGCAAGGCTGTTAACCTCAGCCTGGTTGCCCGGCGTGACGGCGACCCGGCGAATAAACCCGTCCTCGTCGGCGTTTACAAAAGCCTGCCATCCCCATACCGCCTGCATTTTAGGCAAGTCAAAAGGCGGCTGGACGACCAAGATACTGGCCTTGACCGACGCGCTCGGCAATCTGGTTCGATTCGTGCTGCTGCCGGGAAACCGCTATGATACCGTGGGGGTTGAGCCATTGATCAGAGGCCTGAAATTCGACGCCTTGCTGGGCGATAAAGCGTATGACAGCAACTGGATCATTGATGAGATGAACGAGCGCGGCGCATTGATTTGCATATCCCAACACCCACGGCGCAAAGACCCGGTGGAAATTGATCCTGTCATGTATGACTGGCGGCACCTGGTTGAGAATTTCTTCTGCAATCTGAAAGACTTCCGCCGTTTCGCTATGCGCTCAGACAAAACAGACACCAGCTTCGCTGCCATGATTTACGCCAGCGCCGCGTTGCTGAATGGACGATGAATCTCAACAGACCCTAATCACCCAGAACTGTAATTGGTATCATACTTTCAACGGATTTATGGAGGTGATGCGATGGTTCGAGGTGTTGTGGATGCGGTAATTCTGAGTACCGAGGAACAGTCGTTTCTGGAAAGCCAGGTTCGGCGACTTAAAGCGCCTCGTTCTTTGTCGGATCGGTGCCGGATGGTTTTGTTGTGCGCACAAGGCCTGACCAGCAAAGAGGTCGCGCGCAAGCTTGGTGTCAATGAGCATACAGTCGGCAAATGGCCTAGACGCTTCGTCAAGGACCGGATCGAGGGGCTAACGGACGAATACCGTCCGGGCCGCCCTCGCACCGTTTCGGATGCGCAGGTCGCCGCGGTGATCGAGCGTACTCTGCAGACCACGCCCAAAGACGCCACGCACTGGTCGATCCGCTCAATGGCGTCTGAGGCGGGGCTTTCGCACACCACGATACGCCGGATTTGGAACGCTTTTGGCCTGCAACCGCACCGGTCCGAGACGTTCAAACTATCGACTGATCCGCTGTTTGTGGAAAAGGTACAGGATATTGTCGGGCTGTATTTGTCACCGCCAAACCGGGCTATCGTCTTGTGTGTAGACGAGAAATCCCAAATTCAGGCGCTGGATCGCCCCTCTCATGGTTTGCAGGCAAACCACTGCCGGGCAATGGAACAACCTGTCCTGCCAATGACCCCCGGTGTGGCCGAACGGCGCACGCACACCTATATCCGCCACGGCACGACTTCTCTTTTTGCCGCACTGGATATCGCGACCGGAGCGGTCATCGGCAAATGCTATAAACGGCACCCTCTGCCCGACAGTGCATTGCGTAGCAATGTCACGAGAGGGGCAATCGAGTTCCTGGACTTTCTCAAACAAATCGACGCCCACATGCCAGAAGGTCCGGATGTGCATCTCGTGATGGACAATTATGCGACGCACAAAACTCAGAAGATCAAGGCATGGCTGGCGCGCCGTCCACATTGGCACATCCACTTCACTCCGACTTCGGCGAGTTGGATCAACCAGGTGGAGCGTTGGTTTGCCGAGCTGACGCGCAAGCAACTGCAGCGTGGGGTGCACCGATCTACAAAAGAACTGGAGACCGACATCATTGCGTTTGTTGAAGCACACAATGAAAATCCTAAACCCTACAAGTGGGTCAAGTCCGCCGACGAAATCCTCGCTTCTGTAAAACGTTTCTGCCAAAAAACGCAACAAAACCTATGTGCCGAACTTTAGATTCGGGTGACTAGGTGTATAGTCCCGGCTTGTGATGGTCTATCGATATGCAGCCATCAGAAGGACAATTTATGGGACAAGTTTTACACGGCAGCGCCACGACTACGCACGCAATCCGAGCTCTTATACAGCGATCCACTGGCTGGCAGGGGATTGTGTAACAATCACCGAGAAGCGTGCGCTTCGAACGCGGCGCTGAGTCGGGAGTTGGGCGTCAACGTCAAGACGGT
>CAYZQS010000133.1:0-6154 GCA_964480735.1 uncultured Rhodobacterales bacterium
GATCCGAGGCGTTCTTTTCAAAATTTGTCAGCACGCGGTCAAACTGGCGCAGGAAATGGTGCACCGCGTCGCGGAAAACCGGGTCTTTCTTCATGCGACCGGACGCCAGGGCCAGACACGACCGGTCCCGGATACCACCGATGGAATCAACCGACGCACCGCGTGTGCCGCCGGCAAATCGCCGCCAGACGATTGCAGCGGGGCGGTGCGGGCGCAGATCATCCATGTAAATGCCGTCCTGGGACAGCAGCGTCAGCACATCCTGCGACGCGCGGATCATCTTGGCGATGTCGCGTTCTTCAAGGGCGCGGCGCAACGTGCGAAACCCTTCCGCATCATCCTCGTTTTCAGGGAAATTCATCGCCCGGATAAATTCCGCCACACTGATGGGTTCTCGCAGGTCCGCAGCCGGGGTGCCCAATTCCAGCGACGGCTGTTCCTCATAATCTCCCGATTCAGGTTTTGCCAAAGCCGCGCGGTTTTTCGCGTCTTCTGATGACTTCGCAGTATCACGACGCGAGGCAAAAGTTGCGATAGCTGTCTGGGTTTGCTTTTGTGAGGCGGCAATTTCAACCAGTTTTTTCTCCATCGACCGCTTGTTGCTGTTCCCGACACCCTGTTGCTGTTCCACGTAAGCATGGCGCATGGCGTCGATAGAGGCCTGCAGCCGATGCGCCTCTTCACGCATGACCTTGGCGGTTTTAGCCACAGAGCTGGCAACCCAGATCAACCCGATCGGCAGCAGAATGGACACCAGTGTCATGACAAATGTCATGGGGTTAAACGAGGGTCCCGGCCCGTCGGAAATGCCAATGAAAAACCAAAATCCGGCAACCACGGCAACCCAGGCCAATGACAACGCGGCGGCAACGATATCAGGAATATCCACACGCCGCCGCACAGGGCGACCATAGATCCCCAGATCAAGTGGTGCTTCCAGTTTGCCAGCTTCCATTTTGTCCTGCCCTAACAGGTCGGCCATTAGATAAACTTAACGCTTAAAATTTCGTAACTCTTGATTCCCCCGGGTGTTCTGACCTCAACACTGTCACCTTCCTCTTTGCCTATCAAGGCGCGGGCGATGGGGGATTTAATATTCAGCAGTCCATTCTCAATATCTGCCTCTGATTCACCGACAATCTGATAGGTCTTCTTGGCGTCAGTGTCTTCGTCAATCATTTCAACAGTGGCGCCGAACTTGATCGAGCCGCTTAGTTTGGTGACCTCGATAATATCAGCAAGGCTGATCAGACTTTCCAGTTCCTTGATGCGTCCCTCGATGTGGCTTTGCTGTTCACGCGCCGCATGATATTCCGCGTTCTCGGACAGGTCTCCGTGTTCGCGGGCCTCTGCGATTGCCTTGATGACGGCAGGGCGGTCTTTGGACTTTAGAACTTTTAGCTCTTCGTCCATTGCCCTAAATCCGCGCGGGGTTACCGGTATTTTCTCCATCAAATCTGCGCCTGCTTCATGGTGGTTCGCTCAAACAGTTACGATAATATTTGGCGAGAGTAAGAGCAAGCGCATTGATGGGCCAGTGATCCCGCCGCACACTTGGCTGCTACAGCGGTATTCGTAGTGTAAAACAACGCCATTAAACTTGCCAGGTGTGGCATCCCGCGCCTCAATTGACCTTGCAATTGGCCAAAGCTAGCCGTTAATTCTCGGTAAATTGGATGCGGAGTGCATTCAAAATTCTGAAAAGGGAAGAGCATGGACGAAATCGAACGCGAATCCATGGAGTATGACGTTGTAATCGTTGGTGCTGGTCCGGCCGGACTGTCAGCGGCGATCCACTTGAAACAACTGAACGCCGATCTGGAGGTCGTGGTGCTTGAAAAAGGATCAGAGGTCGGGGCGCATATCCTTTCAGGCGCGGTGCTTGATCCCTGTGGTCTGGACGCGCTGATCCCGGACTGGAAGGACAAAGGCGCACCCATCCAAACCGAAGTTAAGTCTGACCGGTTTTTGGTGCTGGGCCAAAAAACGTCGATCAGACTGCCCAATTTTCTGATGCCGCCACTGATGAGCAATCACGGAATGTACATTGTTTCGATGGGCAACGTGTGCCGCTGGATGGCAGAACAGGCAGAGGCGCTGGGCGTTGAAATATTTCCCGGCATGGCGTGTTCAGAACTGGTTTATGGCGAGGACGGGGCGCTGAAAGGCGTGGTTGCAGGCGAATTTGGCAAGAACGCGGATGGCAGCCCCGGTGCGTCTTACGAGCCGGGAATGATCCTGTACGGCAAATATACATTCCTGTCCGAGGGCGTGCGCGGATCGCTTACAAAGCAGGTGATCGCAAAGTATGAACTGGACAGCGAAAGCGACGTGCCCAAGTTTGGCCTTGGCATGAAAGAGATCTGGGAAGTGAAGCCCGAAAACCACAGCGAAGGGCAGGTCACCCATACGATGGGCTGGCCACTGGGCTGGAAGGCCGGGGGTGGTTCATTCATGTATCACCTTGAAAACAACCAGGTTTATGTGGGTTACATTGTTGATCTGAATTACAAAAACCCGCATCTTTATCCCTATATGGAATTTCAGCGCTGGAAGCATCATCCGGCCATCGCCAAGGTTCTGGAGGGTGGCAAACGGGTGGCTTATGGCGCTCGCGCGGTGACCAAAGGCGGGTTTCAGTCGATCCCGAAGACCGTTTTCCCGGGCGGGGCGCTGTTGGGCTGTGCGGCCGGACTGGTTAACCTGCCGCGGATCAAGGGCAATCACAATGCGATGTTGTCCGGCATGGGCGCGGCCAAAGCGGCGCAAAAGGCGATCAAAGACGGGCGGTCAGGCGACGCGCTGGCGGATTACGATGCCGATCTGCGCAGCGGACCGGTTGGCAAAGACCTCAAGAAAGTGCGCAACGTTGCCCCGCTGACCGGGCGGTTGGGGCCGCTGGGCGGTCTGGCGCTGGGCGGTTTTGACATGTGGTTTGCCACGATATTTGGCGTCAACCCGTTTGGAACGTTAAAGCACGGAAAATCAGATGCGGCATCGACCGGTAAATCCAGCGACTATCCCGTGCTTGAATATCCGAAACCTGATGGTGTGTTGTCCTTTGACCGCCTGACCAACGTCAGTTTTTCAGCCACCAACCACGCCGAGGAACAACCGTGTCATTTGCAACTGGCCGATCCTTCGGTGCCGGTGGAAGTGAACCTGCCCAATTTTGCCGAACCGGCGCAACGCTATTGTCCGGCGGGGGTCTACGAAATTCTGCGTGATGACGATGGCAGCAATCCACGGTTTCAGATCAACGCACAAAACTGCGTGCATTGCAAAACCTGCGATATCAAGGACCCCAGCCAGAATATTAACTGGGTCACGCCGCAGGGTGGCGAGGGACCGAATTATCCCAATATGTAAACCGAAACTACACGATCGTTAACGTAAAACTGACCAAGCGCCACATTGCCAAGGCATTTGCTTAGGCCTAGGGTGGCCAAAGCAATTTACCCGCAGGAGCAGTGCCCGTGAAACGCAGGTTTACCCGACCCATGACCAAAGGCCTGAAAAGCCTGATATTTGTTGCATCGCTGGCCGGAATGCCCGCCACCGCCGGATTTGCCGAGAGTTTGGCCGGAAATTACCTGGCCGCAACGCAGGCCAATTACAACAGTGACTACAAGTCGGCCGCCAGATTTTATACCCGTGCCCTGACACGGGACCCCGACAATACCCATCTGATGCAAAACATCCTGTACGCCAGTCTGGCCGCCGGTGACATGAAGCAAAGCCTGCCAATCGCACGCCGCATGCTGGCGCTGGACACAGACCAGACCCTGGCCAATCTGATGTTGCTGACAGAGGCCGTCGGCAAAGGTGAATTTGATGCGGCGATGGCGATATTTGACGACGGCGCCGAATTCAGCCCGCTGCTGGACGCGCTGATCAAAGCGTGGATTTTGCTGGGTAAAGGCCAATTGACGGATGCGACCGCAGTGCTTGACGGTTTGGCAACCGGTGGCTCGGCCAATGTTTTTGGCGAATATCACAAGGCGCTGATACTGGCGATGGCTGGCGATTTTGAAGGCGCCGATGAAATTTTGCGGGGCGAGGACGGCGAAAATCTGCGGATCAGCCGGGGATCGTTGGCAGCGCATGTGCAGATACTGTCGCAACTGGACCGACAAGACGACGCGCTGGCGCTGGTGGACTCGATACTTGCCAATTCCAGGGATGCACAATTTGTTCAGCTGCGCGAACGACTGATTGACGGTGAAACGCTGCCGTATGATTTTATTACTTCGGCAGAACAGGGCGCGGCAGAGGTTTTTTATACACTGTCCTCGGTGTTGTCCGGAGATCAGAATGATCGGTTTTCGCTGATATACGGGCGGCTGGCAGAATATTTGCGCCCCGACAGCGTGGACGCGCTGTTGCTGGTGGCAGAGCTGTTGGAAGAACAGGGGCAGCACGATTTGGCGGTGGCCACCTATAACAAAGTGCCCGCCGATCATCCGATATTTTACAGCGCCGAGATCGGCCGGGCCGACGCCCTGATGGCGGCGGATAAACCGGAGGCGGCGATTGAAGTGCTGCGCGGGCTGACCAATACCCACGGCAACATACCGTCGGTGTTTATCTCTCTTGGCGACGCGCTGCGGCGGCAATCCGATTTTGCCGAGGCGACGCTGGCCTATGATGACGCCATTGCGCTGTTGCCAGAGCCCCAGGCCAACCAGTGGTTTTTGTATTATGCCCGCGCGATCACTTATGAACGGGAAGGTGAATGGGAAAAAGCCGAAAAGGATTTTCGGTTTTCGCTGGAGTTGTCGCCGGACCAGCCGTTGGTGCTGAATTACCTGGGCTACGGGATGGTTGAAAAACGCATCAATCTGGAAGAAGCCCAGGCGATGATCGAAACCGCGGTGGAAAAGCGGCCAAACGACGGCTACATCACAGATTCGCTGGGATGGGTATTGTATAGAGTCGAAAAATTTGAAGAGGCCGTGCCACATCTTGAACGTGCTGTGGAACTGCAACCGGTTGATCCGATTATCAATGACCATCTGGGTGACGCCTATTGGATGGTCGGTCGAAAACTGGAAGCTGATTTTCAATGGCGACGGGCGCTTTCGTTTGAACCGGAAGAAGCAGACGCCGAGCGCATTCGGCAAAAGCTGGCAGAAGGATTGGACGTCGTTTTGAAAATCGAAGCAGACCTCGCGGCCGCTTCGAATGACAATTAGGGAATTTGCCCCCGCCAAAATAAATCTCGCGCTGCACGTTACCGGCCAGCGAACCGACGGGTATCACCTGCTGGACAGTCTGGTTTGCTTTGCAAATGTCGGAGACTGGATTTCGGTGCACCCGGCGCAGGACCTGACGTTGCAAATATCCGGTCCGTTCGGCGATGGGCTGGCGGTGGAGGATAATCTGGTATTGCAGGCGGCGAAATTGCTGCAAAAGGATCAGGGTGCGCAGATTATTCTGGAAAAAAACCTGCCGGTATCATCGGGCATTGGCGGTGGATCAGCCGATGCCGCCACCTGTTTACGGGCGTTGCAAAAGCTGTGGCGGTGTCCCGCGCCTTCCTTAGCAGAGCTAATAACGCTGGGAGCGGACGTTCCGGTTTGCCACCAGGGCAATCCAGCCCGCATGCGGGGAATTGGCGAGCAGATTGAACCGGTCCCAAACCTTCCGGTCCTTGACGCCGTGCTGGCAAATCCAGGGATAGAAGTATCAACTGTCGGCGTCTTTTCCCAGCTGGTCAGCGCGTCAAATTCAGGGTTGGATGGTTTTCCGACATCCAGTCATTTTGACGACTGGGTGGAGTTTCTTTTGGCGCAGCGCAATGATCTGCAAGTTCCGGCGATCGAGGCAGCACCCGAAATAGCAGGCGTGTTGGCTGATCTTGACCGCACACCTTCGTGCGTTTTGGCCCGTATGTCCGGATCAGGTGCCACCTGTTTTGGGATCTATCCTGACAGCGGTGCGGCACAGGCTGCTGCCGCGCAGATTACGGCAAAACATTCGGCATGGTGGGTTTGCACGGCGAAGTTCGGCCGGAAAATTATGTCGTAGTCCGCAGATTTATGCGAAGAACGCCTGATTTTGGTTTGATCTGACCGGTATGAAATTGGTGGGCTGCGGCTGGTAAAAAATGGTTAACCGAGCAGCAAAAACCAAATTAACTTTCTATAACCCA
>CAYZQS010000134.1:0-6013 GCA_964480735.1 uncultured Rhodobacterales bacterium
GCTGATTCAGATAAAAAGGACGCGGCTCTAGGCCGACGCAAGCATACCCTTGTCTGCCGCCAGCTCCCGCATGGCTTTTTGCAATTTTTCAAAGGCCCGCACCTCAATCTGACGAATGCGTTCGCGGCTGACGTCATAGACGCCCGACAATTCTTCCAGCGTAACAGGCTTGTCCTCAAGCTTTCGCTTGACCAGAATATCTTTTTCCCGGTCATTCAAACCTGACAAGGCCTTGTTTAACAGCTCACGCCGCGCGTCCAACTCGTTTTTCTCGGCATAATCTGTGGCCTGATCGGCGTCTTCATCCTCCAACCAGTCCTGCCATTCCATCGTGCCTTCGCCCTCAGAACCCACTTGCGCGTTCAGCGAGGCATCACCACCGGACATGCGCCGGTTCATGGATGTTACTTCGGCTTCGGTCACGTTCAGTTCCTGGGCAATGCGGGCCACATTTTCAGGCCGCAAATCGCCGTCTTCCAGCGCGCCGATTTTGCGCTTGGCTTTGCGCAGATTGAAAAACAGTTTTTTCTGGGCGCTTGTCGTGCCCATTTTCACCAGCGACCAGCTGCGCAGCACATATTCCTGAATACTCGCGCGAATCCACCACATGGCATAGGTCGCCAAACGGAAACCTTTGTCCGGATCAAAACGTTTGACCGCCTGCATCAGGCCAACGTTGGCCTCTGACACCACTTCGGCGGTCGGCAGCCCATAGCCGCGATACCCCATAGCGATCTTGGCAGCCAGCCGCAGGTGCGACGTCACCAGTTTGTGCGCAGCACCTGAATCCTCATTCTCGACCCAGCTTTTGGCCAGCATAAATTCCTCTTCAGGCTCCAGCATCGGAAACTTGCGGATGTCCTGCATATAGCGGTTTAGCCCCTGTTCGGGTGACGGTGCCGGAAGATTTGCATAGCTCATGAATATGTCCCCAAAAACGATTGTTCGTTGTCTCACGAAAATAGGCAGCGTTGCCAGTCCCTTCAAGATATATGCCCAAGTATTTATTTTTCGTTTACAAAAACCAACGACGCAATGATCACTTTTACGGCTTTATAACAACAGCTTATCTGCCACACTGAAAACTGTAGCATCTTACACAATAATGTGAATGATATAAACATTAAGCGTCTATATTGATCGCAAATTATCAATCAAACCGGTAAGGTCTGCCGGAAGTGCCGCCTGAAACTCCAGCCCTTGATTGCTAATGGGGTGCACAAAACCCAATGTGGCCGCGTGCAATGCCTGACGCGAAAAACCGTTGACAGCTGTCACATCGTCAACCGTTGCTGTTTTGGATTTCAATTGCCGACGGCCACCATAAACACTGTCGCCGATCAACCCGTGCCCGGCATGGGCCAGATGCACCCTGATCTGATGCGTGCGTCCGGTTTCAAGCCAACAATCAACCAGCGCCGCGTCAGTGTTATCTGCCCCAAATTGCTCCATAACCCGCAACCGCGTGATGGCGTGACGCCCGGCATTTTGCACCACGGCCATGCGTTTGCGGTCATGTTTGTGCCGGGCGATATTGCCAGAGATGCGGATGACATTGCCCGCCTCAAAGGCCACACCCCTGACGCCGGCAAGCCGCGGATCAGCCCGCGTTGGCACGCCAAAAACCGCCGCGCGGTAATGGCGCGTAATCGAATGATCGGCAAACTGCGCCGCCAAACCGTGATGCGCCGCGTCTGATTTTGCCACCACCAGCAATCCGCTGGTATCCTTGTCGATCCGGTGCACGATACCGGGCCGCTTAACTCCGCCGATACCGGATAACGTGTCGCCGCAGTGGTGCAGCAAGGCGTTGACCAGCGTGCCGGTTTCTGATCCCGGTGCCGGATGCACCACCATGCCGGCAAGTTTGTTGACAACGATCAGGTCGTCGTCCTCAAAAACCACATCAAGGGGAATGTCTTCCGGTCCGGCCTCGATATCCATAACTTTGGGCACGGTTATCAAAAACACATCCCCTGCCCGCGTTTTTGCCTTCAATTCGGTCACCAAAGCACCGTGTTCGCTTGCAACGGCACCCGCTTCAATCAACCGCCCGATTTGCGACCGGCTGAGCGACGCGGCCTCTGGCACATTTTGCGCCAGCGCTTTATCAAGCCTTGAGGCCGGGTTTTCCCCGATCACCACCCGCCAAACGTGATGTGAAAGATCAGACATGAGCAACGCTCCGCAAGATTATAAGGAACCCGCCAACCTGCGGTTTTTACGGATCATGGTGACGATCCTGACCGCCTCTATGATTTTGGGCCTTGTAACCATCATTGTGCTGATTGTCATCCGGGTGCCCAATGTAATTCGCACAGTGGATGACCCGCTGCCGTTGCCCAAAGAAATCACACTGCCAGACGGTGCGGTGGCCATCACCTTCACCCGCGGTCCCGATTGGTATGCGGTTGTCACCAAAGACAACGAAATTCTGATCTTTGACGCGAGTGACAATGCATTGCGACAAAGAATTCAAATTAACCTCGGCCAATAGCCGCTCATCAAGCCTGTCGGCTTTCCTCGCTGGCGAAGAAAGCCGACAGGCTTGATGAGCCACCCTTGCAATGGCGCTGCATTCGCCCGATATTTGATCCATGAGTCTGCCCCCCGCCTTTTTAGACGAGCTTCGCTCGCGGCTGTCCCTTGCCCAGGTGGTGGGGCGCAAGGTGATCTGGGACAGCAAAAAGACCAATCAGGGCAAGGGTGACTATTGGGCCCCTTGTCCGTTTCACGCCGAAAAAACCGCCTCGTTCCATCTGGATGACCGCAAGGGGTTTTATTACTGCTTTGGGTGTCACGCCAAAGGCGACGCGCTGAATTTTGTGCGCGAAACTGAAAATGTGGGCTTTATGGAAGCGGTGGAAATTCTGGCGCGCGAGGCCGGCATGACCATGCCCGCGCGTGATCCAAAGGCGCAAGCAAAGGCCGATCTGCGCACGCAGCTTTCAGAGGTTATGGAGCAGGCTGTGCAGTTTTTCCGCCTGCAACTTAAGACCCAACAGGGCACAGCGGCGCGTGAGTATCTGGAAAAACGCGGGCTCACAGCCGCCACACAGGAAAAATTTGAGATCGGATTTACCCCTGATGGCCGGACCGACCTGTTTCAATATCTGACCGGCAAGGGTGTCAGTGCCGACCTGATAGATCAAGCCGGCCTCGCCATTAAACCGGATGACGGCGGCAAGCCGTTTGACCGCTTTCGCGGCCGCATCATGTTCCCGATCCGCGATCCGCGCGGCCGTGCGATTGCCTTTGGTGGCCGCGCGATGGATCCAAACGCCCGCGCCAAATATCTGAATTCGCCCGAAACACCGCTGTTTGACAAGGGCCGCAGCCTTTACAATTTCGCCCCCGCGCGAGAGGCTGCAGGCCACGCAGACGCGCTGATCGTGGCAGAGGGCTACATGGACGTCATTGCCCTGACCCAGGCCGGGTTTGCCCACGCGCTTGCCCCGCTTGGCACCGCAATCACCGAACAACAACTGCATCTGATGTGGCGTATCCACCCGGAACCGGTGATTGCGCTGGATGGAGACACCGCTGGTCTTCGCGCCGCGATCCGCCTGATTGATATTGCACTGCCGCTGCTTGAACCCGGCAAATCCCTGCGGTTTTGCCTGTTGCCAGAGGGGCTTGACCCGGACGACCTGATCAAATCACAGGGTCCCGCCGCCATGAAAGCGCAGATCGACGCCGCAAAGCCGCTGGTTGAATTGTTATGGCAGCGTGAAACGGACGGCAAAATACTGGACAGCCCCGAACGCCGGGCAGCGCTGGATGCCAGCCTGAAGGCCGCGCTGGCCAAAATCGGCAATTTGTCCGTGCGCAATCACTACAGTGCGGCGTTGCGTGCCAAACGCAATGCGCTGTTCACGCCCGATGTGGCAAACAAACCTTTCAGCAGGTCGCGGAAAGGCAGACGGGAAGCGGTTGCAACCCATGCATCCGCCGGGGCCAGAGCTTCTGTTTTGGCGCAAACTTCCGGCAACCGCGCCAGCGACGAACGCCTGCGCGAAGCGGTGATATTGGCCACGCTGATCAACCACCAGGATCTGGTTGCAACGTTTGAATCCGCGCTTGAAAAACTGCATCTCCAAACCCCCGGCTACGGCGCCGTCCGGGACATTATTTTGCGCGAAACACCGGACTGCGTGCTGAAAAGAACCAAGATCGCAGAGAAACTTGATCCGGCTTACCTTGAAAAACTGTTTGGTCTGCGCCATGTGCAAATCTCGCCAGCCATTGCTGCGGGTGCAAACATTGAAACCGCGACGCTTGCTTTGGCCGAGGAACTTGCCAAACTGGAGGCCTTTCGCGGCGCTGCGCAGGAAACCATTGACGCCATGCAGGATATGGCCGGAATGGTGGACGAGGGGCTGACGTGGCGGCTGGCTCAGGCGGCCAACGCCCGCAACGAGGCGGCCCGCGCAGCACTGGAACAGGATGACGGCGAATACGATGAAGCCAAAATATTGTCTCAAAACCTGCAAAATCTGATCGATGGTCAGGTTTGGGTAAAGAAAAAACGCTAATGTGCCGCGCGAATCAGTGATTCGAACGGTTGATTCGCCCATATGATTCGCCCTACTAAATATCTGACCCAAAACCGCCAAAGTGATTCGCCCTGTCGCTTTGAATTTTGATCAAACGGAGTGACCGATGGCCGCCAAAGACAGCAACGCCGCCAAGAATGAATCTCAGGCCGACGAAGCCACAACCACTGGCAGTATGAGTCAAGCCGCGATCAAAAAGATGATCGCGACGGCACGGGAAAAAGGCTACATCACGTATGATGAACTGAACAAAGTTCTGCCGCCGGATCAGGTATCCTCTGAGCAAATCGAAGACGTGATGTCGATGCTGTCGGAAATGGGCATCAACATCATCGAGGAAGATGACGACGAAGCCGGTGCGTCCACCGCCGTTGTGGAAACCACAGACTCCAAGGAAGTGGCCGTTGCCACCACCACCAAAGAGGTGCTGGACCGCACCGATGATCCGGTGCGCATGTACCTGCGCGAAATGGGTACGGTGGAACTTTTGTCGCGCGAGGGCGAGATTGCCATTGCCAAACGGATCGAGGCCGGGCGCAACACCATGATCGCCGGCCTGTGCGAAAGCCCCCTGACGTTTCAGGCCATCACCATCTGGCGCGACGAATTGCTGGAAGAGGAAATCCTGCTTCGCGATGTGATCGATCTGGATACCACGTTCAACACCTTCGTCGGCGAGGACGAGGAAGGAACCGTTGGCGAAGAAATGCAAGAAACCGTCACCCCCGTGGCGCAACCGGTGGCGCAACCTGCGGCAAAACCGGAAGCCGAACCGGAAGTGGACGCGGACGGCAACCCCATCGTTGAGGTGGATGACGACGACGAGGATGACGAGGACGAAGCCGCCAACCTGTCTTTGGCCGCAATGGAAGAAGCGCTGAAACCGCGTGTTCTGGAAACCCTCAGCCAGATCGCCGAAGACTATACCAAACTGGCCGACATGCAGGACAGCCGGATTTCCGCCACCTTGAATGAGGACAGCTCGTTTTCCAAAGGGGACGAGAAAACCTATCAGGCCCTGCGCTCTGAAATCGTTGAACTGGTGAATTCCCTGCACCTGCACAACAACCGGATTGAGGCGCTGATTGATCAGCTTTACGGCATCAACCGCAAGATCATGTCTATCGACGGCGCAATGGTCAAACTGGCGGATCAATCCCGCATCAACCGCCGCGATTTTGTGGAGGCCTATAAAGGTCAGGAGCTTGATCCAACCTGGCTGGACCGGGTGGCTGAAAAACCCGGGCGCGGCTGGGCCAATTTTATCGAACGCTTTAAGGACAAAGTTGAAGGCCTGCGCGCCGACATGGCCGAAGTGGGCCAGTATATCGGCGTGGACATCCCCGAATACCGCCGCATCGTCAATCAGGTGCAAAAAGGCGAAAAAGAGGCCCGTCTGGCGAAAAAGGAAATGGTCGAGGCCAACCTGCGGCTGGTGATCTCGATCGCCAAGAAAT
>CAYZQS010000135.1:0-5969 GCA_964480735.1 uncultured Rhodobacterales bacterium
CCCGGGCAGCGCCCGGACCTCCCCCATGGGGAGGGCGCTTCGCTGCTCCCCGAGGTCCGGGCGCTGCCCTCGATTTTGGGGCGAACTCATTCACAGCCCCTCTCCCCGACCCTCTCCCAATGGGAGAGGGGGCGATGGGGGTGGGGCTTGGTCTCTCCCTCTCCCTTGGGAGAGGGTCAGGGTGTGGGGGGCGTGATATGATCGGCCTGATCGCGCCCTTTTTGGTGGCCGCAGCGCTGGCGGTGTTCATTCCAATGGTTCTCATGCGCGAAGCCTCACCGATTTCGCGGAACAAAACCGCGGTGCTGGTGATAAGCCTGCTTATTCTGTTTCTTTTGACGGCGGGCTATTTCTTTGCGGCTTATCTGGCGCTGGACGTGAAGACATTGGATGTGATGAAAGATAACACCACCGGCGCCGCCCTGCATTTCGCCCGACTGGCGATGTATTCGGCGTTCTTCTGGGCACCGATCGTTTTTGTTGTGGTCAGCTACCGCCCGGATCAAAAAGGGCAGGTGAAATGACGGGGTTATTTGAAGTTGGTCTGCAGGTTGGATTATTGGGGTGCTTTGCCGGGCCCCACACCCTGGCCCTCTCCAAAGTTAGAAGCTGTGCACAATCGTCGACCCCATCGCCCCCTCTCCCTTTGGGAGAGGGCAGGGGAGAGGGGCCCACAACATGATCCGCCTGATCGAACGCGGCCTGATGTTTGGCAACCTGTTTGAGGTCAACTCCAAGGCCCTCGTTGAACGCTACAACCGCGCCCTCAAACACCTGACCGGCAAACAAACCAAGCTGAAAAGCTTTCACATCGATATTTCCGGCTACGCCCCCGAAATCGGTGACGAGCTGAACGACACCCTGTACCTCAACCCCAACGGCGTGAACCGGCAGTTTATCCTCTTGTCCACCGACCAGAAAACCGCCCCCCTGCTGAACGCGCAATTTTCCACCAGCCATGATATTTTGGTGCGGTTTATCGAGGAAAACGAGGCGCAATTGTTCGCTCTGACCGCGCGGGATGCGGTGGCAGGCGAGCTGGTCAATTCGGTCTATTCGGTTGCCGATCCCAAGCAATTATTCCAGATCAAGCAGATCGAAATAGAAGCGGACACCACCGACAGCCATATAAAAGACGCCCACGCCCTGCTGGACATGATCGAAAAATTCCGCGAAGAAGACGACGCCTGGTGGGACGACGTGCTGATCGCTGATATGATCGAGGCCGCGAAAGTCACCGGCGATATCGTGCGCAATCCGGTCGCGCTTTCCAAAAGCACCTTCCGGCAGGACAATTTTTACACCGCGCATTTTGGCGGCATGTATATCTTTCGCGACGTCAAAAAACCGGCGGCCATTTGCGTGGGGCCAACCAAAGACGTGGTGCCCCTGCCGATTGATGAGGTCTACGGGTTTAACGACCGCAACGGAATCGCGCGGTTTTTGGAAAACAATAATCTGGTGGAAAGCATCGTTTCGGCGCGCAATCTGAACGCGGCGGCATTGTTGCGCCAGCGGCTGGATTTCATTTTGGTAGATACAGCATCTGACGCTGGTGAAAAGCTGCAAAACACCTCGCGCCGCGAGCTGCGCAATCTGGCGCGGCGGCACCTCAAGGAGCTGCCCACCGAATTTCATGCGCTGAATGATCTGCTGCGCTGGCTTGAAGACGGCTCTGCCTGGCCGGAAATTGACAGCGAACATCCGGCCTATTTCTACACCCTGCGGGCGGCCCAGGGCAAAGACCGTGATCTGGTCAATATGCTGCTCAGCGAACTGTCGCCGATGGACGTGCGGCAGTTGTTCATCTGCCATAAGACGGCATTTTATAAGGCCTATATGGGCTGGAAAGTGGCCAAAAAAACCTACGTGGCCAATTTTCTGGCCGAAGAATATGCGGTGGACAAGGCCGGTGCGCGGGTCGATCTGTTTGGGCCGGAACCGGGGATGGTGGAAGAAGACGCTTCGCAGGACGATCTGATCGGTCGCGTGGGGCCGTGGGGCGCAATCAGGAGGGCGCGTTAAATGGGATTGATCCGGCTGTACACCCTTGGATTTGTGGGATTAACCATTATCTATGTATTCCTGTCGCTGCGCGCCCGCTGGCGGTGCAAGGCCGCCCTTGAGGCAGAATATGACGCCGGTGGCATTAAAGGGTCGCGCGAGGATTTCGTAGACGCGGGATTGGCGGAATATGCCGGTTCGCTGCGGCGCAAGCTGATCCTTGGGGTCTATGTGGTGCCGGTGGTGGTGATTTTGACCATACTTTATGTGGTCAATTTTTAGAAAGGCTTAACATGCGCTATTTCAAATGGATTACATTGGCCGTGCTGGTCCTGCTGGTCGGTGGGTTTTTGCACTATACGCTGCCGCAACACGACGTGGTGCGCATCGTTTCCATCGAAAACCGCCGCATTGATTTTGGCGCCAACTCGTGGTTTTGGGCCTCGCCCGACACCGGCTCGGATGCGGCGGTCAACCGCGACGTGCGCTTTATCAACACCGTCCGCGTTGCGGGTAAACCGATGGTCTACCGCAACGAAGATACCGGATGGGGCTGGCCGCCTTACTTTAAACTCGACAGCTCCAACCTGCAGACCGAAGCGGCCGATCTGGTGTCGGCAAAAGACACCGCGCAATGGGCGGTGGTCACCCATTACGGCTGGCGCAGCGAGTTCTTTTCAATCTACCCCAACGCCATTTCCCTGCGCCCGGTTGACAGCCCGGCACCAACAATTATCCCGTGGTTTAACATCATCTTTCTGATTTTCGTTCTTCTGATAATGTTGGGCATATTCCGCATGCTGCAGCGGTTTCGCAAACGCCGGATTGATCCGGTTTTGGAGGATGTGGGCGAAGTCTGGGATAAGGTCGAAGACGGTGCCGCGGTGGCCCACGGAAAGGCAACCGGCGTCTGGGGCCGGTTTACCGGTTGGCTGGGAACCTGGCGCAGTAAATAGCTGCATCTTTCATTGTTCAAAAAATACTCCCGCGCGGAGCGCCGCCGACGCGCCGCCTTGGCGTCGTCGGCCCGGCCCAACACTTTGTGATCGAAGATCACCAAAGTGGCGGGAGTACCCTTTGGCGTTTTCAAGTGATTCAGCGGCGGCCCGTACCGGGCCATTACCTTTAGCCCCCGCGGGGCGGGTCGCTGCGCGGCGAGTATTTGGGCAAAGATGAAGGTGGGTATTTAAGCGAGGAGCGGCCGATAGGGAGCGGCGAGCGATCGGGATTTAGGCAAAGCTGCCCTGACAGAACCAGCCGCCGGAGGTCAGTGCGCCGTGGGCGAAATAAAGCCACAGGCGCTCGCCGGTGGTGGTGGTGACGTACCAGTAATCGCGCACGCCGCTGCGCCAGTTTGGATCGTCCAGCCACCACTGTGGTGACAGGCGCTCGGGGCCGCTGGAGGTGGCGGTGGTAAAAGTGCGGCGGCGCCACTGAAAATGTTCCGGCGGGTGGGCGCTGCTTTTTGTGGCCACCAGCTCGGCTTCAAACATCACCAGCGGGCGCGGGGTGGGGGATTTGGGCCAGTGGTCCGCCGCCCCGGCCCAGGCGGCGGCCAGCGTGATCGCGGTTTTTTCCGGGATGTGGCTGTCAGCCGGGTGTTCCAGCGTGATCGCCTCAAGGCCAACGCGGCCACCAAGGCGGCTGGTCAGGTCATCGATGGCGGTGTCGCTGTTCAGCTTTGTACGGGCGGCGGTGGCGGCCTCAGAATGGCCGCTGTGTTGATGCGGGTGCACGGGCTCGGTGGCCACGGCTTCAAGGCGGATAACGTCGATGCCAAAGCCCGCTTCGGCCTCTACCAGTTTGAGGGCCAGCAGCGGGCGGATACGCGCGGGATCTAAACTGGGGCGGGCAAGGGAGGCCTCTATGGTTTGTGATGTGTGGTCGCTGCGAAACAATTGCAGGCGGATGGTGCGCACGCCGCGGCCCTTGGTATGCAGTTTATCGCACAAGGGCGGCAGCAGGCGGTCAATCCCGGCCATCAGGTCAGCCTCAAGGCCAATGGGGTCCGGCAGGGTCAGGCGGGTGGCAAAACGCGCCTCGGGCCGCGCCGGTGAAATCGGCTCGGGCTCCACCCCAAGGGCCTGATCCAGACGCCGCGTAACGTCGCGGCCAAAGCGCCGGGCAAGGGCGGCGCGGGGCAGCAGGGTCAGGTCCTGGATGCGCCGGATGCCAAGGCGGTTCAGGTTGGTGGCAGCGGCCTGGGGCAGGCGCAAGGCGGCAATCGGCAAAGGCGCAAGGGCGCGGCGGGTTGCGCCCGGCGCGGCGATTGTCGGCGCGGTTGCGGTGGTCAGCTTGGCATTCGGTGCCGCCCCGCCGCGGGTCCAGTGACGCTGCGCGGCACGCGAGCGTGTGGCGCGGGCTTCCTGCTGGATGGCATCGCCGCTGCGGTTGCTGGTGGCGGATTTACCGGCGTATCGCGCCAGCGCCCACGCGGCCCCCGGCGTGTCGGCAAGGCCGCTTTGCACGGTCAGGCCAAGGGCGGCGCAATCGTTCTGGACGGTCTCGATCAGGGCGGTTTCTCCGCCAAACAGATGCGCACAGCCGGTGATGTCCAGCAGCAGGGACGCGGGCGCTTCTGTCGCCACCCACGGGGTGAATTTGGCGGCCCAGCGGCGCAGGGTGGTCAAAAACGCCGCCTCTGCCGGCCGGTTTTCCGGTTGCGTGATAAGGTCCGGACAAAAGGCGCGGGCGTCGCGCAGGGCTTGACCGATGTGCAGGTTTTCCGCTTCCGCCTCAGGGTTCAGGCAGGCCAGCGTTTGGGTATTGTTCAGGCTGGCGACCACCGCAAAGGGGCCGCCAAGCGGGGTTTGGCTGCGGCGCAGGATACGCTCCGCGGCAAGGCGGGGGAACCAAAGCGACAGGATGCGGGTTTGTGGCATGGCAGATGTTCGTTGTTTGTTCTCTTTTAAAGGCAAACACGCAGGGAGTCGAGTCAGCGGTTGGGCGGGATACGACATTTATGTCGGGAAAAGGTGGTAACAGGGCCAAGAATCATGTCATGAAATAATCAACGAAAATTTCACGGCGCGGTCAGCAATGCTTCACACCCCCAACCTTCGCAGCAAATCGCTTGGGGCGGATTTGCGTGCGTTGCGCAAGGCACGGGACATCACGCTGCAGGACATGGCGGGTGAGCTGCGGCGCTCTGTTGGCTGGGTGTCCCAAGTGGAAAGGGATCTGTCCCGCCCCTCGGTCAGCGATCTAAGGGCCATTGCCATGGTGCTGGACGTGCCGCTGTCGCTGTTTTTCGGCCAGACCGAGGCGCTGGAGGCCGAACAGGGATACGTGGTTCGAAAATCCACCCGGCGCAAAATCGGCTCCGGCGAAGGCGGTCTTGTCGAGGAGCTTCTGTCACCCGATCTGACCGATGATTTTGAAGTTGTGCATTCGACTTTTCAACCCGGTTCCGTCTTGAAGGACCCGCAAATCAGGCCAACGCAGGAAGTTGCCTATCTGATATCCGGCAAGCTGGACCTGAAAATCGGCAGCCACAGTTTCACCATCAACCCCGGCGACAGTTTTCGCATTCGCGGAGAGCAATACCAATGGGCCAATCCCTATGCCAAACCGGCCGTGGCGATCTGGGTGATTGCACCGCCCGTTTATTGAAAGGAACAAGCAGATGAGAACCGGACAATGTGAATGCGGCGATGTAAAATACCGCTCTGCCGGGCCGTGGCGCCATATTATTGCCTGCCATTGCCGCCAGTGCCGCCGCCTGTCGGGCCACCACTGGGCGGCAACAGCGGTGCCGGCAGAGGCTTTGGATATAACCGAAGACGCGGGTCTGGTCTGGCGGCGGTCTTCGGAGTTTGCCCAACGGGGATTTTGCAGTTCCTGTGGCTCCAGCCTGTTTTACCGGCCTGACGACAAAGACTATATCGCGATCGGTGCGGGCACGCTTGATGACACCAAAGGGCTTCAGTTTGTCGAGGAAGTCTTCACAGGTGACAAGGGCGACT
>CAYZQS010000136.1:0-5875 GCA_964480735.1 uncultured Rhodobacterales bacterium
ACTCCGCAAAAAGGTGATTGGTCCGGGCAATATCGCCCGCCTGCTTTTCGGAAATATCCAGAAAGCTTGAAATCGGAATGGTGTTCTCTGCCGCATCCTGCAAATCGGTGATCCGGTAAAAATGCGGAAAATTTTCGTCTCTAAGCGCGTCGCTTTCATAGGCGAAATCCTGACGGATTGTCGGCACCAGCTGTTCCAGCGTGTCCTCGGTCGAATTCTCTCCGGCCAGCCCGGTACGCAGCGCGTGTCCAACAAGATAGTCCCTGTCATAGCTGCAGTCTATTTCCAGAATTTTGGTCGTGCACCGGTCAGAGTAAAAGTCTTTCAGCAGGTCCATATTGTTGGGATCAAGACAGATCAACAGCCGGTTGTTCTCGTAATATTCATACAGCATCCGCATCATTGCACGACGGTGTCGGGTTCGTTTTTCGCGGGTTGACTGAATGCCGCCAAGATCGGGCAATTCAGCCCCGTCCTCGTCAAACAAAAACTCAACTCCGGGCAGGCCGGTGGCGGCCTTGACCGCACGCAGCAATCGTTTGGCCACGTGCCATTTCTTGCATATCACAATCAACAACTCGCGTTCGCGCCCAAGGGTGCTTTCACGCTCCCAAAACCGCGGGGCAAAGCGCCGCCCGGTGCGCCCGCGCGTCGTCAGATATTTATAAAGGGTCTGCCCCTCGTTAGAGATGACAAAATCCTTTTGATCGCCCGCATACATTTCACCCAGCCGCCGTTTTAGATCGGTGGCTTCTGACGAAATCTTGCGCGCAAACAGCGCGTCCTGTGACAGCAACATTTCGTATTGGTCATTGTAGAATGTGACCGGCATTCCATAGTCGGAAAACATCAGAAACGTCAGCGTGCGCGCCTCGATTTCCTTTTCCGGCACCAGATGGCGCACCAGCGTTTGAAAGAATGTTTCGTCCGGTATCCATGAGGTTCGGAAAAACCGCATGACATCGCGGCGTTTGCGGGTGAACTCCAAAATCCACTCTATGGTGCGTCGCCGCAAACACCACCACTGCGACCCGATCATCACCTCTATGTCCTTGGGAATTTTCCGCGACAGACGCAACCGGCGCTGCAGGTTTATGGAGGCATAAAATAATGCCTTGTGCTTTCGCTCGTTAAAATAATGCCGATAGATCAGGCGGTCTTCCTGCATGCCGGTTTTGATCCAACCGCTTTTGAAAAAATCAAAGGACTCTATAAAATCCCGGTCGTTTTCGTCCAAAAACCGGTGCGAATACTCCGCGGATTTGATGGCCATGCAATCACCGGAAACCATGTAAAAATGCGTGGCGGTGGGAAACGACACTTCAGCAGCCGCAACCGCATTCAGCGTGGCCTGAACCAGCGACCACTCGCCCCAACCGCATTTGATACGCTTGGCAAAAACCACATTCGCATTGTCTTCCAATGCCGAGCGGATGCGCTGAAAATCCTGTGCTTTGGACCGGGCATCAAAATGAATGGCCATAAAATCGCCGGTTGCCGTAAGCCGCCGCGCCTGTTTGATGATAGCGTCGGGGTCTTTATGGCACAGCAAAATATACGCGATTTTCGCCATTGGTGCTGCTTGGCCTCGATTGTTTCTTATTGATTGGACTATAAAACCAAACTTTCACTGAAAAAACACCTAATCTTTGCTTTCTTGGCTTTGAACTCGTAAAGAAGCTGCAAAAGCAGCCCGCATGCAGGCAAAATCAAGAGGCATAAATGGGTTTTCCCGGCACTTGGATGACCACCAGCGAAAATCTGGTGTACCGCGTCATCCCCAAATGCGCGTGTTCGACCATCGGGCAGATCATGTATTATTCTGAAAACGGCGAGTATTTTGACGGCGATATTCACGACGCCGAGGACGGGATGCACAAATGGGCAATGGAAAGCAGTCACGAGGTTTTGGCGGCAAATGTAACCGGAGGAGAAACGTTCACCTTCACCTGTGTGCGCAATCCCTACACCCGAATCCTGTCGTCATTTTTCGACAAAATCTGCGGCATTCAGCGCAACGGCAACCGGTATCGCGGCAAGCTGGTGCCAATGCTGACCCAGAAATACGGCGTGCAGGTGGAAGGTGATTTTGACCAGATCGCCTCTTTCCGGCGGTTCCTGTTGTTTGCGCGGGACACCATCCAGTTTCGCCGCCCGATGGAGCCTGACATCCACTGGTCCGCGGTTTCCGGCCATGCCTCAACCTTGGTGCGCAACGGCGGGCGGTATGACGCGATTATCACGACCGAAAACTTCAAGGACGGGATGAAGCAGGTTTTGGGCAATATCGATGTAAAGCACGCGCTGGATATCGATACCATGCCACGGTTTAACGAAAGCGAAGGCCACGGACCCAAGCGGGCGCATCCGGTAGAGGATTATTTTGACGACCTGTCCATGCATCTGGTCTATGAAATCTACAAACGGGATTTCAACCTATTCAAATATGACCGAAATGATCCGTCAAATAAATTTCAAACCGCCGAAATCGATCTGGACGAGGTGCACGCCAAACTTAGCGACTGATATTTTCGGCCCGGCGCTCCCGCCAAATCACCAACAAACCGCCGGCCAGGATCAGGACAACGCCAGGTAACAATCGTTCAAAGGGTGCTTCCTGAAAGAACAGCCACCCCAGAACGAATGCGGACAATATGCCAAAATAATTGAACGGCGCCAAAAGGCTTGGGTCTGCCATGCGGAAGGCGACCACCAGACAGATCACGCCGCTGCCGCCAATCAGTCCCATCAGCCAGATCAGGCCAAGATCAAAAGCAGACGTTATCGTGGTAAATCCGCCACCGCCCAATGCCGTCAAAGCGCTGGCACCCAGCGCGGCTGCGAAAGCTGAATACAGATAAATCAGGGAACTGGGCACATCGTCATCTATCATGCGCGTGACGATGCTGTTCAGGGCATAAAGCGCTGCCGCCGCCAAAGGCAAAATGGCTGCCAATGTAAAAGCATCAGATCCGGGACCGACCACCATAATAACCCCGACAAACCCGACAATAACCGCAAGCCAGCGCACCGGCCCAACTTTTGCGCCCAGCAGAGGAACCGAGAAAGCGACTATGAATAATGACATGGAAAACAAAATTGTGGCAACGGTCGCAAATTCCATGCGGGCCAGTGCAAGATAGAAAAACAGTTGGGCGAACGCGCTCATGAAACCGCGGCTTAGGGCCAGGGGCCATTGGCGAATAACCCTAAACTTGCCGCGAAACCGCCGACCGCCCATAAAATAAAGCATCGCCGCAGCGGGCAGCATGCCAATCGCGTTGCGATAAAACGACAGTTCTGAGGCATTAAACCGAACCAAAAGCATCTTTACAAAGACACCCATCAAATCCAGCAAAAACACACCCGCCAAAAGGAACAGGACGGCCTTTACCGGCTTGGACGCAAGGATCAAAGACGCAACACGGTCAGACCAGTTCACTGCTGCGAAACAGGTCCATCAAATCCGCTTTGGGTCGCGCCCCGATATGGCCGATGATTTCAGAGGCCGCAACACATCCCATGCGCCCGCACGTCAGCATACCGCGACCGCTGGTCAGGCCAAACAGGAACCCGGCGGCAAACATGTCACCCGCACCTGTGGCGTCCACAATATCCGTTGGCACCGCCGGAGCGTGCACTTTCTTGCCGTCGCGCAGCACATAGGCACCGTTTTCCGAAACCGTGCAGGCGACGATCTCGCATTCCGCGGCGGCCATTTCCATTGACTGCTCCAAAGTATCAGCCTCAAACATCGCTGTCATTTCGTGGTGATTGCAAAACAGCAGATCAACGTGATCGCGGATCATGGTGCGAAATGCCTCTTTGTGCCTGTCTACGCAAAACGGATCGCTGAGGGTCAGCGAAACTTTGCCGCCAGCGCCCCGGCACGCCGCAATCGCCTTGGCAAAGGCGGCAACGCTGTCCGGTCCGTCAAACCTGTAGCCTTCCAGATAAATCCAGTCCGCATCCGCCATCATTGTGGCGTCAATATCGTCGGGCATCAAATGCTCTGACACGCCCAGATAGGTGTTCATCGACCGTTCGCCGTCAGGAGACACCAAAACCATACAACGCCCGGTCTCATCCACCGCGTCTTTTGGCGCCAGCGCAACATCGTAAACGGCACCCTGCGCCCGGATATCATGTGAAAAAATTGCGCCAAGTTGATCGTCTTTGACTTTTCCCACATAGGCGGTACGCCCGCCCAGCGCTGCAATCCCGGCAATCGTATTGGCAGCCGAACCACCGGAAATTTCCAGCGCCGGGCCCATTTTGCCGTAAAGCTCGGCGGCCCGCGCGGTGTCAATCAGCTGCATTATGCCCTTTTCCACTCCATTGGCGGCCAGAAAATCGTCCTTAATATGGCTAAGTATATCGACCATCGCGTTGCCGATGCCGACCACCTGATATTTTTTCATGATGTTTTTTCCTCAAAGCGGCACAATTCCGCGATTATACAATTCGCACATTTCGGCTTTCGCGCCACGCATACGTACCGTCCGTGCAGGATCATCCAATGATGGGCGTGCTGTTGAAATTCCGCCGGTGTGTGATCCTCGATCGCCCGTTCCACGGCCACCACGTCTTTGCCGACGGCCACACCACTGCGGTTGCCAAAACGGAATATATGGGTGTCCACCGCCTGCGTGGGTTGCTTGAACCACATATTCAAGACGACATTGGCCGTTTTGCGCCCCACCCCGGGCAGGCTTTCAAGCGCCGCGCGGGAAGAGGGAACCTCGCCGCCGTATTCGTTAACCAGAATTTGGCTCAGCTTCATGACATTTTTGGCCTTGTTGCGAAACAAACCGATTGATTTGATATGCTCCTGCAAAGCGTCGTGCCCCAGATCCAGCATCTTTTGCGGCGTATCCGCCACCGCAAAAAGCGGCCCCGTGGCTTTGTTTACGCCGGCGTCGGTGGCCTGCGCAGAGAGTGCAACAGCCACAACCAAAGTGTAAGCATTCACGTGGTTCAGCTCGCCCCGCGGCTGTGGTTCGCTGTCGCGAAAACGACTGAAAATCTGGTGAATGGAGTGGTAGTCAAGCTGTTTGGTCATGTCGGCGTGTTTGACATTTTGTTACAGCAGAGCCAAGGCAAATACGCGGCATCGGGCACAACACGGCGATTTGCCTGCACAGGCATTGGAAGAAAACCGGCTTTGCGTGACCGGTGGTCGTTTTCCGGCTGTATTCTCGGGCCATTTGGCACAAGTCTGTCAGTCAAAACCCATACGGATACCACTTTTTCTTCGCTGTGCGGCGGCAATGTATAAAGGATTGAGCAGATGCTTAAAACATTCACCGGTAGATGCCTGTGCAAAGCTGTCAGTTTTGAAATCGACGATCCGGTGCTGTCTTGCGTAACCTGCCACTGCGAAAGTTGCCGCAGGCAATGCTCGTCTCCGATGACTTCATATATCGGCGTTCCCGACGGACAGTGGCGGTGGACAGGCAAATTACCGAAGATTTACAACTCTTCAAAAGCGGTAGAGCGGACATTTTGCGACACCTGCGGCTCGCCAATCTCTTTTCGCTCGACAGCGATGTCGAGTGTAATGCATCTGTACGTCGCGGCGATGGACTATCCCGAAAAATTTGCGCCGCAGCTACACGTTGCCATTGAGGAAAAACTGCCCTGGTTAAAGATCGGCGACGACCTGCCCCGGCGCTTGGGTCCGAAATATCTGTGAATTGAGCAAGCACAGATTTGGCCGCGTCGGTGAAGGATTGTTAACATCATCGCGTGAAAGCAGCACCGGATTGGATGGCCGCAAATTCGGCGCAGGCCGGGAGCTTACGAATAAGGGTGAAGGGTTCCAGAGCCGCGTCCTTTTTATCTGAATCAGCGGAGCGGCTCTATCCTTTTGATC
>CAYZQS010000137.1:0-5865 GCA_964480735.1 uncultured Rhodobacterales bacterium
CCATGACGTCAGACAGCATGTCATCGGACGATGCGTCATCGGACTCCATGACGTCTGATTCAATGGCGTCTGACGGTTCGATGTCGCTGGCAAAATCATGTGAAAGCCATCCCGATAAAATGGCTGTCGATGTGCTGATGGCCAAGTGATTTGATAGGCAGACGGTCCCGGCGTACCGTCGGGACCAGCGATCCAAATCCAAAAAAAATATCAGCACAACTCGATTCGGGGAAAAATCATGGCAGGTAATTCAAAAACCGATACTCCAATGCCAAAAGGCGGCGATTTGGTAAAGTATCACCGGCTGTCCACCCGGCTTTGGCACTGGATCAACGCCGGCACTCTGGTGGTTCTGTTGATGAGCGGGTTGATGATATTCAACGCCCATCCGCGGTTGTACTGGGGAGAATACGGTGCAAACCCCGATTATGCCTGGTTTCAAATCGGTGCGCGAAACAACCAGGGATACGTTCGTGTTGGCAGTGCCAGTGTTCAGACAACCGGATTTTTGGGCCGCTGGGAAGAAAGCTCTGGCCGCATAAGAAACCGCGCCTTTCCGCCGCTTGTTACAATCCCAAAAAGTTACAATCTGGCAGAGGCTCGTCGCTGGCACCTCACATTCGCCTGGGTTTTTGCCGTTGGAATCACCCTTTACACGTTGTGGAGCTTGTTAAACGGCCACCTTTTGCGGGATTTGCTGCCCAAAATGCGAGAGTTACGTCCCAAGCACATATGGACCGATATCAAGCATCACGCCATGCTGAAATTTCCCAAAGGTGCTGCGGCGCTGAATTATAACATTCTGCAAAAGGCCAGCTATGTGGGCGTCATCCTGGTCCTGATCCCGTTGATGATCCTGACGGGGTTAACCATGTCGCCTGCCATGGACGCGGCCTGGCCGTGGCTGCTTGATATATTTGGCGGCAGGCAATCGGCGCGGTCGATCCATTTTATCTGCGCCGTCCTGTTGGTTGCGTTTTTTATTGTCCACATGCTGATGGTCCTGTTGGTTGGACCCATAAACAGTGTCCGCGCCATGATCACCGGCTATCTGCGTTTGCCAAAGGAGAGAAACTGATGTCCAAATTGATCACCCGACGCAGAATGTTGACGACGTCTGTGCTGGCCGCGCCTGCTGTTTTGATCGGTTGTGACCGACTGGCCGTCAGCCCCAGCTTTAAGAATATGGTCCTGTCTTCGGGTGAGTGGCTGTCTTATCGGGCACAGCGGCTGTTGGGGGCAAATGCCCTGGCCCGGGAATATGACCCTTCTGACATGTCACCGGAATTTCGCACAAACGGCAACACCCAGCCCAGATCAGACAGTTATCGCCGCCATCAAAATGAAGGTTTTGTGAATTGGCAGCTGACTTTTGGCGGCATGTTTGAAAACCCCCGCAACTACTCGCTGGCCCAGCTCAAGGCGAAACCGTCCCGCACCCAAATAACCCGGCACGACTGTGTAGAAGGATGGACAGCCATCGGCAAATGGAAGGGCACGCCGCTTAAAGCGTTGCTTGACGAGGTCAGGCTGCAACCAGAGGCCAAATTTATCGTGTTCCGCTGTGCTGATGATTTCAGTGGCCGGGTTTATTATGAAAGTATCGATTTGGTGGATGCGTTCCATCCGCAGACCATTTTGGCCTATGAAATGAATGATGGTGATCTATCGGTGGCCCACGGTGCCCCGATCCGCCTGCGGGTCGAGCGCCAGTTGGGTTACAAGCATGCCAAATATGTGATGGCAATTACAGCAGTTGCCTCGATGGATCGGATTGGTCGAGGTCAGGGCGGGTATTGGGAAGATGCAGGCAACTACGACTGGTACGCCGGAATTTAGCTATTCACCTTGCCGACGCCGATTTTATAATCCGCGCTGCAAAAACGCCGGCATGTGATCGCCCATGCCAACCACGCCTTTACGGCTGGGCTTAGCGCTGGGCTTGGTTTTTTCCGCGGGTTTTTTTGCCGTTGACGGGGTTTTTGCCGCGACGTTTTTGGTGTCCACAGATGTCTCTGATTTGGCGGCCTCTTGTTTGTTCTTCTGGGCTTTTTCCGCTTTTGGCTTAGCCGGCGGCTTTGCTTTGCTTGGTGTAACTTTCTGGTCGCCGGTCAATTCCATTTGCGGAATTTCCTGTTTTACCAATGCTTCAATTGCTGCAAGATATTTGGCGTCTGCTGGCGTGCACAGGGTAATTGCGTGGCCTTCACGTCCGGCGCGGCCGGTGCGGCCGATACGGTGCACGTAATCTTCTGAATGGATCGGCACGTCAAAATTAAACACGTGGCTGACGTTGGGAATATCCAGCCCCCGGGCGGCCACATCAGAGGCAATCAAGAACTGAACCGTCCCGTCACGAAATCCGTTCAACGTGCGTGTGCGAACCGATTGATCCAGGTCGCCGTGAATTGGGGAGGCATTTAACTTGTGCTTTTTCATGGACTTAGCCACGATATCCACATCAACTTTGCGATTGCAAAACACAATGCCGTTTTGCACGTTTTGCGCCGGGTCCGCGATGATCGTCCGCAGGGCATCACGTTTGGCTTTGGCCGCCTGATCGCGGCGGCTGGCTTTGACCATGCAAACGGCCTGCAGGATTGTTTCCGAGGTTGTTGCCTGACGCGCCACCTCAACCCGCTCGGGATTGTGTAAAAACTCTTGTGTGATGCGGGTGATTTCCGGTGCCATCGTGGCCGAGAAAAACAGGGTTTGGCGGGTGAAAGGGGTCAGCTTAAAGATTTTTTCGATGTCCGGGATAAAGCCCATGTCCAGCATCCGGTCTGCCTCGTCCACCACCATGATCTGTACACCGGTCAGCATCAGCTTGCCGCGTTCAAAATGATCCAGCAGCCGCCCCGGCGTGGCGATCAATACATCAACGCCACGATCAATCAGCCGGTCCTGGTCTTTGAAACTAACGCCACCAATCAGCAGCGCCATGCTCAGTTTCGTGTATTTGGCGTAGGTCTCGAAGTTCTCGGCCACCTGTGCCGCCAGCTCGCGGGTGGGCGCAAGCACCAACGAACGGGGCATCCGCGCACGCGCCCGGCCCTTGCCCAGATGGGTGATCATCGGCAAGGTGAAAGAAGCGGTTTTTCCGGTTCCTGTCTGGGCTATTCCCAGCACATCACGTCCCTCAAGGGCGTGCGGAATGGCTTGTTCTTGTATCGGGGTGGGGGTTTCGTATCCGGCGTCCTGAATGGCTTTCAAGACCTTGGGGTCCAACTTTAAGTCAGAAAATTTTGTCATATGATCCCGTCTGTTACGGCAAGTTATTGCCGCAATATCAACGCGGCTGCCGCACCCTTATTGGTCCGGCTCGTCATGGGCGCATGCCTAAAGAAAACAACCCGATTGGTCAACGCGCCATACGGAATATTGAATAATCTTGAACCAGCTTTGGCATTGTTTCCAATTTCGTTACAATTGGCGGCATGAATGGACGATTTTGTGGCTTTCCGGCAATACAACACTGTGAAACGCAGTTGCGTGGATTCAGAGAAAAGCATGGAGATTTTAACCTGTTGGCGTTAAGGTGGTGCAAAATAAAAATCAAGCAGGCAAATTGAGAACTTAAATGGGTATGTTGTTAAAGAATATCCACATGTGGCTGGGGATTTTGGTCCTGCCGTGGGTTATCGTGATCGGGCTGACAGGCATTTATCTAAATCACGACAAGGCGATTTATAAAATGCTGCCGAACGGTTCTTATGATGAGGATCAAATGGATCTTTGGGTGGTTGACGCACCGGTCACCGAAGACAAAGCACGCGATGTTGCCAACGGGATTTGGCCGCGGCTGGGGATCACGTCTGTTGCCGATGACACGTATCACGGCCGCCCGGTTTATGTTTTTGAAAAAGACAAGGGCAGCATCATCATCACCAAGGCCACCGGGCACTATTGGGTGAAATCAAATTTTACTCGCCTGACATTTGATCCGGATCACCGGCAGTTGAACCGGAAGTATTACTGGAGCAATATTTTTAGAACGCTGCACTCCACCGGCTGGATCAACGACAAGCTGGGCTCTGTATTGGCGGATATAGCGGCCATCGCGATGGTTGTGTTTGGAATAACCGGACTGATACTATTTTTGATTCGGCAGCCAGATTACGGGCGCACACAAGCGATACTGGGCAGGCATTCAAAAAGATCAGCGGGGCCGAAACCACAGCGGATCAAGCTTAAAAACAAAAGCTGAAGTTTGTGCGTTTAAGTCTGCATCTCTTTGATTGCACTAAGCTTTAGCGACGGAAAATCCCGTTCCACCCGATCTATATCCCACTGCAGACGGGTCAGATATACCGGATCATCGTCATGGTCCGCGGCCATATGGCCTTTGTTGGAATTGATGAAGTTTTCAAGTTCCGCCTTTGGGCCGGTCAGCCATCGGGCAGAGGTAAACTGGTTGGGATCAAAGCGCACCGGCAGGCCATATTCCAACTCGATCCGGCTGGCGAGCACGTCAAATTGCAACGCGCCAACCACACCGATGATCCAGCCCGCGCCAATCATCGGTTTGAACAGCTTGGCGGCCCCTTCCTCGGCGAACTGGTTCAGGGCCTTGTCCAGATGCTTTGATTTCAACGGATCGGTGGCACGGACCGATTGCAGCAACTCTGGTGCAAATGAAGGTATGCCGGTAAAGCGCAGGCTTTCACCTTCAGTCAGAGCATCACCGATGCGCAGCTGCCCGTGGTTGGGAATGCCGATGATATCACCCGCCCAGGCCTCTTCCGCCAGCTCGCGGTCAGAGGCCAAAAACAGCATCGGGCTGGCCACCGCCATTTGCTTTTTGCTGCGCACATGGGTCAGCTTCATGCCCCGTTTGAAGTGCCCGGAACACAGGCGCACAAAGGCGATGCGGTCGCGGTGCTTGGGGTCCATGTTGGCCTGAACCTTGAAAACAAAGCCTGTAACCTTTTGTTCCTGCGGTAAAACCTGTCGGGGCTCGCCGGGTCGCACCTGCGGTGGCGGGCCAAAATCACCGATGCCGTTCATCAACTCTTGCACACCAAAAGAGTTGATCGCAGAGCCAAACCAGATGGGTGTCATGGAACCGTTGAGAACCGCTGCTGCGTCAAAGACGGGCAGCAATTCTTTCGCCATTTCAACCTCTTCAAGGAAGGTGGCCAGCAGGTCTGCCGGGATGTGATCCCGCAGTTTCGGATCATCCAGCCCGCTGATTTCAACCGCCTTTGCCACCTTGTTGCGATCCGCTTTGTCCATCAGGATCAAACGGTCGTTCAGGACGTCATAGCATCCGATAAAATCCCGGCCAACGCCGATGGGCCAGCTGGCGGGGGTAACGTCTATGGCCAGATTTTCCTGAATTTCGTCAATGATGTCAAAGGTATCCCGGCTTTCGCGGTCCATCTTGTTGCAAAACGTCAGGATCGGCAGGTCGCGCAGGCGGCAAACCTCAAACAGCTTTTGCGTCTGACTTTCAACGCCCTTGGCCCCGTCAATCACCATCACCGCCGCATCCACCGCTGTGAGGGTGCGAAACGTGTCTTCGGAAAAATCAGAATGGCCCGGCGTGTCCACCAGATTGAACCAGAAGTCCTTGAACGGAAACGACATTGCGCTGGCTGACACCGATATGCCGCGGTCCTTTTCCATCTGCATGAAATCAGACCGCGTGCGCCGCGCCTCGCCCTTGGCGCGCACCTGTCCGGCCATCTGAATGGCACCGCCATACAGCAGGAATTTTTCCGTCAGGGTGGTCTTGCCGGCGTCCGGGTGGCTGATGATCGCGAACGTGCGACGTCGGGCGATTTGAGGCGGCAAAATGGGTTGGTTTGAGGGGGCATTTAACATGTGAGGCGATATAGGGGAGGGGGGGCGAAAGGGCAAGAA
>CAYZQS010000138.1:0-5709 GCA_964480735.1 uncultured Rhodobacterales bacterium
ACAAGGAGAAATCAAATGGCAGTAGAAGGCGATCTGGTACAAATGGGCGCACTGATCGGCGCTGGTCTGGCCTGTACAGGCATGGGCGGCGCGGCCGTTGGTGTGGGCCATGTTGTGGGCAACTACCTGTCTGGTGCTTTGCGCAACCCGTCGGCAGCCGGTGGTCAGACAGCGACCATGTTTATCGGTATTGCGTTTTCCGAGGCTCTTGGGATCTTCTCATTCCTGGTGGCGCTGTTGTTGATGTACGCGCAGTAACTCAAGTCCGAAAGTCGGGCGATCCTGGTATAACGGGTCGCTCTGGGAGCGTTATTGCAAGCGGAGGGTGCTATGGCATCTGAATCAACAGAAGCGGGACAGGTTGCGGCGGCTGAGCATTACGAAGGTATGCCGCAGCTGAACTTTGACTGGTTCCCCAACCAGATTTTCTGGCTGGTGGTCACGCTGGTCATTATCTATTTCGTCCTGACGCGGGTGGCGTTTCCACGGATCACCAGCGTGCTGGCCGAGCGGCGAAACCTTATGGCTGGCGATCTGGAAGCGGCTGAAAGCTTTAAGCAAAAAGCGGTGGAGGCGGAAGAGGCCTATAATGCAGCGCTTGCCGAAGCCCGCACAGAGGCCGGGCGGATTGTGGCCGAGGCCAAAGCCGAAATTCAGAAGGATCTGGATGAAGCAATCGCGCTGGCGGATGCCGAAATTACGGTGAAGGCTTCGGAATCCGAGGCGAAAATCACCGAAATTCGTGACAGCGCCATGAAAAGCGTGGAGGCGGTTGCCAAATCAACCACGTCTGAGATCATCAAGGCGGTGATGCCGGGATCCGGCGACACCAAGGCGGTTGCAGCGGCGGTAACAGCGCGGATGAAAGGACTGAGCACATGAGGAACCTTTCGTTTCTGACGGCGCTGTGCGGTCTTGTGGCCAGCCCGGTTTTGGCGGCCAGCGGGCCGTTTATCAGCCTGAACAACACCAACTTTGTTGTGCTGATTGCCTTTGTTTTGTTTGTCGCGGTGTTGCTTTATTTGAAGGTGCCGTCCCTTATTGGCGGCATTTTGGACAAACGCGCGGATGGTATCCGCGAGGAACTGGATACCGCGCGAACATTGCGCGAGGAAGCGCAGAGTTTGCTGGCCTCTTACGAGCGCAAGCAAAAAGAAGTGGCAGAGCAATCCGCCGGCATCGTGGCCCACGCCAAGGCGGAAGCGGAAGCTGCGGGAATTCAAGCGCAGGAAGACCTTAAGGCGTCGATTGCGCGGCGTTTGCAGGCAGCGGAGGACCAGATCGCTTCTGCCGAGGCGTCGGCTGTCAGGGAAGTTCGTGACACCGCCATTTCGGTGGCGATTGCCGCGGCCTCTGACGTGATAGCCGGTGGCATGAGCGCCAAGGACGGCGGCGCACTGGTGGATGCGGCGATCAAGGATGTTGGCGGCAAGCTGAATTAAATCAATCTGTCGAGACGGATCACCAAAAAATCAAAGGCCCGGTCAACTGTCCGGGCCTTTTTTAGTCCACGCGCCTACTGTTGCGCAGGATGGATATAGGTAAAATTGTCCCCGTCGTAGGTTGTGCAATTCGTGCCCCAACCACATGGTCCGCCGATTAAGCGATGATTTCCAACACCCGTCCGATATGTGGGAACCAGAAGTTTTTTGTGGCTTACAACGGTTGTTACATTGGTTGCGTGCCCGTGCGAATGGGTGTGACTGTGGGTATGCGTGATGCTGTGGGCTTGCACCGGGGTTTCGTAATATGTTGGCTGGTGAGTTGCATATTGATGATAGCCACCCGGCGAGGCAATCGGCGGGCCGCCGTTCCAGCTGTCAGGATAGGCTGTATGGGTTACGTAGCCCGATGTGACGGGGTAATAGACGACCTGTGCGTCAGCGGCGCTGGCGGCAGCCAAAGCTATGGCGGCAGCGGCTAGATAATGGTTCATAAATATCTCCAATGAGAACAATTAGCGCTAAATGGTCTCATTGGGTGCGGGTGTTGTCAAAATATTAAGGAATTCCACCAGTATCGGCTTCATATAGATAGAATTCATGCGTTTTGTTGCGAAATTGGAAACAATATCAATTGTGTTTGATTTGCCTTAATTGCATAGATTGTTTTGGGTCTGAGACTTTCAATCTTAGACAGCGAATCGAATTCGTGGCTCTACTTGGCAATTTCACGTCTCAGGCGCGTTTGCGAAACCTGCTCGCTGGCGCTGGCTTTTCGATCAGCGCGTAGGGCTTGTTCAACATAGTTCAGGTGAAGTTCGACTGCGGCTCGTGCCAGTCCTGGATCGCGCTTTTGCAGCGCATCGTTGATGGCCCTGTGCTGGGCCAGCAGGGCCTCGCGGGTTGTTTGTTGTTTGAACATGATCTGACGGTTGTAAAAAACGCCCGTCTGCAGCAGTTCGAACATCGAGCGCATCATGTGCAGCATGACAACATTATGCGAAGCGTCGATGATGGACAGATGAAATTCGGCGTCAAAACGCGCCTCCAGTTGCGGAGACTTAGCGGAAATCATTTTGTCAAAAACCGTCTGAATCACTTGCAGATCGGTATCGCTGGCAAGTTTGGCCGCCCGTTCCGCAGCCAGCCCTTCCAGATCGCGGCGAAACGACAGATAGTCAAACAGCGCCTCGTCGTGCGAGGCGAACAGGGCGATCAGCGGCGGTGAAAATGCAGAGCCCAGAACCTCGGCCACAAACACCCCTGCGCCGGCCTTTGTGCTCAACAATTGCCTGGCTTCCAAATCGGCAATGGCGGTGCGCAGGCTGGGGCGCGAAACATTCATGCGGGTGGCCAGATCACGCTCTGCCGGAAGCCGCTCGCCCGGGCGCAAAATCCCGCGCAGAATCAGGGTTTCGATCTGAAGCGTAACGGCGGTTGAAAGCTTTTCGGCGGTGATTTTTTGAAAGGGCATCGGGGTTAGGGTGAAATTGGTTCGCTATTATAACCAAATGAGCGGAAAGCCGCATTTGGGTCAAGTATTTTGCATTGGAAAGGTTTTCGCAACGGCATAAACGCCGTTCGAAAATTGCAAACGACATTCGTTTTAATATGTAACTTTGCGTGCCGGTTCTTAACGACGGAAACACTTTCCTGTCCGGCCTTCGGCGCAAAAAGGACGGTGCAATGAATTGGCGATCCGGCTGTGCGGCGATGCAGGGGCGTTCAGAAATACCGGTTTGCAAAAAATCTGCTTCTTCGGAATTCCGGGCTTTTGGAAGTTTGGACTTCCGGAATACTGGAGTTCCGGAAAACTGGACTTCCGGAATACTAGACTTCCGGAATGCCAGACTTCCGGAACTCCGAACTGTTGAACCAGAGGGACCGCCGGCAGACTGCCGTTATCAAGCCGAGAGGTCCAATTGGCGCCGCTGTAGCGCAGGCCTTTAATACAGGCGGTTTGTCTTTGGTATGCGGATTTCTGGGCCCGCTTCAGCCGATTGGGCGAATAATAATCTCAACCCGCCGGTTGGCTGCACGGCCCTCTTCAGACAGGTTGGTGGCTTTTGGTTCGTCCTCGCCGCGGCCAAAAGCCCGGATGCGTCCGGGATCAACGCCGTCCTCAAGCAGGATGGCCGAGACAGCATTTGCCCGCCGGGCCGACAGTTCCTGATTGAAACTGGCGGCACCCACATTGTCTGTATGGCCAATGATATCGGCGGTTGTGTTGGGAAATTCGTTAAGGTTTTCAGCCAATACCTGCAGATCACCCAGCAGGGTGTCGCGGACAAAATCGCTGCCGGTGTCAAATGTTATTGCTTCCGGCAGAACGACCACAAGTTCTGTGCCGGTGTTGACAATCACCACGTCGCCGCTGGCAATATTGGCTCGCAGCGCCGCTTCCTGCCGGTCCAGCTCTTGTCCGATCAACCCGCCGATGGCGGCCCCCACAACCGCACCGGTGACAATGCTGTTGACCTTGGGTTTCTTGCCAAAGGCACCGGCAATCGCGCCCAACGCGCCACCGATCAACAGGCCGTCGTTGGTGTTGTTCAGCGGTCTGCCGTTTTGATCAGTACAGGCTGTCAGGGTGAAAGCCGATATAGCGATCACGGATGTTACTTTGGCGGTGCGGTGCATTGGGGCCTCGTTGCCTGCTGATTTTTGTTTTCATCAGCATAACAGGTAATTGAGGTGGTGCAAAACAGGCAATGCTGCCTGCGCAACAAACCGCCTGAGACGTTATTCCGCCGCTTCCAACCGTGCAGATTCCCATGCCAGCAGCGCCCGCTTGACGGGCAGACCCCAATGGTATCCGCCCAGACCACCCGATTTGCGCAATGCTCGATGGCAGGGGATTAACCAGCTGACCGGATTTTTGCCAACGGCCGTTCCCACCGCCCTTACGGCTTTTGGATTGCCGATGTGCTGGGCGATTTCCGAATATGTGGTGACGTGACCGGACGGGATTGCCAACAAAGCTTCCCAGACCTTGATCTGAAATGGTGCGCCAATCAGATGCAGCCGCGCCTCTGAGCCTTTTCCAAGCGCAGCATTGACCCAATCCTTTAACGGCGTACCGTCCCGCACAAACGCCGCCAGCGGCCAACGCGCTGACATATCACGAAAGGCCTCGGGCCTGCCGCATTCCGCGGAAAACGCCATGCCGCAAATGCCACGACGTGTTCCCATCACCAGCATATCGCCGAATGGGCTGTCAAACCAATCAAAGAAAATCGTCAACCCGGCACCTTTTGCCGCGTATTCACCCGGGCTCATGGCTTCCCAACGCAGGAAAAGATCATGCAGACGCGATGATCCCGAAAGGCCGGTTTCATGGGAGGTGTCCAAAACGGTAAACCGGTTTTGCAGCAGGTCTTTGGCGTGGTCCAGCATCAGATATTGCTGGTATCTTTTCGGGCTGACGCCAACCCATCTGGAAAACATCCGCTGAAAATGCGCCGGTGACAAGCCGGTCGCCGCGGCAACGTCATCCAGACTTGGCTGGTTGGCGGCGTTGTCGCCGATATAGGTTATCGCGCGACCGATCAGATCATAATGGTAAGGGTTATGGGTCATGTCTTGCTCCTTATACCGCTAAATGGCGCATAGGGCGCTGTGAATCCACCCGTTTCCTGCGGTTTAAAAACGACATGAAATGGATTTGACCGGTATTTTTGCGGCATTAATATCGAACCAAATTAATCGGTAGCGGAGTGACGCCAATGACCGGTCTGACGAACAAACAGTTGGAATTTTTCAATGAATCCGGGTATTTGATTGTCGAGGATGTGCTGAAAGAATCAGACCTTGAAGCGTTGCGAATGGATTATGCTGCGGTTTTGGATCAGCAAGTGCCGCGTCTGGTGCAATCCGGCAAAATATCTGAAGCCCACGATAATCTGCCTTTCGAGGAACGTTATCCCAAAATCCTGACGCAACTGGACCAGATGTATGACTTGTACCAGCATCTGGATATTTCGCTGCCGTTGCTGCAACGCATGGACAAAGCGGCAACGCTGAACGCCAGCCCGGCGGTGTTTCACAATTTGCTGCGGCATCCGGCAATCCTGGATATTGCGCAATCTGTACTTGGCGGAGAGCTGACCAGCAATCCGGTGCAGCACACACGGATCAAACCGCCCAAATGGGCCTTGCCGGGCGGTGAAATAGACAGCAACATTGCCAAAACCAACTGGCATCAGGATGAGGCGGTATTAACCGACGACGCAAAGGACATTCAAATGCTGACCGTCTGGGTGGCGAT
>CAYZQS010000139.1:0-5608 GCA_964480735.1 uncultured Rhodobacterales bacterium
GCGGCGGACCATTTCGCCATGCTTGCCGGGATCGCCACGCGGAACGGATTGGCCGGACTGTCTATGGGCATGAGCAGTGATTTTGAATTGGCTGTTAAGATGGGCGCGACTCATGTGCGGGTGGGGACTGGTGTATTTGGGTCACGGGATTATAGTTAACAAACTGTAATCATTGTGAAAATACCACAGGCGTATTTCATATGTATTTCGTATGGTTTGTATATGTATGATTGCCGGGCGGCGGATATTGCCCGGGCGAGCCGTGCAATCAAAGCTTCGCACCGGAAAAAGACTTTTGGAAAAGTCTTTGAAAGCGATTTCAAAATCGCTTTTTGCGCAGGACGCGGCTCTAGCGGATGACCACGCGGTTATCGGCGGTCCAGCTTTGCAGGATGAAGCGGAACACCGCTGGGGAAAAGGCAACGCAGCCTTCGGTTGGATGCCGCGGCGCACGCCAGATATGCAGGAAAATGGCGGAGCCTTTGCCGGGCACGGCCACCGGCCAGTTAAAATTCAGGATAGCAAACAGATTGTACAGAGGATCAGCACGGAAAAGCCGTTCGTGGCTGAACGGGTGGTTGGTTGCGGTGAGGCCGTGATTATAGTCCGGGTCTTTCGGGTCGTCAGACCAGATGACCTGTGGGCCAGTCGGGTGCGATGGAATTGAGCAATTGGGCGGCGCCAACCTGTCAGCGCGAAAGCCAATCCCGCAGATTTGAAATGTGCCTTTTGGTGTGATGCCGTCGCCTTCGCCGCCTTTAACACCGATGCCGCCGCGCCCGATTGAACAGGGAAAAACCGCACCCCGATACCGTGCGCCCCATTTGCCGATGACAAGATCGCCAAACCGGGCAATCACAGCAGATGGCCGCTTTTGGCCGCCTTGGTGGCCAGATAATCGGTGTTGAACCGGTTTTCACCAACCTTAAGCGGCACCCGGTCGGTTACGGTTATTCCGCAGGTCTGCATCATTTCAATCTTGGCCGGGTTGTTGGTCATCAGTCGCACGGCGTCAAAGCCCAGAGATTTCAATATCTGCGCACCGATGCGAAAATCCCGTTCGTCGTCTTCAAAGCCCAGCCGGTGATTGGCCTGAACCGTGTCAAAGCCCTGGTTCTGCAAGGAGTAGGCGCGCATTTTATTGGCAAGGCCAATGCCGCGGCCCTCTTGATTGAGATACAGCAGCACCCCCTGGCCCTCTTCACCGATCTGGTGCAACGCACAGCGCAGCTGCGGGCCGCAGTCGCATTTCAACGAGCCCATCAGGTCTCCGGTAAAACAGGCGGAATGCAGGCGGGACAAAACCGGTGCACCGCGCGGTGGCTGGCCGATTTCGATGGCATAATGTTCCTCGCCGCCGTCATCCGGGCGAAAGACGTGCAGCCTGCCGGATTCAGAGACCTGAAGCGGCAGGTTGGCCACCGCGACCTCGTGCAGGTGGCGGTAATCGTCCAGTGCCGGGGTCGCTTCATCCAGATCAAGGTGGTTAAGATCAGGAAAATGCGCGTCGCCTGACAGGGGCAGAACCAATACCGCAGGCAGCAAATGCGCCTGCTTGCAAATCGTAATGGCGGCGCGGTGCAGATCAGCGCTGCCCTCGCGCTGGCTGATACAGGGGCCTTTCATCGGCGAATTCAGGTCTTCGGAGGGATCGGCCATTGCCTTTACCCATCTGACATCGGCGGTCCTTGGCAGCTCGATACGGGCAACGTCGCCGTCATAAGCCCGCGCGTGCAGCGTTTCAGCCCGGCGTGCCGTGACGGCCAGAACCAGATCTTCCGAAATGCCTCGCAGGTCCGCCAAACGCCCGGCTGTGGTGGTTTCAGCCGCCAGCACCAGCGCTTTGACGTTATTGCCGGACAGAACCACAGGCACGCCCATGCGCATATCGGCCCGCAGGCGGGCGATCTTTTCCGGTACAGTTACGCATAAAACCACAAGGCTTCCCTTTGAAACATTTTACATCGATCTATATCGGCTCAGGCCTGAATTTGAAACATTTCCCGCGAATTCGACACGAGGACGTGAGGCATTTGCCGTATAACTTGTTCGACAGCACCTAAGGGCACATGTCTAGTGCAGAAACAATCAACGGGGTATGCCAAAATGGCAAACATCAAAAAGATACTGATGGTCGACGACGATGAAGATCTGCGCGAAGCCTTGGCGGATCAGCTTGTTTTGACGGAAGAATTTGACGTGTTTGAAGCAGAGGACGGGGCCGCCGGTTTGGAGCGTGCCAAAGAGGCGGTTTATGATCTGGTGATTTTGGATGTTGGTCTGCCGGATATGGACGGGCGCGAATTGTGCCGTCTGATGCGCAAGCAGAACGTCAAATGCCCGATTATCATGCTGACGGGGCACGACAGCGACGCGGACACGATTTTGGGGCTGGACGCGGGCGCCAATGATTATGTGTCAAAACCCTTCAAATTTCCGGTGTTGCTGGCACGGATTCGCAGCCAGTTGCGCCAGCACGAACAATCAGAGGACGCGGTGTTCCAGCTTGGGCCTTACACGTTCAAACCGGCCAACAAGATGTTGCTGACCGATGACGAAAAGAAAATCCGGCTGACGGAAAAGGAAACCAATATCCTGAAGTTCCTGTACCGGGCCACCGAAGGCGTTGTTGCCCGCGATATACTGCTGCACGAGGTCTGGGGCTATAACCCCGGCGTGACAACGCATACTTTGGAAACCCATATTTACCGGCTGCGGCAGAAGATCGAGCCGGACCCGTCCAACGCGCGGTTGCTGGTGACCGAAAGCGGTGGATACCGTTTGGTTGCCTGACGCCCGAAATTTCCCTCCCTGAAAGACTGGCCCGGTTTGTTCACCGGGCCTTTTTTTTGGCTGTTACGGGTGGATATTTGAACCAATAAGAAGCGATGTTGCAGGCGCGTTGTGGGCTGGGTATGGTCGTTGAGTGGCGACGATATAAGACGGGTTGAACCTTTAATGGCTTTCACGATTTGCACCTGGAACATCAATTCTGTGCGCCTGCGCGAGCCTATCGTATTGAAATTGCTGCGCGAACAGGCACCGGATGTTTTGTGTTTGCAGGAATGCAAGTCGCCGGTGGACAAAATACCGACGGACGGGTTTGCGGCACTTTGTTATAGGCACGTGGTTGCCAACGGGCAGAAGGGCTATAACGGGGTGATGATCCTGTCGCGCCTGCCGCTGGTTGAGGTTGGACGGTATGATTTTGCGCAGTTGGGACACGCGCGGCATGTGGCGGCGCGGCTGGAGAACGGCGTGGAGATACATAATTATTACGTGCCCGCAGGTGGCGATGTGGCGGACCGTGCGGTGAACGAGAAATTTGGCCAGAAGCTGGATTATCTTGCCGATATGCGGGATCATTTTCGCATGAATCCGCCAAAACGTTCCATCCTGGTGGGCGATTTGAACATTGCGCCGCGCGAAGATGATGTCTGGGACCATAAAAAGCTGCTAAAAGTGGTGTCGCACACGCCTGTTGAGGTGGCGGCGCTTGCCAAGACACAAGCGGAGGGCGGCTGGGTGGATGTGACCCGTGCCGATATTCCGGAGGGGAAGCTGTATACATGGTGGTCTTACCGGGCGCGGGACTGGGATTTGGCGGATAAGGGCCGGCGGCTGGATCATATCTGGGCAACGGGGGATATCGCCGGGGCGGGTCACTCCAGCCGGGTATATCGGGACGCCCGGGGCTGGGAAAAGCCATCTGATCACGCGCCGCTGTTTGCGACATTTGATCTGTAACTTGAATTGCCCCTTGGGCCTTGGCAAAAGGCTGCCTAGATTGACTGCGAAGGTTAATCAATCGCGATAGGAATATCGAATGTTGGAATTTGGCAAAGAGGCGGCACCTGCGGGTGATCTGGTGATCGACAGCAGCGAGGCCACTTTCATGGCGGATGTGGTTGAGGCCAGTGCGGCGGTGCCGGTGATCGTTGATTTCTGGGCACCGTGGTGCGGGCCGTGCAAGACGCTGGGCCCGGCGCTGGAGGCGGCTGTGACGGCAGAGCGTGGCAAGGTCAGGATGGTCAAGGTCAACGTTGACGAGAACCAGCAGATCGCCCAGCAGATGCGGGTGCAGTCTATTCCGGCGGTGTTTGCTTTTGTGGATGGCAAGCCGGTGGATGGATTTATGGGCGCGCAATCCCCCGGCGAGATTTCGAAGTTTGTAAAAAAGATCGCGGCGCTGGGCGGTGATGGCGGCGGCGGGCTGGACGAAGCGCTTGAAATGGCGGAACAAATGCTGGCTGACGGGGCGGCGGTGGATGCTGTGCAGACGTTTGCCGCGATTTTGGGTGAGGACCCAACCAGTGGCGCGGCTTATGCCGGGCTGGTGCGGGCGCATCTGGCGGTGGGGGACGAGGAAAACGCCAAGTCATTGCTGGATAATGTGCCGGAAGCGCTGCGGGGCGCAGCCGAGATTGCCGCCGTGCGTGCACAGGTGGATCTGGCGGCGGCGGCGCAGGATGCCGGGCCGGTTGGCGAACTAATGTCAACGATTGAGGCAGAGCCTGACAATCATCAGATCCGGCTTGATTTGGCGACAGCGCTGGCGGCAACCGGAGATGCGGCAGGCGCGGTTGACCAGTTGCTGGAATTGTTTCGCCGGGACCCTGCGTGGCAAGACGAGGCGGCCAAAACGCAGTTGTTCAAGGTTTTTGACAGTCTGGACGCCAAAGACCCCGTGGTTCTTACAGGGCGGCGCAGGTTAAGCTCTATGATCTTTGCGTGACGCGTAAACTGGTTTAAGTTTGTTTCATGTTCAAACCCGCTGACCTGCCTGACACGATTCCTTTGTTTTCTTTGCCGGGCGCTTTGCTGTTGCCGCGCACACGGTTGCCGCTGAATATCTTTGAGCCCCGTTATCTGGCGATGCTGGAAGACACGCTGAAAACCTCGCATCGGCTGATTGGAATGGTGCAGCCGCTTGATCAGGCCACCAATGGCCAGACCGCGCGCAATCACACGATTGGTTGCGCCGGGCGGGTGGTTCGGTTTTCGGAGACCGTTGATAACCGGTATATGATTGAACTGAGCGGGGTTTCGCGGTTTCGGATTTCCAACCAGCACGACAGCTTTTCACCCTATCTGCGTGGGGATGTGGACTGGCAAAGTTTTCAAAAGGATCTGGGTGCATCAGAGAATGATCCCCGCTTTGACCGGCCTGACTTTTTAAAGCGGCTGGCGCTTTATTTCAAAAGTGCCGGTTTGAAATTTGAGTGGGACAGTTTGAAAAAGGCGGAGGATGAATTGTTGATCAATTCCCTGTCCATGCTGTGCCCGTTCAATGTTGAAGACAAGCAGGCGCTGTTGGAGGCGCCAACGTTGACGGACAGGCGCGAAGTTCTGGTGACCTTGATTGAGTTTGCCCTTCGCGGCGGTGGCGACGAGGGCAAGCTGCAATGAGCGGGGACAGCCGGGATGTTGAGCGTAAAGTGCTGGAAACGCTGGTTTGTCCGGTCACCCGCGGGCCTTTGATTTATGACGGGGAGGCGCAGGAACTGATTTCCAAGAACGCCCGTCTGGCCTTTCCAATCCGGGGCGGAATTCCGGTGATGCTGGTGGATGAGGCCCGGGATACGGATCAATCAGGTGACTGATCTGA
>CAYZQS010000140.1:0-5566 GCA_964480735.1 uncultured Rhodobacterales bacterium
AGGCATAAACGCAATCCGCGTCAATCACCGCGTCCACTTTGGCGGTCACTTCGGCTTTGATGCCAACGTCTTCAAACACCGCCTCGATGATCAGATCACAACCCTTCAGCGCGGCATAATCGGTGGTCGCGGTGATATTGGCCAGCAATGCCGCTTTCATTTCCGGCGTCGATTTTTTCCGCGCGATTCCCTTGTCGGCATAAGCCTCTGAATAGGCTTTGCCCTTGTCAGCCGCCGCCTGATCCTGATCCAGCAGCACCACCTTAATGCCTGCGCGGGCTGACACCAGCGCGATGCCGGCCCCCATCATACCAGCGCCCAGAACACCCAGTTTTTTGACGGATTGATCTGGCACGTCTTTGGGTCGCACCGCGCCTTTTTCCAACGCTTCCTTGTTGATGAACAGCGAATTGATCATGGCGCTGGAACTGGGGTTCATCAACACGCTGGTGAAATGCCGCGCCTCGATCTTAAGCGCGGTGTCAAATGGCACCAGTGCGCCCTCGTAAACCGCCGCCAGCAATGCCTTGGCGGCGGGATATACGCCTTGGGTTTTGGCGTGGATCATGGCGGATGCCCCGACAAACGTCATGAATCCGGCGGGATGATAGGGCGCACCGCCGGGCATTTTATATCCTTTGGCATCCCAGGGTTTGACCAGATCGGCGTCACTGGCGTTTTTCACCCAGTCCTTGGCGCGCGCCAGCAGTTCGTCGCCGGGCACGACTTCATCAATCACGCCCGCGGATTTCGACTTGGCGGGCGACAACATTTTACCCTCCAGCAACAGCGGTGCCGCGGCCATGGCCCCCAGTTTTCGCGACAGACGCATGGTGCCACCCGCACCGGGGAAAATGCCAACCATGATTTCGGGCAGGCCAATTTTGGCTTTGTCATTGTCGCTTGCAAATATCCGGTGACACGACAGCGGCAGTTCAAGGCCGATGCCCGCAGCGGTGCCGGGCATGGCGGCGGCGATCGGTTTGCCGCCTTTCTTGGTTTTGAAATCCATGCCTGCAAGTTCAATTTTACGCAGCAACCCGTGCATCTGCATGATGCCGTCAAACAGACCTCTGGCCGGATCAGCGCCCGCAGCGGTTTTCATATCGGCCAGCACGTTCAGGTCCATGCCACCGGCAAAATCCTTTTTGCCGGAGGTGATAACCACGCCTTTGACCGCGTCATCGCCAAGGGCTTCGTCGATGCTGTCGCTGAGTTCTGTCAGGCCGCTTTGAGACATGACATTCATGGATTTATCCGGGCAATTCCAGGTGATTGTGGCAATGCCGTCGCCGTCTACGTCATAGGTGAAATCAGTCATGTTCTTGTCCTTAAATCCGTTCAATTATCGTGGCCGCACCCATGCCCGAACCGATGCACAAGGTCGCCAGTCCTGTGGTTTTGTCGGACCGCTCAAGCTCGTCCAGCAACGCGCCCAGTATCATCGCGCCGGTGGCACCCAAAGGATGCCCCATGGCAATCGCCCCGCCGTTGACGTTCAGCTTGGCGTGATCCACGTCAAAGGCCTGCTGAAAGCGCAGAACAACGCTGGCAAAGGCCTCGTTTACTTCAAACAGGTCCAGATCACCAATCTCCATGCCGCTTTCGCGCAGGATTTTTTCGGTGACCGGCACGGGGCCGGTCAGCATGATGGTGGGATCAGTGCCAATCTTTGCCGCCGCTTTGATGCGTGCACGGGGTTTCAGGCCCGCCGCCACGCCAAATTCCTTATTGCCGATCAAAACCGCCGCCGAGCCATCAGCGATGCCGGAGGAATTGCCCGCGTGGTGCACGTGGTTGATCTTTTCCAGTTCCGGGTATTTCAGGATCGCCACCGCATCAAATCCGGGCATCACTTCGCCCATGGCCTTGAACGACGGGTTCAGCCCGCCAAGCGCCTGCATATCGGTCTCGCGGATCATTTCGTCCTGACCCAGAATTTCAACGCCGTTTTGATCACGCAGGGAATAGACCGATTTAGAAAACCGCCCCTCGGCGCGGGCCGCAGCGGCGCGTTTCTGGCTTTCAACCGCATAGGCATCCACATCATCGCGGGAAAATCCGTATTTGGTGGCGATGATGTCAGACGAAATGCCCTGGGGCACAAAATAGGTTTTCATGGCCAGCGTCGGGTCAACCGCAATGGCGCCACCATCGCTGCCCATAGCGACCCGGCTCATGCTTTCCACGCCACCGGCGACGTAGGCCTTGCCCATGCCACCGCGCACCTGACCCGCCGCCATATTGACGGCTTCAAGACCCGAAGCACAAAAACGGTTGACGGAAACGCCGGGCACCTGCTCGTCAAATTCAGACATCAAAACGGCAGAGCGGGCCAGACAGGCGCCCTGTTCGCCCACCTGGGTGACGTTGCCCCAGATCACGTCTTCAATCAGGGTGCTGTCCAGATCGTTGCGGTTCTTAAGCTCGTTCAGGGTTTGCGCGGACAGGTTGACAGCGGTCACCTCGTGCAAAGTGCCGTCCGCTTTGCCCTTGCCACGCGGGCTGCGCACGGCGTCGTAAATATAAGCGTCTTCCATGATGTTTCCTTTGTGTTATGCGCGGTCAGCCGGGCTGCCGGGCATCAGATCGTAGGGATGTTTCCAGCCGGGCTGTGCGCTGATGCGGGTCAGCCAGGCGTCGATATTGGGGTAATCTTTGCGCTCAAATCCAAATGGTTCTTCGTAAAACAGATAGCCACAGCAGGACATGTCGGCATTTGTAATGCTGTCCCCCACCAGCCAGTCGCGGCCTTCAAGGGCGGCGTTCAGCGTGGTGTAAGCGGCTTTCAGACGCCCCTGAAAAAATCCGATCACCTCTTGCGGGCGTTTGTCTTTTGGCAGGAAATTCATCAAAAACCGTGTCAGCCCGGCCACCGATGACAGCTTGTGATTGTCCCAAAACACCCAGCGTAAAATCTCGCGCCGCTCAGCCGATGTCTTGCCGCCAAAACGGCCGGATTTTTCGCTGATGTAATCCTGAATGACGCCCGATTGTGAAAGGGTCACATCACCGTCAACCAAAACCGGCGCTTCGCCCATCACATTCATGTCGCTGCGAAATTCCGCTGTTCGGGTCTGGCCGCCGAAAAAATCCACATGGACCGCTTCCCAGGTAAGGCCGGACAATTCAAGCGCCAACGCCGCCTTGTAGCTGTTGCCGCTTTCGCCAAAGCAGTGCAGTTTGATGGTCATGGTGTTCCCCCACATAAGTTCGATTCCGGTTGAAAGGCCCAAATTGAGTATTTTTGCAAAGATGAAGCCGAAAACAATTTTATTAAACTTTTTCTTAATCCCCGCAACCTTAGCCTGCAATTGCGGTACAGGCTGGAGAGCCGATGGCCGTCAAAGGTGAAGTCGCCCCTGTTTGTGCCTGAACACGCAGGCAGGGGCGCGCCGCTTTCATCTTTGCCCAAATACTCCCGCCGGAGGCATCCGGTATTTTCCGAATTCGTTGTCATCACGCCCGGAAGCTCCTTGTTGTTAGATGTCCCGGCTCGGGCGCCGGGACGCGCGGTTTACAGGCCGCGCGCAATCAGTTCTTTCATGATCTCGTTGGTGCCGCCGTAAATGCGCTGGACGCGGGCATCGGTCCACATTTCGGCGACCGCGTATTCCTGCATGAAGCCGTATCCGCCGTGCAGTTGCAAGCACTCGTCGATCACTTCGCCCTGAACGTCCGTGAGCCAGTATTTTGACATGGCGGCTGTTTCCACGGAAAGCTCACCGCGGATCAGCGCCGCGATACAACTGTCCAAAAAGGCGCGCGCCACAGCCGTCTTGGTGGCGCATTCCGCCAGTTTGAAACGGGTGTTCTGAAATTTGATCAGCGGTTTGCCAAAAGCTTCGCGTTCTTTGCAATAGGCGATGGTGCGTTCCAGCGCCCCTTCCATAGCTCCGACCGCGCCACAGCCGATGATCAGCCGTTCCTGCGGCAATTGCTGCATCATCTGATAGAAACCCTGTCCCTCCTGCGTACCCAGCAGGTTTTCCGGCGGCACGGCGACGTTGTCAAAAAACAGTTCAGACGTATCCGCAGCCTTCAGCCCGATTTTGTCCAGATTGCGCCCGCGCGAGAACCCGGTCGCCCCGTCGGTTTCAACGGCGATCAGCGAGATGCCTTTGGACCCTTCGCCGGGGTCGGTTTTGCACGCAACCAATATCAGATTGGCGTGCTGGCCGTTGGTGATGAAGGTCTTGGAACCGCTCATCCGATAGACGTTGCCTTCGCGCACGGCTTTGGTTTTGATGCCCTGAACATCGGTGCCCCCCGATGGTTCTGTCATGGCCAGCGCGGTGACGATCTCGCCGGTAGCCATTTTCGGCAACCAGCGTTTTTTCTGATCCTCGGTGCCAAAAGCCAGAATGTAATGCGCCACGATGCCCGAATGGATACCGTTGCCCCAGCTGGCGAGGTTGGCGCGGGCCGCCTCGATCGACAATACCGCCTCGTGGCCAAAATCGCCCCCAGCACCGCCGTATTCTTCGGGGATCGACGCACACAGCAAGCCCAGTTCACCGGCTTGCTGCCACGTCTCGCGGTCCATTTCGCCCTGTGCGCGCCATTTGTCAAACTTTGGCGCCCATTCGTCAGCGATGAACTGGGACAGCATATCGCCAAGCATCCTGTGTTCATCGGTCATCCACGAAGAGGGCAGGGCGTGCATGGACATCAGTGCGTTCCTTCAGAAATTTTCCGCGGCCAGTGCCATCACCGGATCGGCACCCGATTGAATACGGGTCAGATGCATTTGTGTGGCGGGTAGGCGACGCGCCATATAGTAACGTCCGGTTGCCAGCTTTGTCTCATAGAACGTCACGTCAGACGTGCCGTTTTCCAAGGCCGACGTTGCCGCCTTGGCCATACGCGCCCACATCAGCCCCAGACACACATGCCCGAACAAATGCATAAAATCGCTTGATCCAGCCAGCGCCGCGTTGGGATTTTTCATCCCCTCGGCCATGAAAAACATCGTCGCTGCCTGCAAATCCTTGGAGGCGGATTTCAGCGGGTCCAGAAAATCTTTGCGCAGCGCGGCGTCGTCACTGTTGTCACTGATAAAAGATTTGACCAGTTCAAAAAACGCCATGACGTGCTTGCCACCGTCAGCCGCCAGCTTGCGACCCACCAGATCAAGCGCCTGCACGCCGTTGGCACCCTCATAAATCATGGCGATACGCGCGTCGCGGGCGAATTGGCTCATGCCATGCTCTTCGATATAACCGTGGCCGCCGTAAATCTGTTGTGCCTGCACGGTCATGTCAAAGCCCTGATCGCTGAGAAAGCCTTTGATGACAGGGGTCAGCAATGACAATAACCCGTCGGCGTCGGTGTTGCCGGTGGCGTGAAAATCATCCAGCATCGTGGCGCTCCACAATAGAAAAGCGCGCCCACCTTCGACAAACGATTTCTGGTCCATCAGGTTACGCCGCACATCGGCGTGCACGATCAGCGGGTCTGCCGGTCCGTCGGGATTTTCAGCGCCGGTGACCGCGCGACCCTGCAGTCGCTCACGCGCGTAAATGAGCGCATTCTGATAGGCAACCTCGGCCTGCGACAGCCCTTG
>CAYZQS010000141.1:0-4024 GCA_964480735.1 uncultured Rhodobacterales bacterium
CAGTCCCCTTATGTCACCCGGACGCCCGGAACGGCAGCAAAAATTCGCCGGTTCAATTCAAAATCAAAACAATGTAGACCCGATACCGCGTCAAAAAGGAGCCGACCTTGCAAATTCGTCCGGCCAAAATAAGTGATTGCGCTGCCGTCGCCAAATTGTGGAACCCGGTCATCCGCGACAGTGTTATCACGTTCAACCAAACCGAAAAAACAACCGCGAAAATAAAGGCGGACCTGCGCCGGAAAGCCCGTGACAACCAGCCATTTTTACTTTCAGTGGATGGGGAAACCTTGCTGGGCTTTGCCACTTATGGCCGGTTTCGCGCCAGCAACGGCTATGATGAAACCGCAGAGCATACAATTATTCTGAACGGACCGGCGCAGCGCAGGGGCCGGGGCCGGGCTTTGCTGGCGGAGCTTGAACAGCACGCGCGCACGAACGGGATCCACGTTTTGGTCGGCGGCGTTGCGGCAACCAATCTGGCGGCCATTGCCTTTCACAAATCCTGCGGCTTTTTGCAGGTTGGTCATCTGCCGGAAGTTGGCCAAAAATTTGGCCACTGGCACGATCTGGTTCTGATGCAAAAGATACTTTGATGGGTTTTGCCGTCGGCCTGACGCTCCGGGCTCCAAAATTTCAATAACCTCCGGCGGATATAGATAAAACGCCCGTCGCTTTAGGCTTTTCCAAACCCGCTGAAATTGAGTAGGTAATCTTATGTCTTTGTGGACCCGTATTGCCGATGCTGTTTCCGCCCTTGCCAAGGGCGAGCCGCTGTCCAATGTGTTTACCCGGCTTTCCACACCACCCGAACGGTCCGTGGCCTTTGCCATTGCGGTGATCGCGCTGGGCGCCAAGATGGCCAAAGCCGACGGTCACGTCACCCGCGATGAAGTTGCAGCCTTTCGGCAGGTTTTTCACATTCCAAAAAAGGACGAACCGCAGGCGGCCAGGGTATTTAATCTGGCGCGGCAGGACATAACCGGGTTTGAAACCTACGCCCGGTCTGTTGCCTCGATGTTTCGGGGCAACTCTCCGGTGCTGGAGGATTTGCTGGAAGGGTTGTTTTACATCGCCCTTGCAGACGGGGTTTATCACCCGAAAGAAGACGATTTTATCCATAAGGTCAGCGCTATTTTCGGCCTCAGCGAGCGGCGGTTCCGCACGCTGCGCACCCGGTTTGCGCCGGGGCGTCCGCCGGACGCTTACGACGTTCTTGGGGTAACACCAGAGACGAAAATGGCCGATATCCGCGCGGCCTGGCGCAAAGCTGTGCGCGAAAGCCATCCCGATACGATGATGGCCCGCGGGGTGCCTAAAGAGGCGGTAAATCTGGCAACCAAACGTCTGGTTGCGATCAACCGGGCCTGGGAAGAGATTTCCACCGGGCGTGGGTGATGCGCATCGCCACTTATAATGTGGAGTGGTTTACAAATCTGTTTAACCGCCAGAATCAACTGATTGACGATGATACATGGTCCGGCAGGCGTGATGTAACAAAGGCGGCGCAAACGGCGGCTTTGGGGCAGGTGTTCGCGGCAATTGACGCTGACGCGGTTATGATTATCGAAGCGCCGGACAGCCACAAAACCAAATCCACAACCGTCGCTTTGAAAAATTTTGCCAACAGATTCAGGCTGCGCACAAGTGCCGCCCTCAGCGGGTTCAGCAGTGAAACCCAGCAGGAAATAGCCCTGCTGTATGACCCGGAAATTCTGCAGGCATTCCATGACCCCAGAGGCCTGCCTGACAATCACAGATCGGCGCTGGACGGTCCAAGATTTGATTCCGTTTTTCGGCTGGATATTGATCTGGACGACAAAAGTGAATCGATTTCATTTTCCAAACCGCCGCTGGAGGTTCAGCTGACCACCAAATCCGGTCGTCAACTGCGCCTGATCGGCGTGCACGCAAAATCCAAGGCACCGCATGGTGCCCGAAATCTGAATGACCAAATCCGCATTGCAATCGCCAACCGGCGCAAGCAACTGGCCCAGTGTATCTGGCTGCGTCGCCGGGTTGACACCCATCTGGCGGCACATGACAGCGTCATCGTTCTGGGCGATTTCAATGACGGCCCGGGACTGGACGAGTATGAAAAGCTGTTTGGACAGTCCAGCGTCGAAGTGGTGCTGGGCAGCAGCGAGGACAGCGCGAACATGCTGTTTGATCCGCACGCCAGCGTGGCGACAAAGCCAAGACCGGGCGTGCTCCCCAGCACCTCGCGGTTTTTCATAAAAGATCAGGGCCGTTATTTGAACGCGCTGCTGGATTACATCATGGTCTCACCGGATTTACGGCACAACAACCCGCGCTGGCAAATCTGGCACCCCTTTGACGACACCGGATGTTTTAACAACCCGAAATTGCGCCGGGCTTTGCTGGCGGCGTCTGATCATTTTCCGGTCACGCTGGACATTGATCTGTAAACGCCGGGCCGGTGCGCTGCGCGCGGCGAGTATTTTTGGAACGGTGAAAGCGGGTTTAGGGCGTAAATGTTTCGCATGCGAAACATTTACAGGTCATATTGATTTGGCAGGTCGTTTTGACGCTTCCCAGATTCCGCGAAAATCGGCGGGGATCAGCAGGTTTTCGCGGGTTAGGTCTGCCACATTGCGCCGCCCACACAGCGCCATGGTGGTGTCGAGTTCTTTGTGGATCACCTCAAGGGCTGAGGTCACACCGGCTTGACCCATTGCGCCAAGACCATAGATGCAAGAGCGGCCGATATAGGTGCCTTTGGCCCCCATCGCCAGCGCCTTGAGGACGTCCTGACCGGAGCGGATGCCGCTGTCCATATGGACCTCGATCTTGTCACCGACAGCATCCACGATGTCTGGCAGAACCGTGATGGCCGAAAGGGCGCCGTCAAGTTGCCGGCCGCCGTGGTTGGACACAATGATTGCGTCTGCCCCGGTTTTGACCGCGCGTTTGGCGTCTTCAACATCCAGTATGCCTTTCAGAATCAACGGCCCGCCCCAGCGTTTTTTGATCCATTTGACATCGTCCCAGGACAGCGAGGGATCAAACTGGCTGGCGGTCCATTCGGCCAGTTCGGCCATATCTTCAAGGCCGTCCACATGGCCGATAATATTACGGAATTCTCGCCGTTTGGTGCGGGCCATGCCCAAGGCCCAACGGGGCTTGGTGGCCATGTTAATCATGTTTTTGATCGTCAGCTTCGGCGGCGCGCCAAGGCCGTTTTTCAGGTCTTTGTGGCGCTGACCGATGATTTGCAGATCCAGCGTCAGCACCAGTGCTGAACATTTGGCGGCGCGGGCGCGGTCAATCAGGCGGTTGATGAAATCGCGGTCGCGCATCACGTAAAGCTGAAACCAGAACGGTTTGCTGGTGTTTTCGGCCACGTCCTCAATCGAGCAGATGCTCATGGTCGACAGGGTGAAGGGGACACCAAATGCCTCTGCCGCGCGGGCGGCTTTGATCTCGCCGTCCGCTGATTGCATACCACACAGCCCGATGGGGGCCAGCGCCACAGGCATGGTGACGTCCTGACCGACCATTTGGGTTGCGGTAGAGCGGCCTTCCATATCCACCGCCACTTTTTGGCGCAGGCGCAGGCGGGCAAAATCGGTGGAGTTGTCGCGAAAGGTCTGTTCGCTCCACGAACCGGTTTCCACATAGTCGTAAAACATGGTTGGCACGCGCCGTTTGTACAGGGCTTTCAGGTCTTGGATACAGGTGATGACCGGCATATCCGCCCTTTCACGTCCTTAGGCGCGGTGCACGCCATCTGCCAATTCGCGCACGAAGTTCAGCACATCAGCGGCGGATTTACCATCCCCAAGCCGGGCCACAATAGCAGAGCCAACCACCACGCCGTCAGCCACTTTGCCCATCGCTTCGGCCCCTTCGGGTGTTTTGATGCCAAAACCGACGCAGACCGGAATATCGGTGGCGGCCTTGATGCGGGCCACCTCGGGGGCGACGGCGGCGGCGCTGGCTTCGGCTGCGCCGGTGATGCCGGTGATGGAAACATAATACAAAAAGCCAGAGGTGTTTTGCA
>CAYZQS010000141.1:4124-5565 GCA_964480735.1 uncultured Rhodobacterales bacterium
TCGATCACGTCCACACCGGCGGCAGGCAGGCCTTTGACCACCTCAAGGGACTTCTCATAGGTGGGATCACCAGCCATCACGTAGGTGACAAAGGCAGACTTGCCCTCGGCTTTCAGGGTAGCGAATTTGGTGTCTATTCTGGTCATCTGGTGTCTCAGTTTGGTCTGAACAAGGGTTTGGGGCAGCCCCGGCAAAAAATCAATGGCAATTTGGCGCGAAATCCCAGGCCCGATACTTGACGCACCACAGCCCCGGCCCATAGATGCCCCGCACGTCTACAACAAATGCCAGAGGACATCATGGGATTTAAAACCGGCATCGTCGGCCTGCCGAATGTGGGCAAGTCCACGCTGTTTAACGCCCTGACCCGCACGGCGGCAGCGCAGGCGGCGAATTTTCCGTTTTGCACGATTGAACCGAATGTGGGCGAGGTTTCGGTGCCCGACGCGCGGCTGGAAAAACTCGCCGCGATTGCCAAAAGCAAACAAATCCTGCCCGCCCGGATGACATTCGTGGACATCGCCGGGCTGGTGAAAGGCGCGTCCAAAGGCGAAGGCCTTGGCAACAAGTTCCTTGGCACCATCCGCGAGGTGGACGCGATTGCCCATGTGCTGCGCTGCTTTGAAGACGACGACATCACCCATGTGAACGCAAAGATTGACCCGCTTGCGGATGCCGAGATCATCGAAACAGAACTGATGCTGGCCGATATGGAAAGCATCGAAAAACGCCTGCAGAGCCTTTTGCGCAAAACCCGTGGCGGCGACAAAGAGGCGCTGGAACAGGAAGACCTTTTGCGGCGCGCGCTGGCGGTGCTTGAGGCGGGAAAACCGGCGCGCACGGTTGATATTGCCACCGAAGAGCGGCGCAGCTGGCAGATGCTGCAACTGCTGACTGCAAAGCCCGTGCTTTACGTTTGCAATGTGGAAGAAAGCGCGGCGGCTGATGGCAACGCCCACTCAGCAGCGGTGGCGGCTATGGCGGCGGCGCAAGGCGCTGGCTGTGTGGTGATTTCCGCCGCGATTGAGGAAGAGATCAGCCAGCTTGCCGCTGACGAGGTTGGCATGTTTCTGGAAGAAATGGGATTGAACGAGGCCGGATTGAACCGCCTGATCCGCGCCGGTTATGACCTTTTGCACCTGATGACCTATTTCACCGTCGGCCCCAAGGAAACCCGCGCATGGACCGTGCCCGTTGGCACCAAGGCCCCCCGCGCGGCCGGGGTGATCCACGGCGATTTTGAACGGGGGTTTATCCGGGCGGAAACGATTTCTTTCAATGATTTCGTGGCCCTGGGCGGTGAACAGCCCGCCAAAGACGCCGGCAAAATGCGGGTGGAAGGCAAGGGTTATACGGTGGTTGACGGGGATGTGCTGCATTTTTTGCATAGTGGGTGAGGGGGTGATCTAAAGCCCCGTACAGCCAGTTTCAGTGACCCCGA
>CAYZQS010000142.1:0-5538 GCA_964480735.1 uncultured Rhodobacterales bacterium
TTAGTGGCATACAGATGATTGTCGAGGAATTGTTGATTCCGCTTGATAGTCCCCCGCATCCCCCCTATATCCCCTCTCAACAGCGGCAAGGTTGGCTTCCACCCCCAAACTTCCACCGGATTTCGCAACGGGCCGCGCGCCCGTTTTTTTATGCCTGAAAGGCAGACATGTCAGACCTGATCGCCAAAGCCGCCATTGACAAGCGCCTTGCCGAAATCGTCACGCCGATGATTTTGGGGTTGGGGTATGAGTTGGTGCGTCTGCGGCTGATGAAGGGCAAGCATACAACCGTGCAGATCATGGCGGAAAAGCCTGACGGCAGTATCGAGGTGGACGATTGTGCCAAAATTTCCACGGCAGTTTCGGCAGTTCTGGATGTGGAAGACCCGATCGAGGGGGAGTATACGCTTGAAGTCTCCTCTCCCGGCATCGACCGGCCGCTGACCCGCCTGAAGGATTTTGATGCTTGGGTGGATCACGAGGCCAAACTGGAAACATCCGAACTGATCGACGGACAACGACGGTTCAAGGGCCTGTTGCGCGGCACGGAAGGTGACGAAGTTCTGATTGAAATACCGCAAGGCACAATCGGCCTGAAATTTGACTGGCTGGAAGATGCCAAGCTGGTGCTGACCGACGAACTGATCGCAAAGATGTTGAAGGCCCGCAAAGACGCCGGTTTCAACGAAGCCGATTTTGACGAGATAGAAACAGAAGAAACCTCTGAGAAGGAAACATAATGGCCATAACCAGCGCAAACCGCCTTGAACTGCTGCAGATCGCCGATGCGGTTGCCCGTGAAAAACTGATCGACCCTGATCTGGTGATCGAGGCGATGGAGGAAAGCATGGCGAAAGCCGCCAACCAGCGCTACGGTGCCGAACTGGAAATCCACGCCCATATCGACCGCAAGTCGGGCGAGCTGAAAATGACCCGGGTGCGGCATGTGGTTGAAGAGGTTGAAAACCATTCCACAGAAATGACGGCCGATGATGCCCGTGCCCATCTTGACGCACCGGCTGTTGGCGACAAGATCATCGACGATCTGCCGCCGATGGATTTTGGCCGCATCGCCGCGCAATCGGCCAAGCAGGTGATCCTGCAAAAGGTGCGAGAGGCCGAACGCGCCCGCCAATACGCCGAATACAAAGACCGCGTGGGCGAGATTATCAATGGTCTGGTCAAACGGGTTGAATACGGCAACGTCATCGTCGATGTGGGCCGGGGCGAGGCGATTATTCGCCGCGACCAGTTGATCAACCGCGAAGGTTTCCGGCCCGGCGACCGCGTGCGGGCGTATGTGCGTGAAGTCCGCGAAGAAACCCGTGGGCCGCAGATTTTCCTGTCCCGCACGGCCCCGGAATTCATGGCGGAACTGTTCAAAATGGAAGTGCCGGAAATTTACGATGGCATTATCGAAATCAAAGCGGTGGCGCGTGATCCCGGTTCCCGCGCCAAGATCGGCGTCATTTCCTATGACAACTCGATTGATCCCGTGGGTGCCTGCGTTGGTATGCGCGGCAGCCGCGTGCAGGCGGTGGTGAACGAATTGCAGGGTGAAAAGATCGACATCATCCCGTGGAACGAAGACGCGCCAACCTTCCTGGTGAACGCCTTGCAACCCGCCGAGGTCGCAAAGGTTGTGCTGGACGAAGACGCCGACCGGATCGAGGTTGTGGTGCCCGACGAACAGCTTTCGCTGGCAATTGGCCGCCGCGGTCAAAACGTGCGGCTGGCGTCCCAGCTGACCGGATTTGACATCGACATCATGACAGAAGCCGAGGAATCAGAGCGCCGTCAGGCCGAATTCACCGCCCGCACCAACCTGTTCATGGAAACCATGAACGTGGACGAGGTGGTGGCGCAATTGCTGGTGGCTGAAGGGTTCACCACGCTGGAAGAGGTCGCCTATGTAGAGCTGGATGAAATTCTGGTGATCGAGGGCTTTGACGAAGAAACCGCCGAAGACCTGCAGGGCCGTGCGCGGGAATGTATCGAGGAAATTCACGCCAAAGCGATTGAAAAGGCCCGCGAACTGGGTGTCGAGCAAAGCCTGTTTGATTTTGAGGGCCTGACGCCTGAAATGTTCGTGGCGCTGGGCGAGGATGGCGTCAAAACCCTGGAAGATTTCGCCACCTGTGCAGATTGGGAACTGGCCGGCGGTTATACGGTTGTGGACGGCGAGCGGGTAAAGGACGACGGCCTGCTGGAACCGTTTGATATGTCGCTGGAAGAGGCGCAGAACCTTGTTATGACCGCGCGTATTCAACTGGGCTGGGTCGATCCGGCCGATCTGGTGACTGAGGAAGAGGAAGAGGCGTCAGAGGGCGAAAGCGAAGAAGCAACCGCGGAGGCAGAGGTCTGATTTTTCAGACCTCGGATTTCGCCCGTGACACGCGGTGGACGCAAAAAATCAGATGAGCCCGCCGTCCGGCGTTGCATCAGTACGGGTGATACCATGCCCAAAGCGGAATTGATCCGTTTTGTGGTTGGGCCGGAAAACCGGATTGTACCTGATGTTGCCGGCAACCTGCCCGGACGGGGTATTTGGGTTTCGGCCGATCGCGCAGCGCTGACAAAAGCCGTTGCCAAAAAGCTTTTTGCCAGAGCCGCCAAAAAATCAGTGGAGCCGCCGCAGGAATTACTGCAAAGCGTCGAAGATCTGCTGGCAAAACGGGTGACCAGCCTGATGGCGCTGGCTCGGAAAAGTGGTGGACTGATTACAGGGTTTGAGAAAGTGAAAGCGGCAGCGGAAAAAGGCACCGTTGCCATTCTGATACAGGCGGCAGACGGCTCTGAGGGTCAAACTGCCAAAATCAGGCCACCAAGGGGCGAAAATACTTATATTTCATGCCTTACGGCGGTTGAATTGGGTGTGGCATTCGGGCGCAAAAATGTGATACATGCGGCGCTTGCCGCTGGTGGACTCAATCAGGCTATTGTAGAGGATGCCGCAAGACTGAAAAAAGTCCGCGGAAATTAGTCCTTTCTTTGGGCAAACAGTGTCCGGCAACGTGCCGGTGCAAAAGGATAGTAAAAGACGAATGAGCGATAACGACAGCAAAACCAGCAAACCTTTGGGTCTTCGCGGCAGTGGCCCGGGACATGTGCGCCAAAGTTTTTCCCACGGGCGAACAAAATCCGTTGTGGTTGAAACCAAGCGCAAGCGCGTTGTTGTGCCAAAACCCGGGTCAGCTGCCGCAAAGCCAACCGGCGGTGCTGGATCAAGAAAATCCTCGTCTCCGGCAAGCCGTCCGGCAGGAATTTCCGATGCGGAAATTGAACGTCGTTTGAAGGCGCTTAAGGCCGCGAAAGAGCGGGAAGCCGAAGATATTGCCAAGCGCGATGCTGAATCCAAGCGCCGCGAAGATGAACGCGCGTCCAAACGTGCGGAACTGGTGGCCAAAGAGCGCGAAGAGCAGGAAATCGAAGAGCGCGCAACAGCCAAGGCCGAAGAAGAAAAACGCGCCCTTGCCGCTGCCAAAGCCGCCAGCGAAATGGCCGAAGCCGCGCCGGTGGCTGAGCCCGTGGAAGACGCAAAAACAACCGCCAACCGCGCCGCACCGGTCAAACGGGTTGAGCGTGCGAAGGAAGAGCCCAAAAAGCCAACACGCAACAAAGGTGGTGATGACCGCCGCCGATCCGGCAAATTGACGATCAATCAGGCCCTGCGCGGCAACGAAGGTGGGCGCCAGCGTTCAATGGCCGCGATCAAACGTGCGCAGGAACGTGACCGGCGCAAGTCTCTGGGCGGACAGCCGATTGAACACGAGCGTATTATCCGGGACGTCCAGGTGCCCGAAGCGATCACTGTTCAGGAACTTGCCAACCGTATGGCCGAACGGGTGGCGGCGGTGGTCAAATCGCTGATGAACAACGGCATTATGGCGACGCAAAACCAGACCATCGATGCAGATACTGCGGAACTGATCGTCGAGGAATTTGGCCACAAGATTGTGCGGGTTTCCGACGCGGACGTTGAAGACGCGATAACCGCTGTAGAGGACGACGCCAAAGACCTGAAGCCGCGTGCGCCGGTGATCACCATCATGGGCCATGTTGACCACGGCAAAACCTCGCTGCTGGACGCCATCCGCAAAACCAATGTTGTCACCGGCGAAGCCGGCGGCATCACCCAGCATATTGGTGCCTATCAGGTAAATACCGAAGACGGCACAGTGCTGACATTCCTTGACACCCCCGGCCACGCGGCCTTTACCTCCATGCGCTCGCGTGGTGCGCAGGTGACAGACATCGTGGTGCTGGTTGTGGCGGCGGATGACAGCGTTATGCCGCAAACGATTGAGGCGATAAACCACGCCAAGGCCGCCAACGTGCCGATGATCGTGGCCATCAACAAGATCGACCGCCCGGGGGCCGATCCAAACAAAGTGCGCACGGAATTGCTGCAACACGAAGTGATTGTCGAGCAAATGTCCGGTGAAGTGCTGGATGTTGAAGTGTCTGCCATTACCGGCGACGGTCTGGACAAGCTGCTGGAAAATATCGTGTTGCAGGCGGAATTGCTGGAACTGACGGCCAATCCGGACCGGGCCGCCGAAGGTGCGGTGATCGAGGCCAAGCTTGATACCGGTCGCGGCCCTGTGGCCACAGTTCTGGTTCAGCGGGGCACCCTGAAGCGCGGGGACATCTTTGTGGTTGGCGAACAGTTCGGCAAAGTCCGCGCTTTGGTCAATGACGCAGGTGATCGCGTGGAACAGGCCGGACCATCCTCGCCGGTTGAAGTTTTGGGCCTGAACGGCACGCCAGAGGCTGGCGATGTTTTGAACGTGGTGGCATCCGAAGCCGAAGCCCGCGAAATCGCCGATTATCGCGCCCAGCTTGCCAAAGACAAAAAAGCCGCCGCCGGTGCCGGTGCCACACTTGATCAATTGCTGGCGCAGGCCAAGGAAAACGAAAATCTGTCAGAACTGCCGATTGTGGTGAAATCAGACGTGCAGGGCTCTGCCGAAGCCATCGTTCAGGCGATGGAAAAGGTCGGCAACGAGGAAGTGCGCGTTCGGGTTTTACACTCTGGCGTGGGCGCGATCACGGAAAGCGATGTGACACTGGCAGAAGCGTCCGGCGCACCGATTATTGGCTTTAACGTGCGTGCCAACGCCCCCGCGCGTGACGGCGCGCGGCAAAAAGGTGTGGAAATCCGCTATTATTCCATCATCTATGATCTGGTCGATGACATCAAAAAAGCCGCCAGCGGCCTGCTGTCTGCCGAAATCAAGGAAACCTTCATCGGTTACGCCACCATCAAAGAGGTATTCAAAATCACCGGCACCGGCAAGATCGCGGGTTGCATGGTGACAGAGGGCGTGGCCCGGCGGGATTCCGGCGTGCGCTTGCTGCGGGACAACGTGGTGATCCACGAAGGCAAGCTGAAAACCCTGAAACGCTTTAAAGACGAAGTGAAAGAGGTTCAGGTCAGTCAGGAGTGCGGCATGGCGTTTGAAAACTACGAAGACATCCGCGAGGGCGACGTGATCGAGATTTTCGAGACCGAAGAGATAGAGCGCAATCTGGAAT
>CAYZQS010000143.1:0-5438 GCA_964480735.1 uncultured Rhodobacterales bacterium
AGCCCTGTCGACACATCAATCGTGTTACCCTCTTCCAGCGTCACATAGGCTTTCTTTACATCCTTGCGCCGACCCAGAACACCTTTAAACCGTTTGACTTTGCCCTTGGTGATGGTGGTGTTCACCGCCTTCACCTTCACACCAAACAGGCCCTCGATGGCCTCTTTGATCTGGGGTTTATTGGCAGAAATCGCCACTTCAAACACCACGGCGTTGTGTTCGGACGCCATCGTTGCCTTTTCGGTGATGATCGGCTTGCGGATCACGTCGTAAAGTTCTGCTTTTACACTCATGTCAGTCGCGCCTCCAAAGCTTCAACACCGGCTTTGGTCAACACCAGCGTGTCACGGCGCAGGATGTCATAGACGTTGGCGCCCATGCTGGGCAGCACATCAACGCCGTCGATGTTGCGCGCGGCCTGTGCGAAACCGTCGTTCAGGTCCGGACCATCAATCACCAGCGTGCGTTTCCAGCCCAGATTTTTCAGCGCTTTGGCCAAAGTCTTGGTCTTGCCGTCCTTCAGTTCTGCCGCATCCAAAATCACCAAATCGCCAGCGCCTGCCTTGGCAGACAGCGCGTGGCGCAGCCCCAAGGCCCGGAACTTTTTGGTCAGGTCGTGGGCGTGGCTGCGGGGCGTCGGGCCTTTGTAAACACCGCCCTTGCGAAAGATCGGCGCGTTGCGTGAGCCGTGGCGGGCACCACCGGAGCCTTTTTGCCGAACCACCTTTTTGGTGGAATAGCTGGTTTCGCGGCGGGTCTTCACCTTGTGCGTTCCGGCCTGACGTTTGGCCAGTTGATAGCGCACCACCCGCTGCAGGATATCCGCGCGGGGTTCCAGACCGAAAACGGCATCGGACAGTTCAACCGAGCCCGCCTTTTTGGCGTCCAGTTTTATGACGTCAGCTTTCATCGTTATCACCCTCTGCTGCTTTTTCGGCGGCTTGCGCTTTATCGGCGGCTTCCATTGCGGCCTGTTCTTCGGCGGCGGCGGCTGCGGCGGCTTCCGCTTCGGCAGCAGCGGCTTCTGCGGCAGCTTTTTCAGCGGCTTCAGCGGCGGCGGCAGCTTGCGAACGCAGGGCTGCGGGCAGGATCACGTTTTCAGGTGTCGGCTTTTTCACCGCATCCTTGACAGTTACCCAGCCACCTTTAGAGCCGGGCACAGCGCCCTTGATCATGATCAGGCCACGGTCAACATCCGTGCGCACCACCTGCAGGTTCTGCGTCGTCACCTTTGCGGCCCCCATATGGCCGGCCATTTTCTTGCCCTTGAACACCTTGCCGGGTTCCTGACACTGGCCGGTAGAGCCGTGTGAACGGTGGCTGATTGAAACCCCGTGAGACGCGCGCAGGCCTTTGAAGTTATGACGCTTCATGGCACCGGCAAAACCTTTACCAATCGAGGTTCCGGCAACATCAACGTATTGCCCCTCAAAGTAATGGTTGGCGGTTATTTCCTCGCCCACGTCGATCAGGTTTTCCGGGGATACCCGAAATTCCGCAATCTTGCGTTTGGGTTCAACCTTGGCGGCGGCAAAATGGCCGCGCATGGCGCCGGACGTGCGTTTGGCTTTCGCCGCACCACAGCCCAGTTGCACAGCACTATAGCCGTCCCTGTCACCCGTGCGCTGGGCCACGACCTGAAGGTTTTCCATTTGCAGAACGGTCACAGGGATTTGCTGTCCGTCATCCATGAAAAGCCGGGTCATCCCCAGTTTCTTTGCTATTATTCCAGAGCGCATTATTGCTGGCTCCCCTAAAGTTTGATCTCAACGTCCACACCCGCCGCAAGGTCGAGCTTCATCAGCGCGTCCACGGTTTGCGGGGTGGGGTCTACGATGTCGAGCAGACGCTTGTGCGTCCGGATTTCGAATTGCTCACGCGACTTCTTGTTGACGTGGGGACCACGCAAAACCGTGAACTTTTCAATCTTTCGCGGCAGCGGGATCGGGCCGCGCACCTGCGCGCCGGTCCGTTTGGCCGTGTTCACGATTTCCGCAGTGCTGGTGTCCAGCACGCGGTAATCAAAGGCCTTGAGCCGAATTCGAATTGTCTGACTTTGCATGTCTCGTCTTTCGTTGGCCGGTGGGTTAGGCGATTGCCAAACCCACCTGCGCGTTTATGTCGGCCGGTTATTCGATGATCTTGGAAACAACGCCGGAGCCCACGGTGCGGCCGCCTTCGCGGATGGCAAAGCGCAGGCTTTCCTCCATTGCAATCGGCGCGATCAGTTCAACCCCAAATTTCAGGTTGTCACCGGGCATGACCATTTCCGTGCCCTCGGGCAGTTCAACGGTGCCGGTTACATCCGTGGTACGGAAGTAAAACTGTGGCCGGTAGTTTTTGAAGAACGGTGTATGACGGCCGCCTTCTTCCTTGGTCAGGATGTAAACCTCACACTCAAACTTGGTGTGCGGGTTCACAGAACCGGGCTTGGCCAAAACCTGTCCACGCTCAACCGCGTCACGGTCAATACCGCGCAGCAGCACGCCAACATTGTCGCCCGCTTCACCGCGATCCAGCAGTTTGCGGAACATTTCAACGCCGGTACAAGTGGTTTTGGTGGTGTCTTTGATGCCAACTATCTGCAGCTCGTCGCCTACATTGACCACGCCGCGTTCGATCCGCCCGGTGACAACAGTGCCGCGACCGGAGATCGAGAATACATCCTCGATTGGCAGCAGGAACGGTTTGTCAACGTCGCGCTCGGGCTGGGGAATATAGGCATCGACTGCCGCCATCAGCTCTGCAATTTTTTCAGAACCGGTTGCGGCGTCACCGCCTTCCAGTGCCGCCAGGGCAGAGCCCATCACAACCGGAATGTCATCGCCGGGATAGTCGTATTCTGTCAGCAGCTCGCGGATTTCCATTTCCACCAGTTCCAGCAGCTCGTCATCGTCGACCTGATCAACCTTGTTCATGAAAACGACCATGTAGGGAATGCCAACCTGACGGCCCAAAAGAATGTGCTCGCGGGTTTGTGGCATGGGTCCGTCAGCGGAAGACACAACCAGAATGGCACCGTCCATCTGCGCGGCACCGGTGATCATGTTTTTCACATAGTCGGCGTGACCCGGGCAATCCACATGGGCGTAGTGACGGGATTCGGTTTCATACTCGACATGGGCCGTTGAGATGGTGATGCCACGGGCTTTTTCCTCTGGCGCACTGTCAATGGTGTCGTAATCCTGAAAATCGCCAAACTGTTTGGTGATCGCCGCCGTCAGCGTGGTTTTGCCGTGGTCAACATGGCCAATGGTGCCGATGTTCACGTGTGGTTTTGTGCGTTCGAACTTTTCTTTTGCCATTTTGTTGGCCTCCTTATTGTCGTTGGCGGGTTGGCACCCGCCGCTATGCGAATTTTGCCTGGATTTCGTCAGAGATATTCTGCGGTACGCTGTCGTAATGCGAGAACTGCATGGTAAAGTTGGCGCGGCCCGAAGACATGGACCGCAGGGTATTGATATAGCCAAACATGTTGGCCAGCGGGACATTGGCGTCAATGGCAATGGCGTTGCCACGACTGTCTTGCCCCTGAACCATCCCGCGACGGGATGTCAGATCGCCGATGATGCCGCCGGTGTATTCTTCCGGTGTGACAACCTCGACTTTCATGATGGGTTCCAGCATTTTCGCACCGGCCTTGCGCAAACCGTCGCGCATGCCCATACGTCCGGCGATTTCAAACGCCATGACGCTGGAGTCAACGTCGTGATATTTGCCTTCGATCAAGGCAACTTTGAAATCAATCACCGGAAAACCGGCCAGCGGTCCGCTGTCCATGACAGAAGCGATGCCTTTTTCCACACCGGGAATATATTCTTTTGGAATAGACCCGCCGACAACGCGGCTTTCAAACGAATAGCCTTCGCCGGGTTCAACCGGCGATATGATCATTTTCACCTCGGCGAACTGACCAGAGCCACCCGATTGTTTCTTGTGGGTATAGACAATTTCAGCCTCGTGGCTGATGGTTTCACGGTACGCCACCTGTGGTGCGCCGATGTTGGCCTCAACCTTGAACTCGCGCTTCAGACGGTCCACCAGAATATCAAGATGCAGCTCGCCCATGCCCTTCATGATCGTCTGACCGCTTTCAAAATCGGTTTCAACGCGGAAGGATGGATCTTCGGCTGCCAGACGGGCCAGACCGGTGGACATTTTTTCCTGATCGGCTTTGGTTTTTGGTTCCACCGCAATCTCGATCACCGGATCGGGGAATGTCATGGTTTCCAGCACCACAGGTTCTTTGTCAGAACACAGGGTGTCACCCGTTGTTGTTTGCTTCAATCCGGCCAGCGCAATGATGTCTCCGGCAAAGGCTTCGGTGATTTCCTCGCGGTCGTTAGAGTGCATCATCATCATGCGGCCCACACGCTCTTTCTTCTCCTTGGTGGAGTTCAGCATGCTGTCGCCCTTGGTCAGGGTGCCGGAATAGATGCGGGTGAATGTCAACGTGCCCACGAAAGGATCGTTCATGATCTTGAACGCCAGACCCGAGAACGGCATGGCATCGTCCGCACGCCGCGCAATATCGCGGGTTTCGGTTTCGTCGCCGGGTTTAAAGCCCATGTAATCAACCACATCCAGCGGGCTGGGCAAAAAGTCGATCACCGCGTTCAACAGCGGCTGCACGCCTTTGTTCTTGAATGCGGACCCGGCCAATATCGGTACAAAGGCCATTTCAATCGTGCCTTTGCGGATCAGGCGGCGCAGGGTGGCGTTGTCAGGCTCGGTGCCCTCCAGATAGGACTCCATCACGTCGTCGTCCATCTCGACGGCCATTTCGATCATTTCGGCCCGCATTTCTTCGGCCTTGTCACGCAAGTCATCGCGCACATCGCGCAATTCCCAGGACGCGCCCAGGTCTTCACCGGCCCAAACCCATTCTTTCATGGTGATCAGATCGACGATGCCCTCAAGCTCTGTTTCAGCACCAATCGGCAATTGCACCGGCAAAGGATTGCCGCCAACGCGGGTTTTGATCATCTCGACGCAGTTAAAGAAATCCGCGCCGATTTTGTCCATTTTGTTGACGAACACGATGCGCGGGACCTTGTACCGGTCAGCCTGCCGCCAAACGGTTTCTGTTTGCGGCTCAACCCCGGCGTTGGCGTCCAGCAGCGCAATCGCGCCGTCAAGCACGGCCAGCGAACGCTCGACTTCAATTGTGAAATCAACGTGGCCGGGCGTGTCGATAATGTTCATCCGGTGCTTTGGCGTTTCCGCTGTCTCACCGTCGGTGGTGCGTTCCCAAAAGGTGGTGGTGGCAGCGGAGGTGATCGTGATGCCACGCTCCTGCTCCTGCTCCATCCAGTCCATGGTGGCGGCACCGTCATGCACTTCGCCGATGTTGTGGGACTTGCCGGTGTAATACAGAATACGCTCGGTGCAGGTGGTTTTACCTGCATCGATATGCGCCATGATACCGAAATTGCGGT
>CAYZQS010000144.1:0-5372 GCA_964480735.1 uncultured Rhodobacterales bacterium
CTTTAACCTGTCTGAATTCCACAACACTTTCCCACGTAAAACGCACAACCGGTCTGTTCTGACGCAGGGGATGGGGCTATGGTTTGTTCAAATAATAAATCGCCAGACCGGCCCAAGCCGGCAGCGCAGAGGCACGTTAAAATACAGGGCAGTCATATATGACAGAAATGGTCTACGGACCGGCTGGTGCGCGCACCGGCGAGCCGATCCTGCCGCGTTGGTGGCGGACGGTTGACCGCTGGGTGATCGGCTGCGTTTTACTTTTGTTTGGGGTTGGATTGTTGCTGGGGCTTGCGGCTTCACCGCCGCTGGCAGCCAAGAACGGGTTTGAGCCGTTTTATTATGTGACGCGGCAGTCGGTGTTTGGCGGCTTGGCGATTTTGGCCATGATCATCACGTCGATGATGTCGCCGAAACTTGTGCGGCGGTTGGGTATTCTGGGGTTTTTGATCGCTGTCGTTGCGGTGGCATTGTTGCCGATATTTGGCACTGATTTTGGCAAAGGCGCAACGCGCTGGTACTCGCTGGGATTTGCCTCGGTGCAGCCGTCAGAGTTTTTAAAACCCGGTTTCGTCATATTTTCGGCCTGGATGATTGCGGCGTCGGCGGAAATATTCGGCCCGCCAGGCAAGCGGTTGTCTTTCTTGGTGGCGATATTATTGGCGGGTATTTTGGTTATGCAGCCGGATTTCGGGCAGGCCAGCCTGATATTGGCGACCTGGGGAATCATCTATTTTGTGGCCGGAGCACCGCTGGTTTTTCTGATTGCCATGGCCGGAATGACGGTTGGGGCCGGAACACTTGCCTATCAGAATTCCGAGCATTTCGCCCGCCGCATTGACGGATTTTTAAGCCCGGAGATCGATCCGAGGACCCAGCTTGGCTATGCCGCCAACGCCATTCAGGAAGGCGGGTTTTTTGGTGTTGGCGTCGGGGAAGGTACAGTAAAATGGTCGTTGCCCGACGCCCATACCGATTTTATCATCGCTGTCGCCGCTGAGGAATTTGGCCTAGTATTGGTGGTGTCGATCATTTTTTTGTTCATGTTTGTAACGGTGCGTTCGATGTTTCGTCTGATCCGCGAACGCGATATGTTCATACGTCTGGCGGGCACCGGGCTGGCGGCGCTCTTTGGGTTGCAGTCGCTGATCAATCTGGGTGTGGCGGTGCGCCTGTTACCAGCCAAGGGCATGACCCTGCCGTTTGTGTCTTACGGCGGTTCCTCGCTGATTGCGGCGGGGATTGCTTTGGGGATGTTGCTGGCGTTCACCAGAATTCGGCCACAAAATGAAATGCGCGATATCATTCGCCAGAAAATCAGGTAAAGACCCGGCGCATGAGTGAAAAACCAAAATTGCTGATGATCGCCGCCGGAGGCACCGGCGGCCATATGTTTCCGGCCCAGGCGCTGGCGGAAGAAATGCTGTTGCGGGGCTGGCGGGTGAAACTGTCAACCGATGCGCGTGGTGCGCTTTACACCGGCGGGTTTCCCCATTCCGTGGAAATCGTCGTGGAAACAAGCGCCACGTTTGCGCGGGGCGGCGCGTTGGCGAAATTGCTGACGCCGTTTGCGATAATGCGCGGCGTGATCAGTGCCGCCTTAGGCATGCTGCGTGACCGTCCCGACGTGGTTGCCGGGTTTGGCGGCTACCCGGCAATACCGGCGATGACCGCCGCGTGGATTTTGCGCCGTCCGCGCATGATACACGAGCAAAACGGGGTGTTGGGGCGGGTCAACCGGCTGTTTGTCAAGAAAGTCAATCAGGTGGCCTGCGGCACATGGCCGACGGATTTGCCCGGCGGCGTTACCGCTGAACACACGGGCAATCCTGTAAGGGCCACTATACTAGAGCGTGAAAGCGCACAGTATATGGAACCCGGAGAGTACCCAATGAGCATGGTGGTCATTGGCGGCTCGCAAGGGGCGCGGGTGTTGTCAGATGTTGTTCCGGGTGCGGTTGCTTTGTTGCCGGATACCATTTTGCGGCATTTGCGGGTTTCGCATCAGGCGCGGCCGGAAGATTTGGACGCAGTCGTCAAGCGCTACGCTGATGCCGGGATTAGCGTTGAAGTGGAGCCGTTTTTCCGGGATTTGCCAAGACGGTTGACGGAATCTCAGTTGGTGGTGTCCCGTGCCGGCGCATCTTCGATTGCCGATATTACGGTCATCGGTAGACCGGCAATATTTATACCGCTGGCCTCTGCCCTGCGCGACGAGCAAACCGCCAATGCCCGTGGTGTGGTTGAGGCGGGAGGGGCGTATCTTATTCCGGAAGACGAGTTGACGGCATTGGGTTTGGCCCGACATATGTTGTCGGTTCTACAAGACCCGGCGGTTGCCATAACAATGGCGAACGCCTCTAAAATGCAGGGGCGTCCAGAGGCGACCGAGGCCCTGTCGATGATGGTAGAGGAACTGGGCACAGTGGGGTTGGCCGCATGAGTGCCGCAACCAAACTGCCCATCGGCATTGGCCCCATTCATTTTGTCGGGATCGGCGGGATTGGCATGTCTGGCATTGCCGAGGTGCTTTTGAACCACGGGTATTCGGTTCAGGGCTCTGATCTGAAAGAAAGCCCGATTACCAAACGGCTGCGGAAATTGGGTGCGGTAATTTTTATCGGCCAGAACGCCGGGAACCTTGCGGGTGCGCAGGTGGCGGTCATTTCTTCAGCCATAAAGGCAGGGAATGCGGAGCTGGATTTTGCCCGTGCCTCTGGTTTGCCGGTGGTTCGCCGGGCCGAAATGCTGGCGGAATTGATGCGCCTGAAATCCAACGTGGCGGTGGCTGGCACCCACGGTAAAACAACGACCACAACGATGGTGTCCACATTGCTGGACGCGGGCGGGCTGGACCCGACCGTCATCAACGGCGGCATCATCCACGCTTATGGCTCCAACGCGCGCATGGGCGCGGGCGAATGGATGGTGGTGGAGGCCGATGAAAGCGACGGAACCTTTGTCAAACTGCCCGCGACAATCGCCATTGTCACAAATATCGACCCCGAGCATATGGAGCATTACGGCAGCTTTGATGCGCTGCGCGAGGCTTTTTACACATTTGTGTCCAACATCCCGTTTTACGGGCTGGCGGTGTGCTGCACAGATCATCCCGAAGTTCAGGCGCTGGTGGGGCGGATCAACGACCGTCGGGTGGTAACTTACGGGTATAATGCACAGGCCGACGTGCGGGCCGTGAATTTGCACTACAAAAAAGGCATCGCCTATTTTGACGCGGTTCTGCGCGGCGAGGGCATGGTGATCAAGGATTGCAGCCTGCCCATGCCCGGGGATCACAATGTTCTGAATGCACTGGCGGCGGTTTCTGTGGCGCGGCATCTGGGAATGAAGGGCGATGAAATCCGCGAGGCACTGGCGAATTTCAAGGGCGTTAACCGGCGCTTTACCAAGGTGGCGGAAGTTGACGGCGTGACGATCATTGATGACTACGGCCACCATCCGGTGGAAATTGCGGCGGTGCTGAAAGCCGCGCGGCAGGCCACTGACGGGCGGGTGATCGCAGTGCATCAGCCGCACCGGTATACGCGGCTGTCCTCGTTGTTTGAGGATTTTTGTGCCTGTTTTAATGACGCGGATGTGGTGGCGATTGCTGATGTATTTGCGGCTGGAGAAGCGCCGATCAAGGGTGCCAGCCGCGATGATCTGGTGGCCGGTCTGGTTGCGCACGGGCATCACAATGCCAGAAGTCTGGACGGGCCAGAGTGTCTGGCAAAACTGGTGCGCGAAGAAACGAAGGCAGGGGATATGGTCGTGTGCCTGGGGGCGGGAACCATAACCGCCTGGGCCAACGACCTGCCGGAGGCGCTGGCCAATTGGAAAACCTGAATCTGTCCCTGATTGTCACGATCTTTTGGATCATCGCAATATCGCTGGTTGGCATGTTGCCAATGCGGTTTCACTGGCGGCTTGGCTTGCCGATGCTGTGCCTGTTCCCGGTTGTGCTGATCTGGCTGGGGTGGTCTATGGGGTTGTGGTGGGCAGTTGGATTGCTGGCCGGAGGCGTGTCGATTTATCGCTATCCAGCGCGCCACTACGGGCGTAAATTGTTGGCGAGATTGCGCGGGCACAGCGCGCCGCCAACCAGAACCAAATAGGGAACCAATAGCGATGAGCAACTGGATAGAAGCCTTGCCCGAACTGGAAGGACAACTGTCAAGGGACCGCCCGCTGGCCGATCTGTGCTGGTTGCGGGTTGGCGGTGCCGCGCAGGTATTGTTTCAGCCGGCGCATATGGACGATATTTCAACGCTGATGAAAGCGCTGCCAAAGGACGTGCCGGTACTGCCTATTGGCGTTTGCTCCAACCTGATTGTGCGCGACGGCGGCGTTGACGGTGTGGTCATCCGGCCCGGCAGCGCGTTTGGCGGTTTTGAAGTGTTGCAGGACGGCACTGTGCGTGTTGGTGCGGGACTGTTGGACGCGATGACTGCAAATAAGGCGTCACAGGCGGGCAAAGACCTGTCGTTTTTGCGCACCATTCCCGGCAGCCTTGGCGGAGCGGTTAAAATGAACGCGGGGTGCTACGGGCGCTATATGGCGGATGTTTTTGTGCGGGCCACAGCGGTTGACCGGGACGGCAACGTGGTGACCCTGACAAAGGACGACATGAATTTTGGCTACCGCGCCTCTGCGGTGCCTGATGACATGGTGATCGTGCAGGCGGTTCTGAACCCACCGGAGGGTGAAACCGCAAAGATCGCCGAAGTCATGAAGGCCAATATGGCGATGCGGCTGGAAAGTCAGCCGGTGGGCAAGCTGTCCGCCGGTTCAACCTTTCGCAATCCGTCAGGCGCGTCCGCAACCGGCGCACCCAACGAGGATCACGCGCAATCCGCCTGGAAAGTCATCGATCAGGCCGGATGCCGGGGTGAAACCGTTGGTGGGGCGCAAATGTCAGAAACGCACGCGAATTTCATGATCAACGCAGACGGCGCAACCGCCACTGATCTGGAAAATCTTGGCGAACTGGTGCGGAAAAAGGTTTACGAAAACAGTGGTATCTCGCTAGAGTGGGAAATCAGGAGGGTCGGCAAACCGGCCCCCTGAGAACAGGAAATAATAAGGGCCGGATAACCGGCCCGCAGCAGTGATTTGAGGCGGGCATGCCAGCAGGCAACCATTCCCGTGTTGCGGTCCTATTGGGCGGCCTTTCGGCCGAACGCGAGGTTTCTTTGGTGTCCGGGCGCGAATGCGCCGCGGCGCTGCGCGGCGTTGGCTACAAGGTGGTGGAACTGGACGCGGGTCCTGATCTGGCCGCGCGGTTGCAATCTGAAAAACCGGATGTGGTATTTAACGCGCTGCACGGGCGCTGGGGCGAAGACGGCTGTGTGCAGGGCATGCTGGAGTGGCTG
>CAYZQS010000145.1:0-5232 GCA_964480735.1 uncultured Rhodobacterales bacterium
CCACTGCAAAAAATTGCCGATCAGCCGCAAGCCGGTTGATTGGCTTTTTTCCGGGTGAAACTGGGTGCCGATCATATTGTCACGGCCAACAACGGCGGTAACGTCGCCGCCATATTCGCAATGGGCCAGTCGCAATTCCGGATGGTCTGCCGCCAGATGGTAAGAATGCACAAAATAGGCGTGGGCACCGCTATCAATCCCGTCCATAACCGGGTGCGCGGTGTCGATCACCAGTTCGTTCCAGCCCATATGCGGCACTTTTAACGACCTGTCGGTTGGGGCAAGCGCCACCACCTCGCCGCTGATCCAGTCAAATCCCCGCGTATCTTGCCCGTGTTCACGCCCCCAGGTGGCCATCATCTGCATACCGACGCATATGCCAAGAAATGGCACCCCACGGTCAAGCACCGCGTCTTCGATGGCCTCAAACAGGCCGTGATATCCACCCAATCCGGCGCGGCAATCAGCGAATGCACCAACGCCGGGCAGAACAATACGGTTTGCACCGGCGACGGTTTCCGGATCAGAGGATACGCAAATATCGCCCGCGCCCACTTCCTGTGCCATGCGTTGAAAACTTTTTTCAGCCGAACGCAGGTTGCCGGAATTATAATCAACAATGACGGTTGTCACAAAGTGCCTTTGGTGGACGGAATGGCGTCGGCCTTGCGCGGATCGGTTTCAACCGCCACCCGCAGGGCCTGCGCCACGGCTTTGAACGCGGACTCGACAATATGGTGGCTGTTCAGCCCGTCAAGCTTGGCCACGTTCAGCGTAATGCCGCCTTGCATGGCAAATGCGGTAAAAAACTCACGCACCAATTCTGTGTCAAACGTGCCAATTCTGGACGTGGGCAAGTCAACATTCCAAACCAAAAATGGCCGACCTGACAGATCAAGTGCGACGCGCACCAGCGCTTCGTCCATCGGCAACAGGCAGGAACCGTAGCGCCTGATCCCGCGTTTGTCCCCCAGCGCCTTGGCCAAGGCCTGCCCCAAAGCTATGCCCACGTCTTCAACTGTGTGGTGGTCGTCGATATGCAGGTCACCCGTGGCCCGCACGCGCATGTCAATCATCGCGTGGCGTGCCAACTGATCAAGCATATGATCAAAAAAACCAACGCCGGTTTTGTTGTCATATTTGCCGCTGCCATCCAGATTGATTTCAACAGAGATATCAGTCTCGTTGGTTTTGCGGACAATCTTGGCCTTGCGCATCGAATTGAACCTTTTGTTGCACTTTCAGGGCCTTATAGGCAAATCTGTGACAGTTTGAAAAGCCCGCTGACGCAATAGACTGAAACAGTGTGGTACTGGCACGCGGGTTTTGTCTGCGGTGCCCGGTCTTGTGTTTGCATTCAAGACCTTAAACTGGCATTTGAAACCAAGGCCACAATGGCAATTGATTGGAATAAAAATGATTTATCCGGTTATACTGTGCGGTGGGTCGGGAACGCGGCTTTGGCCGCTGTCGCGCAAAAGTTATCCAAAGCAGTTTTCGAAGCTTTTAAGCCATGAAAGCCTGTTTCAGGGGTCTTTGCGACGGTTGAGTGGTGACGATTACGCAAACCCGATAATTCTTACCAATGCTGATTTCCGATTTATCATCACCGAACAGCTTGCCGAAATCGGCGTTCAACACGACGCAATCTTGATAGAACCCAGCAGCAGGAACACAGCCCCGGCAGTGCTGGCCGCAGCACTTTACCTGCAAAAACGGGACCCCAACGCGATGATGCTTGTCGCTCCGTCAGACCACGTGGTGCCCGATACAGCGGCTTTCAACGCCGCTGTACAGACCGGAGAAGCCGGTGCGCGATCGGGTGATTTGGTCACCTTTGGCATAAAACCAACCCGGGCGGAAACCGGGTACGGCTATTTAGAGCTGGCCCACGATCCTGTCGGTTCACAATCCAAGCTGACCAAACTGAAAAGCTTTGTCGAAAAACCGGACGCGGACCGCGCGGAAGACCTGATCGCATCGCCGAAATATCTGTGGAACTCCGGCATTTTTCTGTTTTCGGTGAAAACAATTCTGGCGGCGTTTGAAGATCACGCCAAAGACATGATCGCGCCCTGCAACAATGCGGTGCAAAACGCATTGCCCGATCTTGATTTTTTGCGGTTGGATGCAGAAAGTTGGGCGGAAATAAGCGATATATCAATTGACTACGCGGTAATGGAGCGTGCGGACAACCTGTCGGTGGTGCCCTACCGAAGCGGCTGGTCTGACCTTGGAAACTGGGATGCGGTTTGGCGTGAAAGCGATGGACCGGATAACGGCGTTGTGCTGTCCGGTGCCGCCCACGCGATTGAATGCACTGACAGCTTGCTGCGCTCTGAAAACGAAAATCTGGAAATAGTCGGTATTGGTCTTAAGAATATTGTCGCCGTGGCGATGCCTGACGCGGTGTTGGTTGCGGATATGAGCCGGGCGCAGGACGTGAAACAGGCGGTTGATCTGCTAAAACACAACGATGCGAAACAGGCAGAGCAGTTTCCCCGCGATCACCGCCCCTGGGGCTGGTTTGAAACGCTTTCCCTTGGTCCCAGATTTCAGGTGAAGCGGATCATGGTTCATCCCGGAGCGGCGTTAAGCCTGCAAAGCCATGTCCACAGGTCAGAGCATTGGGTCGTCGTTGCCGGAACGGCCCGGGTGACAGTGGGCGAAGACGTGACACTGGTGACCGAAAATCAATCGGTCTATATTCCTGTTGGCGATAAGCACCGTTTGGAAAATCCCGGCAAAGTGGATTTGCATTTGATTGAAGTGCAAACGGGCACCTATCTGGGCGAGGATGATATTGTGCGATATGATGACGTTTATGCCCGCGAAAAACGCCCCTAGTTGCAGCTGAACATGCGCCGCCAGACAAAAAACATTCTGTTTTTGATGTATGACCAGCTGCGACACGATTATCTGAGTTGCGCCGGTCATCCCCACCTTGAAACCACGCATATGGACCGGCTGGCAAACATGGGCGTGCGGTTTTCCAACACCTATGTGCAAAGTCCCATTTGCGGGGCCTCGCGGATGAGTTTTTATACCGGTCGCTATACCTCAAGCCACGGTGCGCAGTGGAACAACCACCCCCTAAAAGTGGGGGAGCTGACGATGGGTGACCATCTGCGGGCGGTTGGTATGGACAGCTGGCTGGTGGGTAAAACCCACATGAAAGCAGACGAGGTGGGCATGTCGCGTCTTGGTTTGTCATCTGACAGTAAAATTGGCGCAAGAGTGGCGGAATGCGGCTTTGATATATACACGCGCGATGACGGGCTGTGGGCCCAAGGGCCGGACGGGTTTTATGATAATAAGCGCTCGCCCTATAACGAATTTCTGAAATCCAAGGGCTATGTAGCGGAAAATCCCTGGCACGATTTTGCTAACGCTGGCGTGGATGAAAACGGCGACGTGGCCTCTGGTTTCTTGATGATGTACGCAGATAAACCGGCCAATATTGCGGAAGAAGACAGCGAAACACCCTGGCTGACGTCACAAGCCATTGATTTCATTGAGGGCCGGAATGGTGATCGCGGCTGGATGTGCCACGTGTCGTTTATCAAGCCGCACTGGCCCTATATTGTCCCGGCACCGTATCACAATATGTATGGGCACAATCAGGTATTGCCGCCGCAGCGGCACGCTGCTGAGAAAACTGATCCGCATCCAATCTACCAACAGTTTTCCGAAAACCAGATTGGCCGCGCTTTTCAGCGCGACGATGTGCGCAACACGGTTGTTCCGGCCTATATGGGGCTGGTCAAACAATGTGATGATCAGCTGGGGCGGCTGCTGGATTATCTGGAAGACAGCGGACGTATCAAGGACACGATGATTGTGCTGACATCGGATCACGGCGATTATCTGGGCGATCACTGGCTTGGCGAGAAAGATTTGTTTCACGACCCGTCCGTCAAAGTACCGCTGATCATTTTTGACCCGGCGGATCTCGCCGATAAAACCCGTGGTACAGTTTGCGATCATCTGGTTGAAAGCATTGATCTGGCGGCAACTTTTGTGGATGTGGCAGGCGGCGATGTACCTGATCATATTTTGGAAGGGCGGTCTTTGCTGCCGATCCTGCACGGAAATCAACCCGCTGACTGGCGTGAATTTGCGGTCAGCGAATATGATTATTCAGCCACCGGGGCGGCGGTTCATTTGAAAGTGGCCCCAAAGGACGCAAGGTTGTTCATGATTGCGGACAGGCAGTGGAAATTTGTGCATGCCGAGGGCGGTTTCCGCCCGATGTTGTTTGATCTTGTGAATGACCCGGAAGAGTTTTTTGATCTGGGTGGGGACCAGACCTATGCCGATGTCATTGCTCAAATGTATGCGCGGCTGGGCGCGTGGAGCCGCCGGATGAGCCAACGCATAACAGTTTCAGAACAGGAAATTATTAGCAGGCGCAGCGGCGGGTCTGCGCGAACCGGTATTCTGCTGGGGCTTTACGATGGAAGTGAAGTCAGCGAAGATCTGCTGGAAAAATATCGCGGCCGCGCGCCAGAACGCCCGGGCACAGGTAAAAACAGCCAAACCCGGTGATCAACCTCAGGTTTCCGCCTTATGTGCCTCGACAAGTTCCGCCATGCTGTTGAAAACAAAATCATAGGTTGGCATGTCGCCGGGGTTCATGGTGGCGCCAAAACCTGATTGATCATGCCTGCGGTATATCCAGCAATTGGCCAGCCCAAAGGCGTTGGCCGGTGCGTGGTCGTGAAACATGCTTTCGGCGGTGTGCAGGATGTCAGACTTCCCGATGCCCAAACGGGCGAGATTTTCCAGCATGTATTCAAAGTTTCGGTCGTCAGGCTTGTAAGACCCAACATCCTCGGCGGTGTAGGCCGCATCAAATTCCACCTGTAATCTGGCCTGACTGAAGGCAAAGCTGGCGTTGTCGATGTTGGACAAAACCACCAGTTTGTAGTGCTGTTTGAGGTACTGCAGCGACGCCGCACTGTCAGCAAACGCCGGCCAGTTCTGCACCGAATTCCCGTAAGCAAGGCAATCTTCCCATGTTACCGTCAGCTGCCATTCTTCGGCCAGCCGTTTATAAACCACGGCCAGCAACTGCGAATAAATCTTACCCGGTGTCTGTGCCTGCGTGGAAGATTCGTGATGCGCATGGGCCTCCAGTATCTGGTCACGAGACAGCGCCGGTTGCAGGCGGTCCGTCAGGGGTTTCAGCCCTGCGATCATGCCGCTTTCCCAGTCAATCAACGTGCCGTA
>CAYZQS010000146.1:0-5203 GCA_964480735.1 uncultured Rhodobacterales bacterium
CGGACGCCGGAAACGGCGGCGGCCATGTCGTCAAAATCATGGTAATTGCGGGTTAATCCGTTCAGGCACAACACCGGCGGTCCCGCGCCTTCGTCCTTATAAACAAGGCTTAATCCGTCGGATGTGGTGAATTTTTGCATCAATTATTGGCCGCGATTTCCGGGATGGTGGTCAGGTCTTTCAGAGTGATTTGCGGGGTCCAGGGCAGGCGGTCCACGGGCTCGCCCGCGCGGTTGGCCCAGGCGGTGTAAAAGCCGTTTTGCGCCGCGGCACAGGCGTCCCAGCAGTTGGAGGATACAAACAACACCTCGGCGGGCTGGCAGCCAAATCGCGCCATCACCATGTCATAAACCGATTTATGCGGCTTGAAGATGCCAAGGCTTTGAACGCTAAGAACATCGTCCAGATACTCGCCGATGCCAGCCGATTTCACCGCGCCGCTTAGCATGTCCGGAGAGCCGTTTGACAGGATCGCGGTGTTCATGCCCTGATCTTTCAGGGCGGCCAGCATCAGGGGAACCTCGTCATAGGCGGACAGTTCCCAGTAAAGCGCAAGCAGGCGTTCGCGCAGTTCCGGGTCGTCTGAAATACCGCTGGCCTCCAGCGCGTAATCCAGTCCGTTTTGGGTGACTTCCCAAAAATCCGTATAGGCGTCAGATAGCGACCGCAGCCAGGTGTATTGCAATTGTTTCAGCCGCCAGTCGTTCGCAACCCGTTGCCATTTAAGGGAAAAATCCTTGAGCCCCGGTTCGGCCGCGCATTCCCGCGCTGCTGCGGCGACGTCAAACAGGGTGCCGTAAGCGTCGAATATGCAGGTGGTAATGGGCATGGGAAACCTCTGATTTTACCGTACGGAACGGGCCGCAGGGCGCTTTTGGGTTCGGCTATTTCTTACGCCAAATGAACCGCATTAAAGTGTAAATCGCAATACCCGCCCAAAGGATTTCAATCACAATCGCGCCGGGGTTGGGGCGGTAGTATAAGGAAAGCAAAACCAGCAAAGCGCCGACGAGGTTGAACAGTTGAAAGGCCGGGCGTTCGGCGTCCACCTTGCCGCCAGAGACCGCAAAATAGGCACCGGCGATCATCAGCGAGCCGACCACGCCGATCCAGTCAGGGGCGGTCATAATGGTGAAGAATTCGGCGAGCATTTTGGATGGTCCTGACGATTTGAAGGCGGTGACCCGAACGGTATCGCGGTTTGCCAAAGCGATGCAATCGGGGCGAGTCGTTTTTGGCCAATTTTCCGTGCCGGGTTTCATATGTATTTCATATGGTTTTCATCGGTATGGTTTGCGGTGGTGAGTTTGGATGGGTTGCGTAAAGAAATTTTTGCCGCGCGGCAGGTTGTCGGGTTGTTATGGATTTGGGCCGAAAAGGGCTGATACAAAAGACGGGCCGCCCAGATGACCAACAGCACACCGCCGGATCCCTATAAGTCGCTGAACAAGGAAGGCGGCAAACAGAGTGCCAACGAGCGCCGCAAATTCAAGCGGATGATGAAGGTGCTGGATGATCTTGATCAGGATGTGAAAGCCATCATGTTGATCGGGCGGCTGGTGCCCAAGGACTGGCACGAGATGGAGAAGATTGCGCCGACGGTGCCGCAGAAGGCGAAGATCACCACGCTGGTCGATAAGGATGTGCTGAAATGGTATCGGGGCCTTGGGCGGGGCTATCAGGCGCGGATAAACGCGGTTTTGCGCAGCTATATGCTGTGTGTGATTTCCAAGGCGGTTGAGGGAGAGTTTGACCGGGATTGGAACGGGGATTTGATTTGAGGGTTTGGCCGGTTCCAGCCTTACGGTTGCTGCACCATGCGTTCAATCGCCTCGCGGATCAGACGCTGATAGGGAACACCGCGGGCCTTGGCCTTGGCTTTGGCAGCGTCGATCAGGCCTTGGGGCAAGCGCATGTTCAGACGGGCGGTTTTGGGGTGGAGTTCCCAGTTGAAGGGGCGGAATTGGCTGAAATCAAGGTCTGAGAGGTCTTGATCAAGAAACGCTTCGGCTTCTTCGTCAGTTGTCATTATCGGTACTTTTTTCATACTTCCTTACCTCTCGTTCGTGCATGTAGCGCACACTGACCGGTCTGATCTTTTTTCCGCGCCAACAAAAGGCAGCGAAAATGGCACGACCGGTTTTGTCGCGGCCGATGGCGGCAAACCGTTGTTCTTTTACCGAGTGACGTACATCCAGCGCTACGCGAGGGCGCAGACGAAAGAACGCCTCTATCTCAGCCGGCGTAAGCCCGTGCTTGGCGCATTTGTTCACGTTGCCGTCGTCCCAGTCAAATTCCATTGAATTGTATGTACAAATGTGTGTGCAGTCAAGGGAGGTGTGAGATCAGGGTGGTTTTGTTTGGTTAAATGAATGTTAAGCGGTTGGATTTGGCGGCCTCTCGGAAAGTATCATAAGTTGTTAACCATGCGGGTGGCATGATTGGGCATGTCAAACTATTTGCGACCGCGTGTTTCCGGCGCTTGCATTTTTCTCACTGTCAACCTTGCGGACCGACAGTCGGATATGCTGGTGCGGGAAATCGCAGCGTTGCGCGATGCGCATCGTTTGACGCGCATTAAACGGCCATTTGCGATCAACGCGTGGGTGGTTTTGCCCGACCATCTGCATTGTATTTGGACGTTGCCAAAAGGGGATTGCGATTATTCGCGGCGGTGGGGCGCGATAAAGGCACGGTTCTCAATGGCTATGGGTAGGGCGGGGTTCACCCCGCCGCAGGTGCCGGACGGCGGGGTGAACCCCGCCCTACGGAACGGGCAAGTTGGGTTGTGGCAAAAACGGTTTTGGGAGCATCATATTCGCAATCAGGCGGATTATGATGCGCATATGCAGTATTGTTGGAACAATCCGGTGAAGCACGGTTTCGTAACGCGGCCAGAGGATTGGCCATATTCGTCGGTACACCGCGAAATGCGGCCTGAGCGGTTTGGGTAGGGCGGGGTTTACCCTACTGCACCATCAAAAAACCGACACAGTGCCGGGGTGAACCCCGCCCTACATCAATTGCTCGGCGATCCAAATTTTGATCAGCGCCTGACGGGTTATCCCCAGATGGGCGGCGCGCTGGTCCAGGCCTTCGACCATCCAAGTGGGGAAATCGACGTTTACGCGGCGGGCGGTTAGGTTGGGGCGTTTGGCGGCAGACCAATCAACGGCGGTGCTGATGTCTTCGCCTGCGTCAAATGCTTCGTCAAATTCACGGGCTTTCATGGGCTTTAATCTCCTCAGTTCGGGCGCGGCGGGCTGAGATCAGGCGGATGGAATTTCCACGTATGGTATAGATCACTGACCAGTGTTTCTCGTACAATCGTCCAACAGCAATCCAGCGTGGCTCGCCTGATGTTCGCGCCGGGGCTGTCAGCAGGAACGGGTCCTGCCAGAGAGTTTGTATTTCGTTGAAATCGATACCGTGTTTGTCCAGATTGCTGGCGCTTTTTGCCGGATCGAATTCGAAATCCATGAGCCAATATAGGCGAGAAAAAGTATAATTACAATACCATTATTATACCATTACCGCGCAAACTTCTTATACTTCACCCGCTTTGGTTCCAGCGCATCGGCCCCCAGACGGCGGAGTTTGTCCGCCTCGTAATCCTCAAAATTGCCCTCAAACCACTCCACCTGTGACTCGCCTTCAAAGGCCAGCATGTGGGTGCAGATGCGGTCCAGAAAGAACCGGTCGTGGCTGATCACAACGGCGCAGCCGGCGAAGCTTTCCAGTGCGTCTTCCAGTGCGCGGAGGGTTTCGACGTCCAGATCGTTTGTGGGTTCGTCAAGCAGCAGGACGTTGCCGCCCTCCCTAAGCAGTTTGGCCATGTGCACGCGGTTGCGTTCACCGCCTGAGAGCATGGACATTTTCTTTTGCTGGTCGCCGCCCTTGAAATTAAACGAACTGCAATAGGCGCGGCTGTTCACTTCGGCATCGCCCAGTTTGATGATGTCCTGACCGTCGCTGATTTCTTCCCAGACGGTTTTGGCACCGTCCAGCGCTGCGCGGGATTGATCCACGTAGGACAGTTGCACGGTGTCGCCAAATTCCACCTTGCCGCTGTCGGGCGCTTCCTGCCCTGTCAGCATCCGAAACAGCGTGGATTTACCTGCACCGTTGGGGCCGATGACACCGACGATGCCGCCCGGCGGCAGTGAGAACGACAGGTCATCGATCAGCAGATTGGTGTCATAGGCTTTGGACATATTGGCCACCTCGATCACCTTGCCGCCCAGACGCGGGCCGTTGGGGATGATGATCTGGGCGCGGCCGACTTTGTCGCGTTCGGACTGGCCAGCGAGTTCGTTATAGGCGTTGATCCGGGCCTTTTGCTTGGCCTGGCGGGCCTTTTGGCCTTGCTGCATCCACGCGAGTTCGCGTTCCAGCGTTTTTTGTTTGGATTTGTCTTCGCGGGCCTCATGCGCCAACCGTTTGGCTTTTTGTTCCAGCCAGCTGGAATAATTGCCCTCATACGGGATGCCGCGGCCACGGTCGAGTTCCAGGATCCAACTGGTGATGTCGTCCAGAAAATAGCGGTCGTGGGTGACGATCAGGATGGTGCCTTTGTAATCCATCAGGTGCTTTTGCAGCCACGCGATGGTTTCAGCGTCCAGATGGTTGGTGGGCTCGTCCAGCAGCAGCATTTCGGGGGCTTCAAGCAGGAGTTTGCAGAGGGCAACGCGGCGGGCTTCGCCGCCGGACAGGGTGCTGATGTGCGCGTCATCCGGCGGGCAGCGCAGGGCTTCCATTGCAATGTCGATACTGGCGTCAAGGTTCCACAGGTCGGCGGCGTCAATCTGGTCCTGAAGGGCGGCCATTTCATCGGCGGTTTCGTCGGAATAGTTCATGGCCAGTTCGTTGTAGCGGTCAAGCGTCGCCTTCTTTTCGGCCACGCCAAGCATGACGTTTTCGCGCACGCTCAGGGCGTCGTCCAGCTTGGGTTCCTGCGGCAGATAGCCAACGCGGGCGCCCTCGGCACTCCAAGCCTCGCCGGTGAAATCCCTGTCCAAGCCCGCCATGATCCGCATGAGGGTGGATTTGCCGGAGCCGTTGACACCGACCACGCCGATTTTGACCCCGGGCAGAAAGGACAGGCGGATGTTTTCAAAGCACTTTTTACCGCCGGGGTAGGTTTTGGACACACCGTCCATGTGGTAGACGTATTGGTAGGATGCCATGTGGATTGCTCGCTTGG
>CAYZQS010000147.1:0-5106 GCA_964480735.1 uncultured Rhodobacterales bacterium
TTTCAGCAACCGCGCCACCACAAAACCGTCGCCGCCGTTGTTCCCCGGTCCGCACAGCACCACAGCCCGGAGCGCCCTTTCATCTTTGTCTAAATACTCAACATTTGCGGGGGCCTGCCCCCGCCCTTTGCCAAGCTCCGGCCACTCCTCAAAGATCGCCTCAACCACGCCGGCCCCGGCGCGTTCCATCAGCTCCAGCCCTGTCACCTCGCCGCTGTCAATCGCGGCGGCTTCAATGGCCCGCATCTGGGCGGCGGTCAGCAGTTCGGTCATGGTTTTCTCAGTCTGTCTATCAATTGGGCAAAACGCCTAAATTTTGGGCAGTGCTATCCGTTTCACCGCACCGCCCGATAATTTCAACCCTAGCCAATTGCACCCCCCAAGGGAAAGTGCTTTGACGCGGCAGTCAGCGCCCGCGCCACAAGGAATCACGCCCATGAAAAAGATCGAAGCGATTATCAAGCCGTTCAAACTGGACGAAGTGAAAGAGGCCCTGCAGGATGTGGGCATTCAGGGCCTGTCAGTCATCGAAGTCAAAGGTTTTGGCCGCCAGAAGGGACACACGGAACTGTACCGCGGGGCCGAATACGTTGTGGATTTCCTGCCCAAGGTTAAAATCGAGGTGGTGCTGGCCGAAGATCAGCTGGACGGTGCGATCGAGGCGATTGTGAACGCCGCAAACACCGATAAAATCGGCGACGGCAAGATTTTCGTGTCCACTGTTGAACAGGCCATCCGCATCCGCACCGGCGAGACCGGGCACGAAGCCCTGTAATTTCTCAGACAAAACTGTAAGGAACCCTCATGAGCGATATGCAAAACGTTCTGAAAACCATCGCCGATGACGACATTGCTTATGTTGACATCCGTTTCACTGACCCGCGCGGCAAGCTGCAGCATGTGACGGTCATGTCAAATCAGGTCGATCAGGATTTTCTGGAAGAAGGCTTTATGTTTGACGGCTCTTCCATTGCCGGTTGGAAATCGATTGACCAGTCCGACATGAAGCTGATGCCCGATTGCGCAAGCGCTTATGTTGATCCGTTTTATGCCGAAAAAACCCTGTGCCTGCATTGTTCGGTGCATGAACCGGACACAGGCGAGGCCTACGACCGCGATCCCCGCGCGACGGCGGAAAAAGCGGAGGCCTATTTGATCTCTTCGGGCATTGGTGATGTGTCCTATTTTGGCCCGGAAGCCGAATTCTTTCTGTTTGACGACGTTCGGTTTTCCAACACCATGAACAAGGTATCTTACGAAGTGGATGCAGCGGACGCGGCCTGGAACACCGATGCAGAATTTGAGATGGGCAATATGGGGCATCGCCCCGGGGTTAAGGGCGGGTATTTCCCTGTGAACCCCACCGATGCCAGCCACGACCTGCGCTCTGAAATGCTGTCGACCATGAAAAACATCGGCATGAATGTGGATAAGCACCACCACGAAGTTGGCTCTTGCCAGCACGAGTTGGGGCTTATTTTCAGCAGCCTGACCAAACAGGGCGACGAGCTGCAAAAATATAAATACGTGATTCACAACGTGGCCCACGCCTACGGCAAATCGGCCACTTTCATGCCCAAACCGATCGCAGGCGACAACGGCACCGGCATGCATGTGAACATGTCAATCTGGAAAGACGGCAAGCCGATTTTTGCCGGTGACCGTTATGCGGATCTGTCTCAGGACGCGTTTTATTTCATCGGCGGTGTTTTAAAACACGCCAAGGCGCTGAACGCCTTCACCAATCCCGCCACCAACAGCTACAAACGCCTGATCCCGGGCTTTGAAGCCCCGGTTCTGCGCGCCTATTCCGCCCGCAACCGTTCCGGCTGTGTGCGTATTCCCTGGGCCGAAAGCCCCAAGGCCAAGCGTGTTGAGGCCCGTTTCCCTGATCCCGCCGCAAATCCCTACCTGTGCTTTTCCGCCCTGTTGATGGCCGGGCTTGACGGCATCCAGAACAAGATCGACCCCGGTGAAGCCAACGACAAGGACCTGTATGATCTGCCACCCGAAGAACTGGCCGGGATCCCGACGGTCTGCGGCAGCCTGCGCGAAGCGCTGGACGAACTGGCAGCCGATCACGACTTCCTGCTGAAAGGCGACGTGTTCACCAAAAACCAGATCGAAGGCTATATGGAGCTGAAGTGGGAAGAGGTGGAAAGCTTTGAACACACCCCGCACCCGGTTGAATACGGGATGTATTACAGCTGCTAAAAGACCGGCATTTCCGCAAATAAGGGCCTCCGCCAGTCGCGGGGGCCGCAGTTACGCGCCGTCCAACCCCTCGCAGGCCTTTAATTTCGTCCGAAACCTGCGCTGCGCAGCCTTCAGCCGTGCTTTCAGCGCCGCCAGTTTTTCCTTTTCAAGTCCTGCGTCAATGGCCACCGGGGTTTCCACCGTGCGGTAAACCACTTCTGTACAAGGGTAAGGCGCTACGTTTTGGGCAAAGCAGGTTTCAACCACCACAAAAGGTTCCTCCGTGGAGTGCACAGCATAACCGCGCGCCAGATTTTCGTTGGCCGTTTCAATGCCTGCCTGAATTTGTCTGACCTCAGCCCCGGCTTTGCTGACACATTGATCATAAGGGCTAAGGCAACCCGCCAAAGCCACAAATCCAAGTGACGCCAACAGCCCTCTTTGCATGGTATGCTCCTTTCGCTGAAGTTTATGCGTCAAGAATAGCACGCCGGAACTGGGGAATAAACTCAAACCAACAGGGCAAGCGGCGTGCCGCCTTAATGGATACCTGCGTTGCCGGACCGGATGCCAGCGGGCAGTTCCCGCAATTGTGTCGCTGACAGGCTTTCAAGCGGAACCACGTAAGAATGAATTGTGAACACAACGGCCCCGGTTTTTGGCAGCCTGACCAGACACTGCCGCTCCACCCGCATCCATCTGCGATCTGAAGGGCTGACTTTGCGCCGGTCGCTGACAGAGCGCGGTTGATGCAGGTCCGGATCAGCGTAGATCAGATAATTGGCCCGCCACATGGGACGGTCAACTTTTATCAGGTCAAAAAGGCGCTGAACACGGTTTGCAATTTCTGTTGTGTAATTTGGCACCGGGTCGTGAATATGGGTTAATGGCTGCAAAAATTTTTCGGCCAGCATCCAACTGGCTGGAAAACACAAGGCGGCAGCGGTCAGCCTGTGTTCATCGCCGGTTTTTTCCATGATGCACAGGTCTTCCTGCACCAGTCGCGCGGCAGTCAGCAGCGGGTTGTTTCGGTCAATTTTAACCTCACGTCCGTCCGGGCAAAGGATGTTACCTGCCCCAAATGTAAAACCGGACATGCTGTCCAGTTCCGCCACAATAACCTGCAACAGCTCTTCCGCTGCCGGTTTGGCCTGCTGTGAAACCTGATACACATTATCGCGATGTTCCCGCAGCAGCGCTTCACGATAGGCCATTTGATCGGCATAAACCTCGTCCAGGCGCAACCAGTCCCCGGGGTTTACCGGATTAAGCCCGGGCAAACGGCTGGTTCTGGCATCCATCCAGGGCACAAGCGGCAGTTTGCTTTGACAGATTTCCCGCATACCGGCGGTAAGTGTTGATCGCATGTTTGCGACATTTGCAGGACGATTTTGGAATGGCAAGCCTTTGCTTCGCAGATACGCTTTGTTAAAATAATTAAGGTGGCTTATGAACCAGCACTACGCCAAGACGCGCAAAATCGACCCGTCAAAGGGCGCCACTCTTGGTGATGGCACGCCCAATGATCTGAACCGGGTGGAAATTGGCCCCACACAACTGGCGTTTGCCGAATGGGAAGCGGCAGGTCTGACCCTGCCGAATTTGCAAAACATGCGCAAATTTCGGTGGGAGCGCCTGACACAGCACATCGTTGATCGTGGCTATGGCGGGTTGCTGATGTTTGATCCGCTAAACATTCGCTACGCCACAGACACCACCAACATGCAGCTGTGGAATACGCACAACCCGTTTCGCGCCGTTTTGCTGTGCGCTGACGGCTATATGGTGATCTGGGACTACAAAAACGCGCCGTTTTTGGCGGATTTTAATCCGCTGGTGCGCGAATGCCGTTCCGGGGCCTCGATGTTTTATTTTACCACAGGCGACAATGGTCAGGAAATAGCCGGCACATTTGCCACTGAGGTGCGGGATCTGATGCGGGAACACGCAGGCACCAACATGCGCCTTGCAGTAGACAAAATACAGGTCTCCGGTCTGAAAGCGCTGGAGGGTGCCGGGTTTACGATCGAGGAAGGCGAAGAAGTTACTGAAAAATCCCGTTCGATAAAAGGCCCGGATGAAATCCTTGCCATGCGCTGTGCGCATGATGCCTGCAACAAATCAATGGACGCCATGCGGCAGGCTGCCGTGCCAGGAAAATCCGAGGATGAAATCTGGGCGGTGCTGCATGCTGAAAACATCAAACGCGGCGGCGAATGGATCGAGACCCGCCTGCTGTCCACCGGCCCCCGCACCAACCCGTGGTTTCAGGAATGCGGCCCGCGTATTCTGCAAAACAACGAAATATTGGCCTATGACACAGACCTGATCGGCAGCTACGGCATCTGCATTGATGTGTCGCGCACCTGGTGGATCGGTGATGCACAACCCCGCGACGACATGATTTACGCCATGCGTCACGCGTTTGATCATATCATGACCAATATGGCGATGCTTAGACCCGGCGTCAGTTTCAAAGAGCTGACTTTTGGCGGCCATCATCTGGATGATAATTTCCAGCGTCTGAAATACGGCGTGAAAATGCACGGCGCGGGTCTGTGTGACGAATGGCCTTCGATTTACTATCCGGACGGATTTATGGAAGGCGCGTTTGACTATGAGGTTCAGGCGGGCATGGTCTTATGTGTCGAGGCGCTGGTCAGCCCCGATGGCGGCGATTTCTCGATCAAGCTTGAGGATCAGGTGCTGGTGACGGAAGACGGATACGAAAACCTGACCAATTATCCGTTTGACGCAGCGCTTATGGGGTGAGCGGCGTCCCGGAAATGGTCCGGGGGACCATTTCAGCCGCGAACGCGCGGAGCGCAGGGCAAAAGCACGCTACGCGGAATCTGTCTCGGGCTCGCTTTTGAATTCGTGGATCGCAGGAAATTAAGCCTGCGTAATATC
>CAYZQS010000148.1:0-5076 GCA_964480735.1 uncultured Rhodobacterales bacterium
AAGTCCAGAAGTCCAGAAGTCCAGAAGTCCAGAAGTCCAGAAGTCCAGAAGTCCGGAAGTCCGGAAGTCCGGAAGTCCGGAAGTCCGGAAGTCCGGAAGTCCGGAAAAATGAACCGATCCGATTTTCGGACTTACGATTTACAGGATTGTCGTTGGTCAGAACCAGAGGTGCAAAAAAGGACACGAATGATTTCTTCCCGGTTAAATTGATGTACTGTTTGCGCGTAAATAGCGGCTCGCATTTGCGCTGCCCCAGCGCTCGGCTTTTGGGCCTGCGCAAAGCTTACACATCTTAAAAATTGTTAAAATACAAGTCGTTGAGTGGTTTGACAGACCAAAAGATATAGCGGGTAACTACCTGATTCACTTTTTTTCCCTGCCGGAAAATCTGTGGGGATTTTGTCGATTGACGCGCGAAGACAAATTTTTTTACCAACTGCCCGAAGCGCCGCCGCCAGAGGATGACCCGCCGCTGAATGAACTGCCGGAGGAAGACGACGAACTGGACACTCTGGGAATGGTCACCTCCTCGGAATAATGGTGCTGGCAATACCGACAATCGTAATCCACCCGGGCGCGGCCGGAGCTGGATTTTGTCGCCGAAATCAATGTGGTACGACGGGAGTGCAACGTGCGATAACTGCAGCTGGGGCAGGCGCCAAATCCTGAGAACCAGCGGTTGTAGGCCTCGATGATGACTGATCCGTCTTTTGCACAAACCCAGACGTCATAGTCTTTGGATTTTACGCTTTCTTCAATTTTCTGCCCCTGATTTAGGTGCGCGTCATCGGCGCTTTCCGACAACCGGCGCATTTTTTGCCCGCAAACATGGCAGCGCCTTGGCCGGTTGCGTAAAACGCCGCGAGAGGAAATCACGCCACCCAGTCCAATGATCCCGGCAAATGCGGCCAGAATCCACGTGAATATTCCGCCTGAAGTTGCTGAATCCAGTATGTTTTGCCCCTCCAGCCGCAAACGGGAGCCGCGCGTCACGCCGTTTTCGTCAAATTCCAGTCGCGTGCGTTTTATGGTTTCGGCAACACCGGCCTCAATCCCGGCGGCGTAGTTGTCTTCGCGAAAATAGGGGATAAAATGGTGGTCGATAACACGCTTGACGCGGTCGTCAAACACCGGTGGATACCCGGCACCCAGTTCAATTCGCATGTCGCGGTCGCGTCGCGCCACCAGAATTAAAATGCCGTCATTGCGCTTGGCGTCCCCGATGCCCCAAAAGTTGAAAAGCCCGGTTGCAAAGGGCTCTATGGCGTCAAAATCACCATAATCGTTGCGGCTTTCCACAGTCACCACAGTCATTTCAACGCCCCGTTCCTCTTTGACATTGCGCAACATTCCGGTGACGCGCCGCTTGGTATCGCTGTTCAAAAGTCCGGCAAAATCATTCACATATGTGGAGGCGTAATCCGGATAATTCTGCGCAACAGCAGGCAGGGCAAACAGATAAATCACAAAGATAAAAAACCGCATGGGCAGGATCATACCGCCTTTTCCACCGGTTTCAATCCGCGAGGGTTACGGCCAGTTCTGTAATCACGTCATGAACCGACATAACGTCCTTGCGGGTGCAATCAAAATGCCCGGCGGTCATGCGGATAACGAACCTGCCTTCGTGGATGGTTTGGGTCAAATAGATGCGGCCGTCATCGTTGATTTTGGCAAGCAATAATTCGGTCAACCGGTCGGCGTCAGCGCCTTTTGGGGTATATTGAAATGTAAACAGCGCCAACCGGCTTTCGGTGGTGATGGTAAAATCAGGATGCGCGGCAATTGCACCTTCCAGTTCCCGCACCCAACTTACGTGGTTTCGTATGCGCAGACGCAGCTCTTCAAGCCCGTAAGCGCGCAAAATAAACCACAGTTTCAAGGCTCGAAAGCGGCGGCCCAGCGGAATGGTCCATTCATTGAAATTGGTCACATCCTCTGTGCCGATGGTTTCCAGATAGGCTGGTCGCAAGCCCAGAGTGCGCACCTGCAATGTGGGATCCGCCAGAAACTGAACCGAACAATCGGACAGGGCCCCAAGCCATTTGTAAGGGTTAAAAACGATGGAATCCGCACCGTTAACCCCCTGCCACAACGGGCGGAATTCAGGGCACAACATTGCGGATCCCGCCCAGGCGGCGTCCACATGGGTGTAAAGATCAAATTCCCTGGCCACCGCGATAACCTCTGACACGTTGTCAGACGCACCGATTGAGGTGCCGCCAACACAGGCGATTACGCCGGCAGGCGTAAAACCGTTTGCCATGTCATCTACAATCGCCGCCCGAAGTGCATTTGGCTGCATGGCAAAATTGTCATCGGTGGGGATTTTCACCAGATTATTGTGCCCGATGCCCGCAAGGCGGACAGATTTGTCAATCGAGGAATGGGTTTGGGCGGACGCATAGATGCGCAAAATCCTGCCGCCAAGACCGTCAGCCAACCCCTGCCAGTTCAGGGCGCGTTCGCGCATGGTCAGGACGGCGGCAAAGGTGGCCGTGGTGGCGGTGTCCTGCAATACGCCGGAAAATCCCGGTGCCAGACCCAGCGCATCGCGCAGCCAGTCAATCACCACGCATTCCAGTTCTGTAGCGGCCGGCGACGTTTGCCACAGCATGCACTGGGCCGAAAGGGTTGTAACCAGCTGTTCAGCCACCATCGCCGGTGTAGATCCGTTGGTGGGGAAATACGCGAAAAACCGCGGGTGCTGCCAATGGGTCATACCGTCTGGAATGATCCTTTCAAAATCCGCGAATATGGCCTCCATATCCTCTGGGTTTTCCGGCGCGGTTTTTGGCAGTTTGGCGGCAATTTCGCCCGGTTTGATTTGCGCACGCACCGGGCGGTCGCGCAATGTGTCAAGATAGGTTTGGCCCCAGTTCGTGGCGCGGTTTGACCATTTTGTGAAGTCTGAATTGTCCATGTCCGCCCGCCATTATAAGATCGTGAGATTTTGCACGGTGCATGGTCGCTGGCAAGGGGGTGCTTCCGCCCAAAATACGGCCTTTGGCCGATTTCAGTTGGACCGGGCCGACGACGCTTGCCGCGCGTCGGGCGGGGCGCCGCCCCGGACCCCGGAGTATTTTTTACAAAGATGAAATAATGTTAACGGGTAAGCATTTGGTCAATGATGTCACCACTGGCGCCTTTTGAAAGACCGGAAAATTCGCCAGCCTCAAACATGGCGCGACCCGCGTCCAAAATAACTCTATGCGTGGCGCGCGCGAGGGCAGAGCCAAGGGATATGCGGGCAACGCCGATGGCGGCAAATTCCGCCTGGGAAATTTTGGTGTAAGGTCCGGCGGCCAGTGCGTTGACAGGGGTTTTAAAGGACTGACATATGGTTTTGAGGTCCTGCATGGAATTTGGTATCGGTGCGTAAAGGCAATCGGCACCGGCCTGTTCGTAGGCTTTGAGGCGCATTAGGGCTTCTGCCAGATCGTATTTTCCATTCATTATCCCGTCTGCGCGGGCGACCAGCACAAAATCACGCGGCAACGCGCGGGCGGCAGCGGCGGCGGCTTTGATACGTTCTGTGGCGAGCGTAAAATCATAAGGTGTTTCTGTCGGCAGCGCCGTGTCTTCTATGCTGATCCCGGCAAGTCCCGCCTCGCAGGCCAGTGTTACGGTTTTGGCAACACAGTCCGGGCTGTCGCCAAATCCGTTTTCAAAATCACCTGACACCGGCAGCGGCGTGGCGGCCACAAGAGTTTGGGCGTGGGAAAGCGCCTCGTCCCGCGTGACATGCCCCATATCGGGACGGCCAAGGGTAAAGGCGTGGGCGGCTGAACTGGTGCCGATGGCCCGGGCACCCATTGCCGCCAGCATCTTGGCGCTGCCCATATCCCAGGCGTTGGCAAGGATGAAAGGTGTGCCGGGTTGATGCAGCGCGCGAAACGCCGGACCGGGATCGTGTTTGGGCATGGTCTGCTCCTTTAATCTAGGTGTCTATCTGGCTTTGGGCAAAACCGGCCAGACGTCTTAGGGCCGCCTCAAAGCGGGCATCATCAATGGTCATGGCCACCCGGACATGGCCCGCAGCACAGGTGCCAAAACTTTCGCCGGGCATGACGGCAATTTTTTCGGTGTCCAGAAGGGCATTGGCAAAATCGTCCCCGCTTAATCCAGTCGCGCGGATGTCAAGCATCAGGTACATGGCACCTGACGCGGGGATCATGCGCACCGCGTTGGTGTCTTTTAAAACGTCAAGCGCCAGCTTGCGGCGGCGGGCAAACGGCGCGGCAACTTTGGTTTCCAGCGCCTCGCCCTGTTTAAGTGCAAACAGCGCCGCGTCCTGCACAAATCCCGCAACACCATAGGTGACAACGGTGGCCAGATCGCAGGTGCGCTGGATCACCGCTTCGGGGGCCACCAGCCAGCCGATGCGCGAGCCGGTCATGGCGTGGCTTTTGCTCATGGAGCCAATGACAATTGTTCGCTCTGCCATATCCGGAAGAGAGCGGGGAGAAGTGTGGCTGCCGCGCCAGACCTGGGTGTCATACACCTCGTCTGAAATCAGCCAAAGGTCGTGGTCCTTACAGGTTTGCGCGATATTTTGCATGGTTTCACGGCTGTAAACAACGCCAGTTGGGTTGTTGGGGCTGTTGATCAACAGGGTTTTGGCACCGCGCGCGGCAGCATTAAGCGGGCCGGTCCGGGGTTGAAAATCATCCGATGATCTGGTCGGGATGGATACGGTTTTTGCACCCAGTGCGCGCAAAACACCGGGGTATGTGGTGTAATGGGGATCACAGTAAAGCGCCGTGTCGCCCTCATCCAGCGTGGCCATATGGGCCGAGAACAGCGCGGATTGCCCGCCCGGCGTGATCATGATGTTGCGCCAACTGGTGGGTGTTCCGGTGCGGGACTGAATGCGCGCCGCCACCGCTTCGCGCAGGTTTTGATTGCCCGGAACCAGCGCATAACCGGTGTTGCCGCCCACGGCACTTTGGTTCATGGCCGCAAGGATCGTGGGGTCTGTGCGAATATCGTGCTCGCCAATCGTCAGCTCTATTACGTCCTGTCCGGCGGCGATCATACGGCGGGCACGCAAAAACACGTCCCACCCGTCAGAGC
>CAYZQS010000149.1:0-5075 GCA_964480735.1 uncultured Rhodobacterales bacterium
TAAAGGCCCGGCGTGAACACATCCGCCAGCTGCCCCTCGTGGATGAACACCGCCGCTTGTCCTTCGCGCACGGTCAGTTTGGCCCCGTATTTGATCTCGTGCCCCTCGCGTTCAAACCGAAACACCATCGTGTCGCGCGTGTCATCCACCCAGTGAATAACGTCGATAAATTCGCCGGTTATAAAATCGAGTATGCCCATCAATTATCTTTCTTGTTTGGGTGCTGAGTAATTATTGCCGAAGAGGCCTTTGGCAGCTTTTTTGGACCCTTTGCAACGACTTTGCCCGTAACCTTGTCCCGCACAATTCGCGTGCCTGATTTAGGAGCTTTGGGTTGGTAACCTTCCACCAGCACTCTACGTTCTGCTTTACTCATTTCGCTTCTCTTTCTTCTTCTAAGAACTCAATTGATCGGACATCCCTCAGAGCAAGCAAAGCACCCCTAGGGGGTGAAAGTTCACTCCATTGACCATCTGAGGCAACATTATATAGGCGCTCAAGATAAATATCGCTACGTTCGGTATCGCTGGCTGCCAACGATTGTTCGCCAAAATACCCGTATACAACGGTTCCGTCAAAATATGTTATTATAATAAGTCCAGCAGCGCGATCGTTCGTAAATGCAAAATCATGGGCGCGATGCACGGGCTGAGAAATCGGCAGCGACAATCGCCGCAATACTGCGTTGTTCCAGCCACGCGAAAGACTAAGCCCCAAAATCGAGCCGATTATTGCAGGCAGAACCAAAATTTGAATAAAAAACTGGCTGCGGTCGCCAATAATTTCAAGGAACTGATTTGGCACAGGCCAAATGATCAACTGAAAGGCAATCTGATTGATGAGACTGAAGATGACGGCTTCAACGATAAGTTCGGTGGTTTTAGGACGACGCGCCGCCACAAATCCGGAGCGCACAATCATCACCACATAGCCTGCCAGCAAATACCGAGCAAAAAACTCAAAATTACCTGGGTTCAGAAGTTCCGACAACTTTTTAGCTCCCGCCCACCGCATCGCTGGCGACAATCGGCAGGATCGGCCGCGCGCTTTCCGGCGTCATGCCCAATTGCAGCCGAGGGTCATACAGCATTTTCAGCAGCATTTCGTCGTGGGTGGTCAGCAGCGCGAATTCCTCGTCGTCGTTGAATATAGACGGTCGCGCCTCCGGGCTGTCGTTGGCCAGCCCCAGTGCCTGCGCCATTTCCTCGTGGATACAAGACAGCCGCATCAGATCTGCGTGCTCCGCCTTGATCAGGATAATCGCCGCCGCATAAGCGTTGTTGTCGCTGGCGTCAGAAAACGCATAGGCCACACAAAACGTATTGCGCGGCGTGTTCTGAATTTCATTGATCACAATCGGGCTGAGATCGGGAATGCGCCCTTGCAAAGTGCTGCCGATGGTTTTTTGCGCATCCCGGTTGACAAACAGCACGTGAAAATTGGGGTTGGTGTTCGTGACCTGAATGGAAAGGCCGGTCAACCCGGCCAGACGACGGGCGTAGTTTGTAACGTTCACCGTGTCCTTGGCGCGTTGATCAGCGCTGACCAACGGGCCGAAAATAATGCCGATGCGTATGGGCCGCTGCCAGCGCCGCAGGTGGCTGGGCGTTTGCTGGGCCACAAACCGACCGCCGCGGATGGTATATTCGTCATAAAGCGCGATACGCTCAAAATCCCGCGCCAAAGAGGCCGCGTCAAACGGCACGTCCGGCCCGCCACCGTCGGTGCGCAAAAGGCCCTGGGCCCGCAAACGGTTTTGAATTCCGGCATAGTAATTTTGCAGGCGCTGGCTTTCAGCCGAACGTACAATTTCCGCACCAACGTCCGGGGTTCGTGTGACATCCGCCACCTGATCGCACGCTGATGTCAGCGTCACAGCCACCAGAAGTGACCTTAAACGCGCAAACCGGCACAGGCGCTGCGCAAATTGTATGATTTTAGACGCCAGCCTCATTCAGGCCCCACGCTTGAGGCGATGGCCTCGCCAAATCCGGTTTCAGAGGCTTTCGCCGCACTCAGTGAATTGCGCAGCTCAACCTCCATTTTCTTAAGATCCTGTTCCGCCGCGGCGCGTCTGGTTTTGCCCTCATCAGCAATTTGCAGCGAGTCCTCGATCGTTCCGATTAATTCCGCGTTGGCCTCTTTGATCGCGGCAATATCAAACACGCCGCGTTCGATCTCGCGGCGGATAGAGCGGTTGGCGGTCCGCAGATTGGCGGCGTTTGCTTTTAACAGCTCGTTGGTCAGATCAGCCGCCTCTTTCACAATCTCAGCCGCGTCAGCAGACCGCTGAATGGTGACCGCCTGCGCCAGCTGGGTTTCCCAAAGCGGGACCGTGTTGACCAATGTGGAATTAATTTTTGTCACCAGCGATTTATCGTTTTCCTGGACAAGCCTGATCGAGGGCAGGGACTGCATCGTCACCTGGCGGGTCAGCCGCAGATCATGAACCCTGCGGTCCAGATCATCGCGGGCAGACCGCAAATCGCGCAGTTCCTGGGCGGCGATCACCTGCCGGTCCGCGTCCGCAGCTTTGGTATCTTTGTCCTTAGCCGGAATGGTGTTTGCGTCCAGATCGTTCAGAATTTCCTGACCGGCGGCGATGTAAACGCCGATTTCATCATAGAAAACCAATGTTGCATCGTACAGTCTGTCAAGCGACTTTATATCCTTCATCAGGTCATGTTCATGATCCAGCAACTGTTCTGTGATCGTGTCGATCTGGTTTTGCACGGTTTCATACCGCGCCAAAAACTTGACCATTGGGGCTGCGGCACCGGTCAGGCGCTCCCACCAGCTGCGTTTGCGCCTTGTGTCAAGTTCGTCGATGGAAAATCCGCGGATCGAAGTCACCATGTTGCGCAGCGCTTCGCCGGCCGGGCCCACGTCTTTGTTGCGCACACCTTCCAGCATATCCTGTGATATTTTCTGCATGCCCGCCTGCGCGGCAGAGCCAAAATTCACAATCGACAGCGTGTTGGTGATGTCCAGTTCAGCAATCTTTTTCTTGATCGCCGTTGCCGCCGGGCCCTTGGCATCCTGTAAAGGTACCACGTCGGCGTTGGGTTCAATCAAAACCACGGCGTTCACGGCCTCAACCAGATTGGTGGCGCGTTTGGCTTTTTGTCGTGTGGTTTCAGTCATTTATCAATCCCCAACGTATTATTTCAAACCATCAGCCTTAAGCCGCTCGCGCAGCACTTCAATCTCTACATCAAGATCGCTTTGGTCATCCAGCAGCAAATCCGCCTGCCGCGCGGTGAAATGGCTTTCCAGATCATCCAGCAACGTCTCATAGTCGGCGCGAATTGCCGGATCAGCGGCTCTGGCGTAAAGATCGGTAAACTTCACCGTCGCCTCCGCCGCACCGCGCAAATAGACCCCCAGATATTTTCGCGCCGCTCCCAGATCCCCCGGGTCATCCTGAACAATTCGGAACATTGTGCGCGCGGTTTCGGCAAAATGTGCAACGCGGGCGATCAGGGCGCGGTCACCTGAGCGGGCAATGACCGATTTCATTGTGTCAAGTTGCTTTTCCGCCTTGGCAATCGCTGTGGCCACCCGTTCGTTGGCAAATTCATCAAAGCCCTCCATGCCTTTGTTTTTCATCGGGTCCAGCCCAAAGGAAAAGCTGTGCAGGGCGGCAGAAAGCACCCCAAGGGCAACCGAAAACGGCAGGCTGTGCTTAAGCGCAAGGGCCGACACTGCAATCATCCCCGACCCTGTTAAAACGCTGGCAAATATCTTGCGCGGAAAGGCCGGGCGGCGGGCAGATTTGCGGGCGTCAAAAGCGGCATGGGCTTTAAGACCGTCACGCAGCAACCATGCGGCCAAAATCAGCACACCAAAGCCACCGTAATAGCCGATCATATCAAGATAATCCCCGCCGCGAAGCGCACCAAAGCCGGTTATCAAAAGCGGCAGCGGGGCAAAAAACAGCAGCTTGGCGCGGCCGGATTTGAATTGCGGCGCAGGCGTGGACGTGGGCAACGACGCGTTGCCGCCGGGACTGAATGTGCCGCTGAACTTTTCAGCCATCAGGATGCGCCAAGGACGCCAAGCGACGCCGATGTTATCAGGATGATCAGAACCAGAAACGCGATCCACTGAAGGGTAGCCAGCGACATTTTCACCTGCGCAATAAACGGGTTAAGTCAGTTTTAACCTCACCATAACCTATGGATACCGTCGTTACCACCGGCGTGCTTAGCCATCCGCGCCCATCTGGCGCTCCAGTTTCAACTTCCGCTGATAGCCCGACTGCACCACCTCAACCAAAACCAGAACGACTATGGAGAAATAAAACGTTGTTTTGGACATCGGAATCAACTCGTGCCCAAAAATCAGGATTTTCAGGCTGTCATCATGCATGGCGTGGGCAGCGGCAGGGCCGGCTTCGCCCAGCAACACCACGCCTACGATCAGCAGAATGAACAGGCCCAACACCTCGTACATCCGGTTTTTCTTCAAAAACGCCGTCACCCCATCAGCCAGCGCCAGCATGGCAACGCCAGAGGCCAGTATGGCAATCGCCAGAACCGGGAAAACGTCTGTAATGGCCAATGCCGACAGGATACTGTCAAAACTGAACACCAGATTCATAAACACGATCAGCAGCACCACCTGAGTGGCGGACCTGCCGGATGTTTTGCCAAAAGAGTGGCCCAGGTCGTCAACGCTTAACATATGGCCGATTTCCTTGACCGCCGTGTACATGATGAACACGCCGCCAATCACAAATATGACCGTGGCAAAATTTACGCCGCCTTCCAGAATGCCGGGAAAATCCAGGATGTAAAACGGGGTTTTCAAGGCCTCGATCAACTGGATCATCACGAAAAGCAAAATAATTCGCAGTGCAACGGCAATCAGAATGCCCCAATACCGCACCCGCCGTTGGCTTGCTGCCGGTGCACGCTGAGATTCAATTGATATATACAGCAGGTTGTCAAACCCCAGCACCGCCTGCAAAAAGATCAGTACCACCAGATTGCCAAGGTTTTCCAGTGTCAAAAGATCAGCCATATTCAATTTCCTTGCCCTGTTGCCCCAACGGGCCTGATGTACCGGCTTTT
>CAYZQS010000150.1:0-5017 GCA_964480735.1 uncultured Rhodobacterales bacterium
GCCGTCGAGCAACCAGGGGGCAGTCAGTTCATCGACGCGCAACCCTGCGATAAAGCGCAATCCGAAAACCGGTGCCCACTTTTCGGATTGCGCTTTAGAACTCCGGAACTCTGGATGTCCAGAAGTACGGAGTCCCAGACGTCCGGTATTCCAAAAAATTCGACTGGTTTTTCCTCAAACAGATATATTGACTGTCAACCGGCGACCAATTGCCAGCGATGCCGCTGTCAATTGGGTTAAGTGCGCGCGGCGCGAACGACTTCCTGTTCGCTTATTCCATAGTAAGAAGCAAACCGCGACCGGGCGGACAACAGGCGCGCATCGTTGGGCTTCAAACCGAGGGTCGTCAGAAACTGTATCCGGCCTTTTTGCTTCAGCTTTGCCTGATCAATCGCGGTGCCCATCAACTTGTCTATTACAATTCCACCGGGGTTCACGTGGTAAGATTTGGTAAAATCACGAAAATGATGCGCGCCGTGCAGGCGGGTGACGTGCCTCTCAATGGCAAATTTCTTCACGTTGGTGTGGGCAGTCATATGAAACCATTCATAAAAAATAAACGTCGTCACCCCACCGATAAAGGTGATCGACAGGGCCCCGGCAAACGGCTGGGCAAATCCGATCAGGGTCAAAGCGCCCCAAAACAGCGCCAGATTTACAATTGCCATCGGAATGGCAAACCAGACCGGCACAAACAATAATTCGCGGTTGTCCGGAAAATCATGGTGGCCATAGTGGACCCGGTACAGCACATCAAACCAGAACTGGCTTTTTGGCGCCGGCCAGTGAAACAGATAGCGGTGGATGGAGTATTCGTTCAGCATCTGCGCCAGCAGGCCGACGGGTGCCAGCCACAGCAAATACCAGTCTTCGCCAATGATGATCACCGCCCAGGCAAACAGCGAAAACACCAAAAGCAATTGCAGCGACAGGTGGGAAAACATCAGTTTCAGGCGCGCCATGTTACCGCCCACGAATCCGCGGGTCCAGCGCGTCGCGCAACCCGTCACCCATATAGTTGACACTCAGCACCGTCAGCGAAATCGCCAGACCCGGATAAATCACCCGCTCTGGTGACAGGGTCATAAAGTTGGTGCTGTCAAACAGCAGGCGGCCCCAGGTGGGAAAATCAGACGGAAAGCCAAGGCCCAAAAATGACAAGGCGCTTTCGGTGATGATGGCGTTGGCAATGCCAAGGGTGGCCGACACCATGATCGGCGACATCACATTGGGCAGGATGTGGCGCAGGATCATGCGGTAGGGCGGCGTGCCGATGCTGCGGGCGGCCAAAACGAACTCCTGTTCTTTCAGGGCCAGCACATCGCCACGCACAATGCGGGCGGTGTTCATCCAGCTGGTGATGCCGATCGCGGTGACGATCAGGATAAAAATACCGGTTTCAGGGCCGAAAATATTGCGCAGGCTGTCGCGAAACAACATCACCATCACCAGCAGTAACGGCAAAAGCGGCAGGGCCAGAAACAGATCGGTAAAGCGCATCAAAATCCCGTCGATGCGTTTGAAATACCCGGCCAGAACGCCGATCAATGTGCCCAAAAACAATGCCAGGGACATGGCAACCAGTCCCACGCTCAACGACACCCGCCCACCGGCCAACACTTGCGCAAACGCATCCCGTCCCAACTGATCCGTGCCCATCGGATGGGCCAGACTTGGCCCCTGATTTTTGGCCCGAATGTCGATAAAATTGGCGTCCAGCGTCCAAAATGTCGGCCCAAAAAACACCAGCAGGGTCACCAGTAAAAAGAACCACATGCCCAAAACCGCGCCGCGGTGGGTCTTGAACTGGTCCCAAACATCGGCCCACTGGGACCGGGGCGGGCGTCGTTTTTCAACGAAGTCTGTGGCTGTTGCGTCAGTCATAGCGGATCCTCGGGTCCAGAATGCCATACAGGATGTCGGCAATAAGGTTGAAGAAAACGATCAGGATGGCAAAGATAAATGTCAGGGTTTGCACCAGCGGAATGTCAGCACCCTGAATCCCGATGATCAGCAGCTGCCCAAGGCCGTTTACCTTAAACACCTGCTCGGTAATAATTGCCCCGCCAAACACCTGTGGAATGCCAAGCGCGATCACCGTGACCACCGGAATAAGCGAGTTTCGCAGCACGTGGATCAACAGCACGACGTTTTCTTTCATGCCCTTGGCGCGGGCGGTGCGCACGTAATCCTGGTTGAGGTTGTCAAGCATACTGGCGCGCATGAACCGGCTGATTTGGGCTGCGTTAAACAGCGCCAGAACGAACACCGGCATCACCAACTGGCGGACCTGAAAGCCAAAACTGGCCAGATCGGTCACTTTGTGGGTGGTGTCATAAATCGACGGGAACCAGAAAAAACTGTCGGTCGGCACAATGGTGGAGAATATCACGATCAGCAAAACACCGGTGAAAAATGTCGGCACTGAAAAACCGACCATGGAAATAAATGTACCCGCCTGATCAAACCAGCTGTACTGGCGGTAAGCGGAATAAACCCCAATCGGAATGGCGATGATGACGCCAACCACGTAAGACATGCCCACGACCCATAATGTCTGTGGCATACGCTCGACTATCAGATCAACAACCGGGCTGCGCGTGGCCCAGCTGGTCACCCGCAGGCGGTCGCCGTCACCGATGGTGACGTTGAACCACTGCTCAAACACATTCAGCGGCTCGTTAACAAAAAACTGCACCAGCCATCTGAAATAGCGAATATGGATCGGTTGGCCCAAGCCCAAAGACTCGCGTATCCGCTCGCGCACTTCCGGTGGAATTGTCAGGGGCAGGTTGCCTGTGGGATCATTTGGTGCAAGATCCAGTAATAAAAAGATAATCAGGCTGATGAACAACAGCGTGGGGATGGTAAACAGCACACGGCGGATTGTGTAGTTCAGCATTGGCAGCGCCCCTGTTGCTTGGCCGAATATCGCAGGCCGGACAATCTGTCCGACCTGCGAAAGTTATCGGCCGCCCCGGCGCTCAGGCCGGGGCGGCGGGTTTTCAGAACCTAGTTACGCGACCATTCCGCCGCATTCCAGGTTTCACTGTCCCAAACGTTCATCTTAACGCCGGCCAGTGAATTTGCATGTGCAGACACAGAACCACGGTGAACCAGTGGGATCATAGCGCCCGCCTGCATCAGCATATCATTCATCGACTTGGCCAAACGCGCCCGGTCGTTGATGTCTGCTGTGCCTGCCATTTCAGCAACCAATGCGTCATATGCAGGGTCGCAATAGCGTGGCATGTTGCTGCCCAACCAGTTTTTCTCTGGTGTTGGGATTTCCGCACATACCCAGTTGCCCATATAGGTTTCAGGGTCCGTGCCGTTGAAGTTGTTGGTGTACATTTCAACGTCAGCAAACAGTTTCTGATATGTGTCAGGTGAAGACTGATCGCCACCAAAGAACACGCCGGCCGAGATGTTTTTCAGCTCGGTTTCAACACCGATTTCAGACCACCACTGTTTGATCAGGGCTTGTGTATCCTGACGCACGGCGTTGGTTGAAGTCTGGTAAAGGATTGACAGGCGCACGCCGTCTTTGGCGCGAACACCGTCAGAACCCATTGCCCAGCCCGCTTCGTCAAGCAGGGCGTTTGCTTTGGCGATATCTTGCACCAGGCAGCCGTCATTGGCGGTAGACGCATAGATTGCAGGTGCAGGAAGCACGTTACAGGTTGCTGTACCCGCATCACCGTAGCCAACTTCGGCCAAAGTGTTACGGTCAATCGCCACGCTTAAAGCTTCACGGACTTTGGCGTCGGTCAGGAAGGGGTGTGGACCACCTTCGGCTGTCGAACGCTTGTCGCCCAATGCGGCGTCAGGGTTGGTCAGGTTAACCATCAACCGTTCCACACCTGTACCAAATGCCGACACCACGGTGCCTTTGCCGGCAGCAGCCATTTGCGCAAGGATTGCAGGGTCGATCTGCAGGTTCCAGGCGTAATCAAACTCGCCGGTTTCAAGCACTGAACGTGCCGCCGCTGCCGCATCACCGCCACCCTTAAAGGTCAGAGACGCAAAATGTGGCAAATCAGCATCGCGGTAATGTTCGTTGGCAACCATCGTTACCACGTCATTGGCACGAAACTCTGAAACGGTGAACGGGCCGGTGCCAATCGGGCCAAAGTTTTCAGCCGTGCATTCCGGTGCACTTGCGCCCACGCAGTTGGCAAATTGTGCCGCCTGGATGATCGGGCTTTGACCACCAACAAACGGGCCGTATGGGAATGGTTTTGGCTTGGAAAAAGTGACTTTGACCGTCAAATCATCCACAGCTTCCACATTGGCGACATCGGCAAAGTTTGCCAATTGTGCACAACCACCGTCAGGCGCCATGCAATACCCAGCGGTAAATACCGCGTCGTTTGCGGTAAAGTCACTGCCATCGGACCATTTTATCCCCGGTGTGATTTTCCAGGTGATCGACGTAAGATCCTCGGAAATGCCGCCGTTGGCGACGGTGGGAATTTCATCCACCAGCCAGGGAACCAGACCGCCGTTTTCGTCATACCGCGCCAGAGGCTCGATAATCAGGGCAGAGGCGTCAATGTCCTTGGTACCACCGGACAGGAACGGGTTAAGAATGGAAACAGCTTGCCAGTAGATGATGTTAAGATTGCCATCATCCCCCCGGCCAGCCTGTGCTGACATCGGAGCAAGCGCCACGGCTGCGGCGGCTCCTATCAAGATTGACTTAAACTTCATTGGTCTTTCTCCTTGTTGTTGAGCTCGATTTTTCCTCTATGTGCGGGTTTGGCCCGCATCAGTTGGGTTTATTAATCAGGTGGCAGGCGACATAGCGCCCGCTTTCCAGTTCCACGGTTTCAGGTTCGACTTGCTTGCAGATATCCATCACTTTGGGGCATCTGGTGCAGAAATTGCAACCTTTGGGCGGGTTTGTCGGACTGGGCACATCACCTTGCAGGATAATGCGCGAGCGCTTGGCCTCCGCTGCCGGATTTGCCTCTGGCACTGCGGACAGCAGGGCTTGGGTATAGGGATGTTGCGG
>CAYZQS010000151.1:0-4875 GCA_964480735.1 uncultured Rhodobacterales bacterium
GCTCTAGGCGCTGCAGGATGCCCCGCCCAGTACACAAAATTTGGCGCAATGGCGGTGGTTCAGGAAAATATCGCCCTCAGCATCAGCCAGATCAGGGCCCAGTTCAAACTCTGGTTCATAGGCCAGTAACGTGCAGGCCAAAACCGTTGGCGCGGCAGCGCCCTTTCGCTTAACCACCATGCGCGACGTTGCGCACATCACGTCAGAGGGGTGCTTGTTCAATATTTCCCAACACCCGGTGGTAATTTCCGGCACATCGGCGGTTTCGTCCATCTCTGGAAACAACACCAGGTGGGCCGGGTTGGATGCGTCCACCTGAAAGCCGTGCCGGGCAAACAGGCGGGCAAAGTTTTCACGCGATACCGCTTCGGATTCGCCCCAAACGGTCCGGCTTGCCACATGCACTGAAAAGCCGTTGTCGCGCAACCAACCCATGCCCTTGAGGGCGATGTCAAAACTTCCCGGCCCGCGAATCTTGTCATTTTCAAGCGCCCGGTGGTGATCCAGTGAAACGCGCAAGGTCAATTGTGCGCCAAATTTCCGGTTCAAATCCAACAGACCCGCCCGCATTTTCGCCCGCATCATCGGGCGCATGGCGTTCGTCAGGATCAATACCGAATACCCCTGCGTAAGTGCTTTTTCCGCCATCTTGATGATGTCAGGGTTCATAAACGGTTCACCGCCGGTAAATCCAATTTCTTCCACCGGCCAGTCGCTGGCAGCCAATTGATCCATATACCCGTCAAATTCAGCGGCAGAAATATACACCAGATCGTCATTTTTAGGCGAACTTTTGATGTAGCAATTCACACATTCTATGTTGCACAACGTGCCGGTATTGAACCACAGCGTGCGCACGCCCTGCAGGGGAACATAGGCGCGCGCACTGCCGTCAGCGGTCAGATATCTGTCTTCAAATTTGCCGAGCTTTTTTGCGGAAACCGCGCGGTTTGACATTTTATTCATTGGTCAGTCTTGTCTGATGATCTTCGAGCCTCTGTAATTGGAAATAAAATGCAAAAACACCCCGCTATTTTAAATGCACGCTCTTGTGATGGTTTTTCGCGCAGATATGATGTTACTGCGGCCGGATGTAACCGCGACTGACAAAAACAAGGGGCAGGCTATGGTTTCCAGAGTCATTCCGGTACCGCGATTTGATCTGGTGATCTTTGGCGGCACCGGCGATCTGGCCCGCCGCAAAGTTTTGCCGGCGCTGTACCGGCGGTTTTTGGCGGAACAAATGCCCCGGGATGCCCGAATTATCGGTGCAGCACGGGCGGATCTGGACGCGCAATCCTATCGACAAATGATCCGGGAGGCGTTGGAGGAATTCGTGGATGCCAAAAGCCGCGATGAAGAAAATCTGGCAAGTTTCCTGCAAACTTTGCACTACGTGCCGATTGACGCGAAAGGCACAAGGGGCTGGGATGAACTGGCGGTCCTGATGCGAAAGGATGTGCCCCCGGTTTATTACTTTTCGGTCGGTCCGACGTTGTTTTCCGCCCTTGCCGGTCGGTTGCAAGAATATGACATGGTCACGCCTGACACCCGCGTTGTGGTGGAAAAGCCCTTTGGCCGTGATCTGCAGTCCGCACAGGACCTTAACCGCGATCTGGCCCGCTGTTTTACCGAGCACCAGATATTTCGCATTGATCACTATCTGGGCAAGGAAACTGTGCAAAACCTGATGGCGGTGCGCTTTGCCAATGTGCTGTTTGAACCGCTTTGGAACGCGCAATACGTTGACCATGTGCAAATCACCGTGGCGGAATCCGTTGGTGTAGAGGGACGCGGAGAATATTTTGACCGCACCGGCACCCTGCGCGACATGGTGCAAAACCACCTGATGCAGCTGTTGTGCCTGATCGCGATGGAACCGCCAAACAGGTTTGACGCGGATGCGGTGCGGGATGAAAAGCTTAAGGTTATCAGGGCTTTGAGTCATGTGGAGCCAGAGGACATCGTGCGCGGGCAATACCGGGGAACTGCCGATGAGGCCAGTTTCCTTGACGAGGTTAACACTGCTGAAAGCCGCACGGAAAGTTTCGTTGCCCTGACCGCGCGGATCGCCAACTGGCGGTGGGCGGGTGTGCCTTTCTTTTTGCGCACCGGCAAACGCCTGCAGGCGCGCATGTCTGAAATCGTGGTGATTTTCAAAGACCCGCCCCATTCGATATTTGAGCAGCAAAAAGACCGCAAAGGCAACGTTCTGGCCATTCGGCTGCAACCTGACGAGGGCATGCTGATGCGCGTCACAATAAAAGAACCGGGGCCGGGCGGCATGCGGCTGATCGAGGTTCCGCTGGACATGAGTTTTGCCGAGGCACTGGGCCCGGACAACGATGACGCCTATGACGCCTACGAGCGGCTGATTATGGATGTGATCCGCGGCGATCAGACACTTTTCATGCGCAGTGACGAGGTTGAAGCCGCCTGGAACTGGGCCGACCCGATCATCAAGGCCTGGGAAAACAGCACCGAGAAACCGCAACTTTATGACAGCGGTGGATCAGGCCCGGAGGACAGCCTGATGTTGCTGCACCGCACGGGCCGACGCTGGCGGGACATAAAGGCATGAGCCGCTTTGTTTCCTACGCCAGCCGCGAATTGATGATGGTGGCAGCGGCGGGCATCATCGCCGGGCAGTTGCAGGAGCATGTGGATAAATCGGGCCGCGCCACGCTGGCCGTGCCCGGCGGCACCACGCCGGGGCCGCTGTTTGATGCGCTGGCGACCGCAGATATAGACTGGGCGACCATCACCGTCATGCTGACCGATGAACGCTGGGTTTCCGAGGGTTCTGCCCGATCAAACACAGCATTGGTGCGGGCGCGTTTGATCACCGGGTTTGCCGCTGCCGCTTCGTTTATCGGCTTTGCCGCTGTTGAAAAAACACCGGAACTGGGGCTGGCCCGCCTAAGCGCGGCGATCAAGGCCCATCTGCCGCTCAGCGTCTGCGTGCTGGGCATGGGCAGCGATATGCACACAGCCTCGCTTTTTCCCGGGGCTGATCGTTTGCTTGAAGCTCTGTCAGAAAGCGCGCCACCTTTGTTGCCCATGCGCGCCCCCGGTGCCACAGAACCCCGTCTGTCCCTGACAGCGCCGGTCTTGCGGGGCGCTGCCCATGTGCATATCCTGCTGACAGGGCAGGATAAAAAGGCCGCTTTGGCACAGGCGGAACAGGCCGCATCAGCCAAAAATGCCCCGGTGCGGGTGGTTCTGGATCAGGCGGATATCCATTGGTCGCTGTAAAGGAAAATATATGAGCCAGTGGCGGGAACTGCGCGAATATTACGATACGCACAAGCTGCGCATCAGCGATTTGTTTGCCGAAGATTCTGACAGGGCGCCCGGGTTTTCCGTGCGTTTGGATGATCTGCTGTTTGATTACTCCAAAACCACGATCACGGCGGCGGCACGCGCAGGTTTGTTGGATATTTTCACCAATAAGAAAGTTGCAGACCGGCGCGATGCGATGTTTGCCGGGCAAAAGATAAACCGGACCGAAGACCGGGCGGTGCTGCACACGGCCCTGCGTAATCCTGACGGCGGCCCGGTTTTTGAGGATGGGGTGGATGTTATGCCGGGCGTGCGGCGAACCCTTGCACGGATGCGGGCGTTTGCGGCGGGCGTTCGGGACGGATCAATCACGCCATCCGCGGGAGGGCGGTTTACCGATGTGGTGAACATCGGCATCGGTGGCTCTGATCTGGGGCCGGCGATGGCCACGCTGGCGCTTGATCCATACGCTGATGGCCCAAAAACGCATTTTGTCTCTAACATTGATGGGGCGCAAATTGATTTTATTCTTAACCGTCTTGATCCCAAAACCACGTTGCTGATCGTCGCGTCAAAAACCTTCACGACCATTGAAACCATGACAAATGCGAAAACGGCATTGGCCTGGTTGCAAGCCAAACTTGGTGCACAGGCCACCGGGCATATGGTGGCGCTGTCCTCAGCGCTGGATAAAACCGCCGCATTCGGTGTGCCGGATGACCGGGTGTTTGGCTTTGAGGATTGGGTTGGCGGGCGCTATTCGATCTGGGGACCAATCGGACTGTCCCTGATGCTGGCCATCGGCGCGGACAACTTTGACGCCTTTCTGAGCGGTGCACGGGCCTTGGACCGGCATTTTTGTGACGCCCCGGCAGAGCGGAATATGCCGGTCATGCTGGCCCTGACGGGTTTGTGGCACAGCCATGTCTGCGGCTATCCCAGCCGCGCGGTTTTGCCTTATGATCAGCGGCTGTCACGCCTTCCGGCCTATTTTCAGCAACTGGAAATGGAAAGCAACGGCAAGGGCGTTTGCATGGACGGGCGTGATCTGGATGATCATTCGGGGGCCATTGTGTGGGGGGAACCCGGCACCAACGGACAGCATGCGTTTTACCAGTTGATCCATCAGGGCACCCGGGTTGTGCCTTGCGAATTTATGGTGGCCGCGCAGGGCCACGAGCCAAAGCTGGCGCACCAGCACCGGTTGTTGCTGGCCAATTGTCTGGCGCAGTCAGAGGCCTTGATGCGTGGCCGGACGCTGGATCAGGCAACCGCGCTGATGCAATCGCTTGGCCTTGACGGAAACGAATTGAACCGACAGGCGGCCCACCGGGTGTTTTCCGGCAACCGGCCCTCGACCACGTTGATATATCCCAAATTGACGCCGTTCGCTTTGGGTCAGATCATCGCGCTTTACGAGCACCGGGTGTTTGTTGAAGGTGTGATCCTGGGGATTAACAGCTTTGATCAATGGGGGGTTGAGTTGGGCAAGGAACTGGCCGTCAATATGTTGCCTTTGATTGAAGGCGGCACTGCTGACGCTGGCAAGGACGCCTCGACATCGATGCTGTTGAAATATATTGAAGATTTTGG
>CAYZQS010000152.1:0-1077 GCA_964480735.1 uncultured Rhodobacterales bacterium
ATCTTGTGAACAATCTGGATGGATTTGCGGTGTAAGCTTGGGCACCATCGCAAAAGGAAAATCAGCATGTGCACCATAGACGGCTGCGGCCCGCAAAAACCGATGCCTCCGATCAACCTGTCTGGCAGCGACCGCCGGGCGTTTCTGGCGGGTGCCATCAGCCTGCCGCTGGCCACGGTGCTGGCCTTCCCGGATTTGGCCAAGGCCCAAAGTGCCAACCTGGCGGATGTGCGTATTGCAACGCCAAGCGGCGGCGAAGCCCTTGGGGTGATCGCCATGCCGGCAAAACTGCCTGCGCCCACGGTGGTTTTGATCCACGAATGGTGGGGGTTGAACGACCAGATCAAGGCAGTTGCGGCGGAACTGGCCAATCTTGGATATATCGCGCTGGCGATTGATCTTTTTGGCGGCGAGGTGGCCACAACCGGGGCAGGGGCGCGGGCGTTGATCGGTGCGATGGACAGTGGTGCGGCGACAGAGCAACTGGCCACCGCAATCGGCTATCTGCGCGGTCTTGACGGTTCCAACGGCAAGGTCGGTACCGTTGGCTGGTGTTTTGGCGGCGGCTGGTCGCTGAATGCATCCATTGCTGCGCCGGTGGATGCCACAGTGATTTATTATGGTCGCGTGACACCACCGGCAAGCGATTTGCAAAACCTGGCAGGGCCGGTGCTTGGACATTTTGCAACCCAGGACGGATTCATCAACGGCGATATGGTTGGCGGCTTTGAAAGCGAGATGGCAAAGGCTGGCAAGACGGATGCTTTGGAAGTGCATTGGTACGACGCGCATCACGCATTCGCCAATCCCACGGGATCACGGTACGACGAAGAAGACGCGGCACTGGCGTGGGAGCGGACGATCGAATTTTTTGCTAAGAATCTAAAAGTTTAAAGAGATTTGAAGCGGCGTTGATCGCTTGAGAGTTGCGATTTTCGGGGATGTGCGTCAGAGCCAACATTGGGTTCCGCTTGCGCCGTGGGCAAAACAAATTGGCCTTGGGCGGGGAACCCAAGGCCAATTGCCAGCTTTTGAAGGCAAGACTTAGTCGTCGTTGTCGTGACCTTCGCCGCCTTC
>CAYZQS010000152.1:1177-4675 GCA_964480735.1 uncultured Rhodobacterales bacterium
CCACCTTCGCCACCATCGTGGCCCTCGCCACCTTCGCCACCATCGTGGCTCTCACCTTCGTCATGGCCTTCGCCGCCATGATTTTCACCGTCGTCGTGGCCGACAGAGTCGTCATTTTGCGTTAAGCCGTTGTCATCAACAGGCGTGGTGCTGTTCCCGTTTGACGATGACAAAAACAGTTTCTTAAGCCAATCACCATTGTCGTTCGTATCTTGCGCGGTTTCCAGATCCGCTGGTGGTGTGACCGGCGTGGCAGTCTGCGCCGCGCCAATTGTTGCGATCAAAGCCAACGAGGCGGTTGCAAGCAGTGTGGTTGTCAGTTTCATTTTCATAGTCCTTGTTTGAGTTTGTGGTCTTTGGCGTTGGTGCCGTGACTTGTGAGATCAAATTAGGACCGGCGGCATATACAGAATATTGGTCAAAGGGTGAAGGATGGTAATCTTGCACTATTGGCCAAGAGCAATTGTTGAAAACCCTATAGTATTATGGCCCAAACCATGATTGGGCGCTGAATAAACTCTTGTTGGATAAGGTGTGTTCTGAACCGAAGGCATACAGATGTATAACCCCGGTTATAACGGCATATATGAAAATCGCAGGCTCAAACGAATCCTGCGGCGAAAGATAATCTCGCTGTCGGGTTGCGCTGATTGATCAAAAAAAGCAAAATGACACTGCGTTGCAGAAGCGGCGGATGCAGGAGAATAAGACGGTGACGTCAAGCGGAAAAAAATACACCTTAATCGTTCTGATAGTTGTTCAAAGCCTTTGCGCAGCATTTTTTCTTTTTGACGTGGTCGTAGACGGATTGCTAAGCCACAATAATTCACAAACCGGCCTGCATTTGGCATTTGAAATTGCCGCGACAGTTGTGTTAATACTCGGTATAGTTGTTGAAATTCAATATCTTACGGCGTTGTTGCGGATTAATGCACAGTTTGAGCAAAGTTTGCAGGTTGCATCCGGTGCCCTAAGCTCGGTGATCGATCAGTATTTTTCAAACTGGAAACTGACAGGGGCGGAAAGCGATGTTGCGTTGTTTGCAATCAAAGGGTTTTCAAACAACGAAATTGCCAAATTGCGCGGTTCCGGTGAGGGCACCATAAAGGCGCATCTGAATTCGGTTTACAGAAAGGCCGATGTGACCAGCCGCGGCCAGCTGGTCAGCTTGCTGATCGACGATTTGCTGAATGCGCCAAACATCGATAGCCTTGTGGAAAAATCAGGTTGATCAATGGCCTGACCTGATCTTGCAGGACGCTCTAATATTCAACCCCGACCTGCGCTTTGATGCCAGAGCGGAACGGGTGCTTGACCAATTCCATTTCGGTCACCAGATCAGCCGCCTCTATCAACGGTTCCTTGGCGTTACGCCCTGTCAGTACCACGTGGGTCATGTGCGGTTTTTCATTGGTTAAAAAATCCACCACCTCTGCCACATCCACATAGTCATAGCGTATGGCGATGTTGATTTCATCCAGCAGCACCATTTTGTTGCGCTCATCAAGGATCAGCTCTTTGGCCCTGGCCCAGGCCGCCTGCGCCATTTCCGTATCCCGCGATTTATCCTGGGTTTCCCAGGTGAAGCCCTCGCCCATGGTGTGAAAGGCGCATTTGTTTGCGAAACTGCGAAGGATCAAATCACGCTCGCCGGTGGACATGCCGCCCTTGATAAACTGGACCACCGCGCAGGGCATATCGTGCGCGATACAGCGGAAGATCATGCCAAATGCAGCAGAGGACTTTCCCTTACCTTTGCCCGTGTGCACGATAATCAGGCCCTTTTCTTCCGTCTTGGTGGCCATGATTTTGTCCCGCGCCGCCTTTTTCTTGGCCATTTTCGTGGCGTGGCGGGCGGGATCGTTGCGCGGGTCGGGCTTGGGGTCGGGCATTGGTGTTCCTATTTCTGAAAGGCCTTATGGGCGGGCAGATCGTCGCCAAGGTGCACCCAGCCAACCGCTTCTTCCGTGAAGAAATGTTTTTGCGGCTTCAGGTGGGTCTGGTCAACAAGCGATGCCGCATAAAAATGAATTTCATCGGGCAGCGCTGTGGTCTGATAGGCCATGGGCGAGCCGCAGTTGTTACAAAACGAGCGGATCACCCCTTTGGAAGATGCGAAGGTTTTGGGGGCCGCACCGGTCCAGCGCCACGCGCCGTTGGGCACGCCGACAAAAGTGGTAAACGCCGAAGACGTGCCCCGGCGGCAGCTTTCACAATGGCAGTGACCAGTCCAGTTTTCGCGGCCCGTGTATTCAAACGAGGTGGCACCGCACAGGCAATGGCCGGTTTTGCGATCGTTCATGTGTCAAACCCCCAATCCACACAGTCATCCTGCACTGTGGCGACCCAAAAGGATCACCATCGCCCCGGCGACGCTAAGGCCAACACCAACCACGTCAAACACGTCCGGACGCATACCGTCGACTTTCCACAGCCAGACCAGAGATGCCAGTATATAAATTCCGCCATAGGCCGCATAGGTGCGCCCGGCGGCGTCTGTACCGATACGGGTCAAAAGATAGGTAAAGACCAGCAATGCACCCACACCGCCCAACAGCCAAAGCGGCGACTTTCCCAGCCTGACAACGGCCCAGACGGCGTAGCTGCCGACAAGTTCAAAAAACGCCGCTGCGAGATACAGCAGAATATTTGCCGCCAACCCGTTAAGCATCATGGGTTTGGGCGGCGGCATCGAACGGCAGACCGGCCTCGCGCCAGGCCCGTTTGCCGCCGGAAAATTCGTGCACATCGCTGTAACCAAGTGACACCAGTCGCCCGGCTGAAAGCCCGGCGCGTTTGCAATTCACGCTGGCGCAGTAAACCACGATGGTTTGCTGTTTGTCGGGCAACAATTCCGGCGCACGGGCCAATATGTCATCTGACATGATGTTGATGGCGCCGGGAAGATGTTCTTTGGCAAACGCCGTTGGTGGCAGGGTGTCAACCAAAACGAAGGCTTTTTTGCTGCGTTGCCAGTGGTTCAGGGTTTCTTGGTCGACGATGTTCATGGCGGCCTCTTTGCACGGTTTCTCTCGCAACATAGGCCCAAAGCCTGCCGCCGCAAGTGCAGGTCCCGTTAAAGTGAAGGGCTCTAGGATCGCCCGTCGGCCCACCCGGTTCGCCAAAGGAATAAAAACAACAGGGTTGGCTGCAAGCAGGACAGCCGCTCCTCTTCTTCCCTGATCGCATCCTCAAGCGCCTTGGATTTCTTTGCTTTATTCTTGGCTTTCAACCGCTTGATCGACGCGCGCAAATTTTTCGTCAGTTTTTTCAGTTTGGCCGGTGTCACTTGCATCACTATCACAGACCGTCCAATTTGTCGCCAATCTATCCTGGGTTTGAGACTTACCGGCCACGGATCGGCAACGCAGTTGGTCGTAAAAAATTCCGCTGTGAGAAAACCAGCGTGACATGGCGGCGGCTCACCTTAGCGACGCAATCAGGCTTTGCGCTGAATTTGATTTTGGCACCCAAAGGCCGCGCTCAATCGCTTCGTCC
>CAYZQS010000153.1:0-4675 GCA_964480735.1 uncultured Rhodobacterales bacterium
TCGTTATCATCCGCCCGGTGCACAAACTCGTTTTTGCCGCAGACGTCACAGGCGTCCGCTTTCGCCGGTTTTTTGGTTTCGTCATGATAGACTTCGCCGCAATTCCCGCAGGTAAAGCGCCCTGAAATCCGCGACACCAGCGCGTCGTCATCGACGGCCATCTCTATGACCGTATCAAGCTTCTGGCCGACCTTGCCCAGCAATTCCCCCAGCGCGTCCGCTTGCGCCAAGGTGCGGGGAAAGCCGTCAAATATAAACCCGCCGCTGCTTTCGCCGCCGGTCAGCTGTTCCTCGATCAGGCCAATCACAATCTCGTCGGTCACCAGCTCGCCCCGGTCCATGACACCGGCAACCATTTTGCCCATTTCCGTGCCAGAAGTTCGCGCCGCCCGCAGCATGTCGCCGGTGGACAATTGCACCATGTCGCGCTCGTCAACCAAGCGCCGGGCTTGCGTGCCTTTACCGGCGCCCGGTGGCCCAAGCAGTATGATATTCATCGGCGGGCCTTGCCCTTTTTGCGGCCCTTGCCGCGCAGTTTGGATTTCTCGATCAAGCCTTCATACTGATGCGCCAGCATGTGGCTTTGCACCTGCGTGATCGTGTCCATCGTAACCGAAACCACAATCAAAACCGACGTGCCGCCAAAGTAAAACGGTATGGCAAACTGGCTGCGCAGAATTTCCGGCAACAGTGCAATCGCAACCAGATAGAAAGACCCCAGGGCCAACAGGCGGTTGACCACGTAATCCAGATATTCCGCCGTTTTGGCACCCGGGCGAATGCCGGGCACAAAGCCGTTCTGGTTTTTCAGATTATCCGCCACGTCTTCGGTTTTAAACGCCACATTGGCCGTATAAAAATATGAAAAGAACGCAATCATACCGGCAAAAAACAACAGATACAGCGGCTGGCCCTGCCCGAAATAGGCTAAAATAGTGTTCATGATGCCAGAGCCCTGCGTGCCGCTGAACGTGCTGATGGTTGTGGGCAGCAGCAACAAGGACGAGGCAAAAATCACCGGGATCACACCTGACGGGTTCAGCTTGACCGGCAGATGCGAGTTCTCACCGCCGTAAACCTTTTGGCCCACCTGACGACGGGGATACTGGATATGTATTCGCCTCTGCGCCCGTTCCACGAAAACAATGATCGCAATCACCACCACCACCATGACCATCACGCCAAGGATCACGGCCGGGCTGATCGCGCCTGTACGACCCTGCACAAGGAACTGCGCCAGTGCCGCCGGAAGCTCTGCGATAATGCCCACAAAGATGATCAGCGAAATGCCGTTGCCAATACCCCGTGCGGTGATCTGTTCACCCAGCCACATCAAAAACATGGTGCCGCCCACCAACGTAACTATGGTGGAAATTCTAAAGAACCAGCCGGGATCGGTGGCCAGATCACCGGCCTCTATCGAAACCGCCAACCCGTAAGCCTGAAAGAATGCCAGCAACACTGTGCCATAGCGCGTATACTGATTGATTTTCTTGCGGCCCGCCTCACCTTCTTTTTTCAACTGCTCCAGCTGCGGCACCATCGCCGTCATCAGCTGCACGATGATCGAGGCGGAAATATAGGGCATGATGCCAAGGGCAAAAATCGCCATCCGGCCAATCGCCCCGCCAGAGAACATGTTCAATATGCCGCCAACGCCGCCGGAATTGCTTTCCACGAAACTTTGCAGGGCGGCGGTATCGATGCCAGGTACCGGAATGAAGGTGCCAAGGCGGTAAACGATCAACAATCCCAAAGCGAAAAGGATGCGCTGGCGCAGCTCTGTGGCTTTGCCAAAGGCGCTCCAACTCAGGTTTGCGGCCATTTGTTCTGCGGCAGATGCCATGTTTCGCGTCCTTTATACGATTGCGCCGCAGGGCCCGAATTTCGGAAACCACGCGGCGCAGAAAAACTCGTTAGGTGTATGTAAGCAGGCAGAGGCCTGCAAACAAGGATTATTCAGCCGTTTTCGGTGCTGCCGTGGTCAATTTTCCGCCAGCAGCTTCAACCGCCGCCACGGCTGATTTGGAAGCACCCGTGACCGTCAGATCAACTTTTGCCTTGAATTCGCCCTTGGCAAGCACGCGCACCCCGTCACGCACCCGGCGCACAAGGCCCGAGGCCACCAGCGTTTCCTCGGTGATCGGTTTTTTGGCGTCAATCTTGCCTGCGTCGATGAATTTTTGCAGCAGGCCCAGATTGACCACCGCGTGACGCTTGGCGTTGATGTTGTTAAAGCCGCGTTTTGGCAGGCGCATGTAAAGCGGCATTTGCCCGCCTTCATAGCCATTGATCGCCACGCCGGAACGGGATTTTTGCCCCTTGATCCCGCGCCCACCGGTTTTACCGGTGCCGGACCCGGGCCCGCGGCCCACCCGTTTGCGGGATTTGGTGGCCCCGGCTTTATCTGCAATTTCATGAAGTTTCATGTCGCTATCTCCTTTGGCCGGAACTGCCCCCCGATTGCGACGAAAGGGGCAAACACGGCATTTGTCCCGGACTTTATGCGGGACCTGATTGATGATTCTGTGGGTGGTCTTTAGCCACGGTCGGCGTATAGACCTAACAGGGAAACTGTTCAAGAGACAGTGGTCTTGTTTTCGCCTCCTCCCAAAATTTCAATCTGCCGCTATTTTGGGCTAAACAAAAATGAGAAAATGATCGATGTTGCCCGATAATTTGCGCTCAGGCCGCCGAATGTTGTGCTTGTGTTGGGCGCAACATCGCGAACGAGTTCAATACGTGCCTTACCACCACGAATATCTCTTTGAACCCCCAGTCCGACCGAATACCCTGTATTTGTCACCGGCGCCTGAACTGTAGGGCCAATTGCCACGGTACCGTTCATTTGAACAACGCCCAGAGATCCAAACATCTCGTAGCCATTATTCATGGCTTTACCAACCAGCCCTTTCAGCCGCACAGTATTATTAACACTGCAGACATACGCAGCATCGGCAAAAACCGAACACTCGGTTCCAGCGACAGAGCCAACCATAGCAGAGGCAATGCCACCGGCTGCCTCTATTTCAGCGGCCCAGAAAAGATCGCCTGCCTCTTTTCGGTAACCAATAACTGCGCCAAAGGTCCCAAAGGTGTCTGCGGATTTGCCACCGCCTGCATACTCGGAAGTCGCGGAGCTTGCGCCGACGCTGGAACCCAAATAAAATCCCGATTGCGCGGTCGCCGGGCCCAGTGTTGAAACAGCAGCCAACCCTGCTGTGATTAGTTTTAAAATAGTCATTTCTACCCCCATTAAGTTTTTGAGCAATCGCCGTATCTTAAATGTTCTGCCCACATTCATTTCACTGAAAACCGCTTTGTTTACCAGTGCATTTTGTGTCACTTGAAAGCGATCACCCAGTATGTGGTATTTCTAACACAACCAGTGGTTCGATCTTGACTATTGTATCAAATGAGACATATTAGTCTCATGACAGTCATTCGCCAGAATTCCAGATCAGCAATCATCGAAGCCGCCTTTGTGGTGTTCAGCGCTGACCCTTCGGCCTCGCTTGATGCGGTGGCAAAACAGGCCGGTGTTGGGCGGGCCACTTTGCACCGGCAGTTTAAAGGCCGCGATGATCTGATGGCGGCGCTGGCCAGCGCTGCCGTGGGTGAACTCAACACCACTGTGGACGCAGCAACCAAAGACAGCGCCAGTTACGCCGATGCTTTGCAAGGCGCCATCCGTGCTCTGGTGCCGCTTGGGCACCGCCACTGGTTTTTGTCACATTTTGATTTCAGCCGAACTGCGAAACTGAGGCAGATGTTCGAGGATGACCGGCGCGAAATAATGGCAGCAATTGACGGGGCCAAAGCCGAAGGGGTTTTTGCGCCGGACATCCCGTCCGCCTGGATCGCAGAAGCCTTTGACACCCTGATTTATACCGCCTGGATGTTGATCCGCAACGAGGCGGCCACACCCACACAAGCAGCCGATTTTATCTGGCGGATGCTGACAACCGGACTTAACGGAGACCAAAATGAACCCTGACATCATTGAATCCCTCGGCACCAACATCGATGACGCCTTTTTCATCATCGGTATTGTCATCCTTACAGTCGAAATCGCCGAAAGCTGGTTCAAAGGCAATCTTGGCCGTATGACGATACTTGAGGCAATTGCCAGTGCGTCAACCCAGATCCCCTATTTGCTGGTTGAGATTTTCATCATGACCGGCGCCTATGGGGTGTTTTATGTGTTTGCCCACAGTTCGATTGACTGGATGTTCGAGATCAACTGGACCACCGCCGCGCTGGCGGTTCTGGTGGCGGATTTCACCTATTACTGGGAGCACCGCATCGCCCACCGGGTGCGCATTTTGTGGACCCAACACGCCGTGCATCATTCCTCGCGCGATTTTAACATCATCACCGCTGTGCGCTTTGGCCCGCTGGAAAGCATCTGGAGCCTGATCGCCCATATCCCGATGCTGTTTCTTGGCTTTCCGCCGGAACTGGTGTTTTTTGGTGTGCTGGTTGTGCTGGCCTATCAGACGTGGATACACACCGAAACCATCGGCAAACTGGGCCCGCTTGAGTGGGTATTGAACACCCCGTCACACCACCGCGTCCACCACGGCAGCGACCGTAAATATCTGGACAAGAACTATGGTGCGGTGCTGATCATCTGGGACCGGATGTTTGGCAGCTTTCAGGTGGAAGAGGAAAC
>CAYZQS010000154.1:0-4639 GCA_964480735.1 uncultured Rhodobacterales bacterium
AGCACCGGAGGAATTAAACCACTAAACCGGTTTAGTGGTTTAATGAAAGTCACTTCAACCTGTTGTTTTCATTTCAAAATACGGGAGACTTGCGATCTAGCGGTTGTTACAAAACAACTGGATTAAATCTGTTAAAACCCGTAACCACTCAGGTCCAAACGGCTTTTGGTGGCTTTCCCGGCTCTTGCTGGCGCGACAAATGGATTGCCAGCGCCTTTGTCGACGACCAATATTAACTAAACTGCGGGACTGAGGGAAAACAAATGGACATCGTACTGACGCTTTTTCTGCCGCTATCACTGGCCTTCATCATGTTTTCGCTGGGCCTTGGCCTGACGGTCAATGATTTCACCACTGTATTCGCGCGACCAAAGGCCTTTCTGATCGGTTTTCTGTCTCAGGTCGCACTGCTGCCGGTGGTCGCCTTCGCGCTGCTTTTGGTGTTTTCCCAAACGCCGGAACTGGCGGTTGGCGTGATGATCCTTTCCTTCAGCCCCGGCGGTGTCACCTCAAACATCCTAACCAAATTCGCCGGTGGCGCGCTGGCGCTGTCCATTTCCCTGACCGGGATCGTCAGCCTGCTGTCCGTGGCCACGGTGCCGTTTTTGGTGAAATGGTCCGCCGGGTATTTCATGGCTGACGCGGCACCAGACATCAACGTCACATCACTGGCAATCGCCATGTTTCTGATCACCACGGTGCCCGTCGCGGTTGGCCTGACAATCCGACATTTCGCCGCCAATTGGGCACAGAAAACAGAACCGCTGATCTTTCGCATCGCGGCGGTTTTGTTCGTGATCATCGTCATTGCCGCACTGACCATCAACTGGGCGCTGTTCGTTGAAAACCTGACGATCCTCGCCCCGCTGCTGATCGTACTGAACGTGGTGTTGCTGCTTGGGGGGCTGACCATCGCCCGTCTGGCCGGACTGGGCCAGCGCGAAAGCGTGGCGATTGCTATTGAGACCGGCGTGCAAAACAGTGCCCTTGGCATCACCGTTGGCAGCCTGATCGTCGAGGCCGCAAACGGCCTGCCACCCTTCAGCCTGCCCTCCGGCGTTTACGGCATCACCATGTATTTCGTCGCCGCGCCGTTTATTTTATGGGTGCGTCGCAAACAAAGTTAAGCCCTTTCGCCCCTCCATCCGTTCACCCTAGAATTGAAATTACCGGCGGTTGGTGCTATTCTATTCCCATATTTTTCAAATATTTTTTAGGAGGCCCAAAGTGACTGCAAATAATATAGCCAACAAACCCGTTCAGGAAAGCCGGACAATTTCAGAAAATGCCTTGCTGTACAGCGTCGGTCTGATGAGCATCGCCCTGCCGATTGTTGTGGCGCTTATCAGTTGGATCAGCGCAGAGGTATCCCAGCAAGAAAGCATTAGCGCCTATTACTACACGCCGCTGCGGGATATTTTGATGGGCACACTATTTGCCATCGCGGGATTCTTGTTGTTTTACAACGGTTATAAACACAAACCCGGCGAAACAGTCAGTGATCGAACTCTAAGCCTGATCGCTGCGACCGGGTTGGCTTTTGTGGTGATTTTTCCCACGTCCGCGCCGGCGAATGACACGTCGGTCATTCCCTCGTTGGCAAAGTTTTTTACCGACGGGTTCATCCAGTGGACCCACCGAATTGGGGCGATTGCCTTCATGACCGCCCTTGGCATCATGGCGCTTGTGAATTTTCGCCGGGCCAATTTCAGCGGTAAAAAGCTGGCGGCAAATCGGCTGCAGCAGCAAAAGATGGAACATATGATCTATGTGGTCGCGGGTGTCATCATGCTGGGCTGCGTAGCGCTGATGATTTCGCAAAGACTGTTCAATGGTGACAAAATGTTCTTTGACAACGCCACGTTTTGGTTTGAAGCCGCGGGAATAATGGCATTTGGCGTTGCCTGGCTGACCAAAACAAAGTTTCTTGCACGGTTCTACAAACCTTAGCCGGGTCTTTTTTTAACCGGTTTGGCAATGTATGCTGGATTAACACTCCACGCCTGACGCGTGGGTTTTCCTGTCTTTACCGGACGTCAAATGCCAGCCCTTTGCCGTGATTGCCTGACCATTACCGAGCCCAAACCGCGCTGCCCGGTCTGCGGCTCGCCGCGCGTGCTGGCGCACGACGAATTGTTCACACTTTCCATCGCCCATATGGATTGCGACGCCTTTTATGCCAGCGTCGAAAAACGCGACAATGCGGAATTGCGCGACAGGCCGGTGATCATCGGTGGCGGCAAACGCGGCGTGGTGTCCACTGCCTGTTATATCGCCCGCTTGCACGGCGTTCGCTCGGCCATGCCGATGTTTCAGGCGCTAAAACTGTGCCCGGAAGCGGTGGTCGTCAAACCGCGCATGTCAGCCTACGTGGAAGCCTCGCACCAGATCAAAGACCTGATGAAAGAGATGACCCCGGCCATCGAACCCCTGTCGCTGGACGAGGCGTTTTTAGACCTGACCGGCACCGCGCGCCTGCACGGCGAAGACCCGGCCGTGCAAATGGCCCGGCTTGTGCAGCGGATGCAGGACGAGCTGGGGCTTACAGGTTCGGTTGGCCTGTCGCACAATAAATTTCTGGCCAAAGTCGCCTCTGATCTGGACAAACCGCGTGGCTTTTCAGTTATCGGCAAAGCTGAAACCGATGATTTCTTGCGCGACCGTCCGGTTGCCCTGATCTGGGGCGTTGGCAAGGTTTTCCAGCGCACGCTGGACCGCGAGGGTATTCGCACCTTCAAGGACCTGCTGCGCTGGGAACGCAAAGACCTGTCCAAAAAGTTCGGCAGCATGGGGGATCGTCTGTGGCATCTGGCGCGGGGGCAAGATTACCGGCGGGTGTCTTCCAGCGCCCCGGTCAAGAGCATTTCCAATGAAACCACGTTTTTTGAGGACACCGCCAGCCTGTCCAAACTTGACGGTTACATCTGGCGGCTGGCGGAAAAAGTCGCTGACCGGGCCAAGAAAAACGGCCACAAGGGGCGCGTGGTCACCCTGAAACTTAAGAAATCCAACCACCAGGGCCTAAGCCGCCGGTCCAGCCTGTTTGAGCCAACCAATCTGGCCGATGTGATTTATACCGTCGCGCGCACCCTGCTGGAAAATACCGTGGATCAGGGGCCGTTTCGGCTGATTGGCGTGGGTCTCAGCCATCTGGAAAAAGCCGACACGGATGAATACACCGGCGATCTGCTTGACCCAAAAGCAACAAACCGCGCCAAAGTCGAAGCCGCCTCTGACGAAATACGTGAAAAATTTGGCGCCGATGCGATTTTGAAGGGTCGGGCATTGCGGTAATTTTATTCTGCGGCCAGCCGAATGTCCTGCTGCCCTAAAACCACAAATTTTTGGATGACGCCTGACAACAGCTCTTTGAACGCGGTAAAATTTTCATTTGGCTGAATGGACTCTTCGTCCATGTAAATCGCGCGGTCAATTTCGATCTGCAACACATGCCGGCCCGCAACCGGGCGGCCGTAATGTTGGGCCACATACGCCCCGGCAAACGGCAGATTGCGTGCGGTCTTCAAACCGGCACCGGTCAGTATCTGCTCCACTTCCACCACGATATCCTGATTGCAGGACACACCATACCGATCCCCAAGAACCACATCCGGCGTTGGTGCGCTTCCATAATTTGTACTGACCAGCGCGTCATGCGGCATGGAATGGCAATCAAACAACAGCGCGTGCCCGTGCAGCGCCAGACTTTGATCGATCAGGGTCTGCAGTTTCTGGTGATACGGAAAATAATGCTGCTCCAGCCGCGATTGCGCCTCAAAATGTGTGATCTTGCCACTTCTGATTTCCCGCCCGCCTGCAACCACACGGGGAATCACACCCAGACCAGACGACAACCGCGGGTTATGGCCGGATTGCTTGACGCCATAAATCAACGCCGGATCAAGTTCGTCCGCGCTGCGGTTCAAATCCACATAGGCCCGCGGTGCCGAGGCGGCCAGCAAGGGCGCACCGCACTGCGGGGCATGCGCAAACAATTGATCAACAAAGGCATCTTCGGAACTGCGAATGGTTTTTTCATCCAGTTGCGAGGCGCGAATAAAGCTCCACGGGTAATCACGGCCACTGTGCGGCGACGCAAATATGGCCGAACTTGACGGCCGGTCGGGCAGGACCAGATGAAAGGGCAGCAATTGCATTAACAAATCTTTTTAAACTTAACACAGCCACTCTTTCATTTTTTCAAAACCTCTTGAACCCTAAAGCGACTCCTTTTATAGAAGCGCAGCGCGGGCGTTGCCGCATTCCCACACGGGGGATTGGCGACGCCGTTACTTTTTCGGGCGTATAGCTCAGCGGGAGAGCACTTCGTTGACATCGAAGGGGTCACTGGTTCAATCCCAGTTACGCCCACCACTCTGCGGAGCGGACCCGAGACACAGATTTACCGGTGCATGACTGCGCCGTGACCAAGGAGACAGGCCATGAAGGTCAAAAATTCACTTCGCTCGCTCAAAGGGCGCCACCGGGACTGCCGCATCGTGCGCCGCAAGGGCCGGGTTTATGTGATCAACAAAACCCAGCCGCGCTTTAAGGCCCGTCAGGGCTGAACCGGCCCGCCGGTGGCGTTTTGTCGGGGCCGGTTTGCTGCAAAAGACATCGCTATTAGAGCGCCGGACGG
>CAYZQS010000155.1:0-4635 GCA_964480735.1 uncultured Rhodobacterales bacterium
ATTCCAGTATTCCAGTATTCCAGTATTCCAGTATTCCAGTATTCCAGTATTCCAGAGAGCTGGTGCTCGATTCGTGTGTTATATCAACACGTTACTGCCAAAATCGCGCGTTTTTCGGCAAATCATGCAAGTCCGCAACATCTGCCCATGCCGTCTTGCTCCACATGGCGACCGGGCAGTTTGGCAGCGAAAAGGTAGGACATTGCAAATATTTGCCACCAACCCGAACCGGATATTGGATTTCCACTATCAACGCACACCAGGATTCCGGCGGGTTGGTTTCAGACTTTGTTAAGCTGCCGCCGACGTGGTGGAATGAGCGGCACCAACGCCAACAGTGTTTTGCGTTTAACCAAAAGCAAACCGCGCACCGGTTCATGGGTGATCGGATATTTCAAGCACCACCGACTGCTAGATGTAAAACGCAATTGGCTTTAGAAATTCACGCCCCGCACGGCATCGCAAACCGCGCCTGTCACATCCTTTGTCATGGCCGTACCACCAACATCCGGCGTCATAATCCCGGCAGCACAAACATCTTCCACCGCTTTCATCAGCCGCCCGGCCGCCTGCGCCTCGCCAAGATGTTCCAGCATCAGCGCCGCGGTCCAGAACGTGGCCACAGGATTGGCGATGCCTTTGCCTGTAATGTCAAAAGCGGAACCGTGGATTGGTTCAAACATCGACGGAAAACGCCGCCCGGGGTTGATGTTGGCGGTTGGCGCAACCCCAAGGCTGCCGGCCAGCGCGCCCGCCAGATCAGACAGAATATCGGCGTGCAGGTTTGTCGCCACCACCGTGTCAATGCTGCCGGGTTCCCTGACCATGCGCGCGGTCATGGCATCAACCAGCATTTTGTCCCACGTGACATCGGCGAAATCCCGCGCCACTTCGGCGGCGATCTCGTCCCACAACACCATGCCGTGCCGCTGGGCGTTTGATTTGGTCACCACGCTCAACATTTTGCGCGGGCGCGACCGGGCCATGTGAAAGGCAAAGCGCATGATCCGCGTTACGCCAGCGCGGGTGAATATCGCAACCTCGGTGCCAACTTCCTCAGGGTGCCCACGGTGCGCCCGCCCGCCCATCCCGGCATACTCGCCTTCAGAATTTTCCCGCACGATAACCCAGTCCAAGTCACCCGGCGAAACACCTGACAGCGGCGATTTGATCCCCGGCAATATCCTTGTCGGCCTGACATTCGCATATTGGTCAAAGCCCTGACAGATCGGCAGGCGCAGGCCCCAAAGGCTGAGGTGATCCGGCACGTCCGGTGCGCCAACCGCGCCAAACAGGATCGCGTCAAATTCTTTCAGCGCCTCAATCCCGCCTTCGGGCATAAAGTTGCCTTCGCGCAAATACCGCGCTGAACCCCAGTCAAATCCGGTGACATCAAGTGAAAATCCACCGTCGCGCGTGACGAGAACCTCCAGCACCTGCAACCCGGCGGCAATAACCTCGGGTCCGATGCCATCGGCGGGGATAGCGGCGATCTTATATGTTTTCATGGTGTATTCCGGGCGTTTGGGGCGTGGTCTGACAGCGCACCCGCGCCTTCAACATTCACAGGTGTCATGCCGCGTCAAACGCCGCCGCCAAAAGCTCCTGCGTATAGGCGTGTTTTGGATCGCGGAAAATCTGCTCACCGTCCCCCTGTTCTACAATATCGCCCTGTTTCATCACCAGGACCGTGTGCGCCAAGGCCCGCACCACCCGCAGATCGTGGCTGATAAACAGATAGGCCAGATTGTTCTTGGCCTGCAAATCGCGCAGCAAATCAACAATCTGCACCTGCACTGTCATGTCCAGCGCCGATGTGGGCTCGTCCAGCACAATCAGTTTTGGCTTTAAGATCATCGCCCGCGCGATGGCAATCCGCTGCCGCTGGCCGCCGGAAAACTCGTGCGGGTAGCGGTCCATCGTGTCCGGGTCCAGCCCAACCTCGACCAGCATGTCAGACACCAGTTGCTGCCTGTCCTGCCCCGGTTCCAGCCCGTGAACGCCGATGCCCTCGGCCACGATCTGCTCCACCGTCATGCGCGGCGATAACGAGCCGTAAGGATCCTGAAACACCATCTGCATGTCACGCCGCAGGGGTTGCAGCGCCTTGTTGCGCAGGCCCTGCACGTCACGCCCGACAAACGAGATCGGCCCTTCAGAGGAGATCAACCGCATGATCGCCAGCGCCAATGTGGTTTTGCCGGAACCGCTTTCGCCCACAATCCCGATGGTTTCACCGGCGCGGATTGACAAGCTGGCAGCGTTGACCGCCTTGATATGGCCAACCGTCTTGCGCATGACCCCGCGTCTCACCGGAAACCAGATGCGCAAATCGGTGGTCCGTACCACCTCGGCAGCACCCTTCTTCACCGGTTGTGGCTGGCCTGAAGGCTCTGCCGCCAACAGCTTTTTGGTATAGGCGTGCTTGGGCGCCGCAAATATTTTTTCGGTCGGCCCCGCTTCCACGATATCCCCGCCCTGCATCACGTTCACCCGATCAGAGATCTTGCGCACGATCCCCAGATCATGGGTGATGAACAACAACCCCATGCCGGCGGATTTCTGAATTTCGGCCAGCAGGTCCAGAATTTGCGCCTGAATGGTCACATCCAGCGCGGTGGTCGGCTCATCAGCGATCAAAAGGTCCGGGTTGTTGGCCAGGGCCATTGCAATCATCACCCGCTGACGCTGACCTCCGGACAAAAGATGCGGATAATCACTCAGACGGCTTTCCGGATCACGAATGCCAACCTTGTCCAGCAGATCGATGATGCGTGTCCGCGCCGCCGCACCCGCCAGCCCCTGATGGATCAGCAGGCTTTCGCCAATCTGTTTTTCGATCACATGCAGCGGGTTAAGCGACGTCATTGGTTCCTGAAAAATGAAACTGATGTCATTGCCGCGCACCCGCCGCAGGGTTTTTTCGTCAGCGCCGATCATCTGGGTGCCCTGATATGTGGCAGAGCCCGTGACAACCGCGCTGTCCGGCAACAACCCCACCGTTGACAGCGCCGTTACCGATTTGCCGGAACCGCTTTCGCCCACCAGCGCCACGGTTTCCCCGGCCTTGATGTCAAAAGACACGTTGTTGACTGCGGGCGCGTCATCGCCAAACCGCACGGTCAGGTCTTCAACGCTTAGGATTGGCGCGCTCATGAAAACGTCTTTCTGGGGTCAAACGCATCGCGCACGCCCTCAAAGACAAACACCAGCAGGCTCAGCATGATGGCAAAGGTGAAAAACGCCGAAAACGCCAGCCACGGGGCCTGCAGATTGTTTTTCGCCTGCAGCGCCATTTCCCCAAGGGACGGGTAGGATGGTGGCAAGCCAAAGCCCAGAAAATCAAGCCCCGTCAGGGTGTTGATCGCACCTGTAATGATAAACGGCAGGAACGTCAGGGTGGCCACCATAGCGTTGGGCAGGATGTGGCGGAACATGATGGTCCAGTCGCCAACCCCAAGGGCGCGGGCCGCCCGCACGTACTCCAGATTGCGCGCGCGTAAAAATTCCGCCCGCACAACACCCACAAGGGCGGTCCAGCTGAAGGCGACGATCAGCAGCATCAGGATGGTGAAGTTCATGGTGAACAGAGCAGAGGCGATGATGATGACGTAAAGGCTGGGGATGTTTGACCAAATCTCGGTCAGGCGCTGAAACAACAGATCAACCCAGCCGCCGTAATAGCCCATCGCCCCACCGGCCGCCACGCCGATGACAGAGGACGCCACCACCACGGAAAGCGCAAACAGGGTGGATATACGAAAGCCATAGATCACTCGCGCCAGAACATCCCGCGTCTGGTCATCCGTGCCCAGCCAGTGCTTGCCATCGGGCGGGCCGGGGGCCGGGATCACATCAAAATTGACGGTGTTAAAGCTGTAGGGGATCGGGGCCCAGATGATCCAACCCGCCTCGATATCCTGGCCAGCAATCACGCCGTCTTCTGCGTCAATGATCGCCGCTTCCGGCTCGTCGTAACAAACCTCCAGCCCGCCGGACTGGATGAAACAAATCACCGTCGGGTCCAGATAATCGGGTTCGGTGGCAAATTCACCGCCAAAGGCGGTTTCGGGGTAAAATTTAAACGCCGGTGTGAACAGCTCGCCGCGATAAGACACCAACAGCGGCTTGTCGTTGGCCACCAGCTCGGCCCCAAGGGCAACGATGAACAAAAAACCGAAAATCCACAAAGACCAGAACGCCCGGCGGTTGGCGCGAAAATTCTGCCAGCGCCGGTGGCCAAGGGTGCCGGGTTTAAACAGCGGCTTCACGTGTTGCGGCTTTCAAAATCAATACGCGGGTCCACCAGCGTATAGGTCAGATCGGTGATCAGATGCACCACCAGCCCTAAAATGCCAAACACGTAAAGCGAGGCAAACAGCACCGGATAATCGCGGTTGACCGCCGCCTCAAAGCCCAGCCGCCCCAGCCCGTCCAGCGAAAAAACCACCTCGATGATCAGGCTGGCACCAAAGAATACCCCGATAAACGCCCCCGGAAATCCGGCCACCACGATCAGCATGGCGTTGCGGAACACATGGCCGTAAAACACCCGACCCGAGGATAGCCCCTTGGCCTGCGCGGTGATCACATATTGCTTTTTGATCTCGTCCAGAAACGAGTTTTTGGTCAGCA
>CAYZQS010000156.1:0-4572 GCA_964480735.1 uncultured Rhodobacterales bacterium
TGGCCGGTCCCGGCGAAGTTCTGGTCAAAGTGCTGGCCGCCGGTGTGAACAACACAGACATCAACACCCGCCTTGGCTGGTACGCAAAGGAAGTGACCGGCGCGACGGACACCGCGCCAACCAACAACGTGGCAGACGGTGGTTGGGGCGGTGCACTGCCGTTCCCGCTGGTTCAGGGCGGCGATCTGTGTGGTGAGGTTGCTAAGATCGGTTCCGGTGTTACCGGTTTTGCAATTGGCATGCGGGTGATTTGCGCGAATGTTCAACCAGAGCCGACAGCGGAAAATCCGCGTAAATATGCGGTGATCGGGTCTGAATACGATGGCGCTTTCGCGCAATATTGCGTGGTTCCGGCGCGGCACCTTTACGACGTGACCACCTCGCCATTGACAGATATCGAAATGGCGGCGGTGCCTTGCGCTTACGGCACGGCGATGGGTCTGTTGCGCCGTGCCGGCGTTGGTGCTGCGGACAAGGTATTGATCACGGGCGCGTCCGGCGGTGTTGGCATGGCCTGCGTGCAGCTGGCAAAAATCGCGGGAGCAGCAATAACCGGCGTTGCCGGTCCGGCAAAACAAGCCGCCGTTCGCGGCGCCGGGGCCGATCACGTTATCTCGCGCAGCGATGTGCCGGAACATGGCTTTTTTGACGTCGTTATTGATGTTGTCGGCGGGCCCGCGTGGGGCGATTTGATCGAAGCACTTGCCTCTGGCGGCCGTTACGCGGTTGCGGGGGCCATCGCCGGGCCGATTGTGACAGGGGACTTGCGCACGATATATCTGAACGATCTGTCGCTTTATGGCAGCACCTTTCAACCGGCCGACGGATTTGCCGCGTTGGTGGCAATGGTCAATCAGGGCGGCGTTCGCCCGCTTGTGTCCAAAACCTATCCCTTGCGCGACATCCACGCCGCGCAGACAGATTTTCTGTCAAAATCATATCCAGGCAAACTGGTGTTAATCCCGTGATCGGAGACTAAAATGAATGTTCCAACCCAAGCGCGCGCAGTTATCATTGGTGGTGGCGTCATTGGCTGCTCGGTCGCCTATCACCTGACCAAACTGGGCTGGAAGGATGTGGTGTTGCTGGAACGCAAACAACTGGCCTGCGGCACCACTTGGCACGCGGCGGGGCTGATTGCGCAACTGCGTTCAAACGCCAACATGACGCGACTGGCGCGGTATTCACAGGAGCTTTATGGCACGCTGGAAGAAGAAACCGGCGTGGCCACGGGGTTCAAACGGGTGGGCTCGATCAATGTGGCGCTGGGGGTAGAGCGCTTGGAGGAACTGCACCGCTCTGCCGCTATGGCGCGGGCGTTTGGGGTTGAGGTGCATGAGATCACCCCGTCCGAGGTCAAGGAACATTACCCCAACCTGAACACCGAGGACGTGATCGGCGGCGTCTGGCTGCCACTGGACGGGCAGGGCGATCCAACCAACATTACGCAGGCCTTGGCCAAAGGTGCACGCAACGGCGGCGCGCAGGTGCTGGAGGGCGTCAAGGTGACCGGCATCAGCCGGGCGGGCAATCGGGTCAGCGGCGTTGACTGGCAGCAAGGGGACGCGACCGGGCACATCACGGCGGACTTTGTGGTCAACTGCGGTGGCATGTGGGGGCAGGACGTGGGCAGGATGGCCGGTGTCAACGTACCCCTGCACGCCTGCGAGCATTTTTATATCGTCACCGAGCCCATACCAGGCCTGACCAGCCAGCCGGTGATGCGGGTGGCTGAGGAATGCGCTTACTACAAGGAAGACGCCGGGAAATACCTGTTGGGCTGTTTTGAACCCAACGCCATTCCCTGGGGCATGGACGGCATTCCGGAAGAGTTCTGTTTTGACCAGCTGCCGGAAAATTTTGAGCATTTCGAGCCTATTCTTGAAAAGGCGATCAACCGCGTGCCCCTGCTGGCCGAGGCCGGTATTCACACGTTTTTCAACGGGCCGGAAAGCTTTACACCGGATGACGCTTACCATCTGGGGCGGTCGCCTGAGGTGGAGAATTTCTTTGTCGCCGCCGGATTTAATTCCATCGGCATCCAATCCGCGGGCGGTGCAGGAATGGCGCTGGCGCAGTGGATGGACGAGGGCGAACGGCCGTTTGATCTGGGCGATGTGGACATCCTGCGGATGCATGCCTTTCAGGGCAACAAAACCTACCTGTTTGAACGCTCCAAGGAAACGCTGGGGCTGCTTTATGCGGATCATTTCCCCTACCGGCAAAAGGCAACCGCGCGGGGCGTTCGCCGTTCGCCTTTTCACGCGCATCTGCTGGAACGCGGCGCTGTGATGGGCGAGGCCGGTGGCTGGGAGCGGGCCAACTGGTTTGCACGGGACGGGCAGGAACGCGAATACCGCTACAGCTGGAAACGGCAAAACTGGTTTGAAAATTCCGCCGCAGAGCACCGCGCGGTGCGCGAAAACGTCGGCATGTATGACATGACGTCCTTTGGCAAGCTGCGCGTTGAGGGGCCGGATGCGGAAGGGTTTTTGAATTATATCTGCGGGGCGGAAATGGCCGTGCCGGTTGGCAAAATTGTGTACACTCAGTTTTTGAACGCACGCGGCGGCGTGGAGGCGGATGTGACCGTGACCCGCCTGTCCGAAACCGCTTTTCTGGTGGTCACGCCATCTGTCACGCGGCTGGCCGATGAAACCTGGCTGCGGCGGCATCTGGGTGATTTTCGCGCGGTGATCACCGATGTTACCGCAGGCGAGGGCGTGCTGGCGGTGATGGGGCCAAAATCACGCGCGCTGCTGGAAAAAGTCTCGCCCGCTGATTTTTCCAACACCGCCAATCCCTTTGGCACCGCGCAGGATATCGAGATTGGCATGGGGCTGGCCCGGGTGCATCGGGTCTCTTATGTGGGCGAGCTGGGTTGGGAGATATATGTCACCAGCGATATGGCGGGCCATGTGTTTGAAGTTTTGTCCGAGGCCGGGCATGACGTTGGTTTGCAGCTTTGTGGCATGCATATGATGGACAGCTGCCGGATTGAAAAGGCCTTTCGGCATTTTGGTCACGACATCACATGCGAGGATCACGTGCTGGAGGCGGGGCTTGGTTTTGCCGTAAAAACCGACAAACCGGAATTCATCGGTCGCGACGCGGTTCTTAGAAAAAAGGAAAACGGGCTGGACGCCCGTTTGTTACAATTCCTTTTGCAAGATCCGGATCTGTTGCTGTATCACAACGAACCGATCCTGCGGGATGGTCAGATTGTTGGTTACGTGTGTTCAGGCAATTACGGCCACACATTGGGCGGTGCGGTTGGTATGGGTTATGTGCCGTGCAAGGGCGAAAACGTGGCGGATGTGCTGGCTTCGGATTATGAAATTGACGTAGCGGGATTGCGGGTGAAGGCAACGGCGTCTTTGCGACCCATGTATGATCCAAAGGCCGCGCGGGTTCGCGGGTGACCGGGGTTGAGTATTTGGGCAAAGGTGAAATCATGCGGGTTTGAGTGGGGATGAGGGGTAATAACTTGGTATTTGGGACGGTTTTTTGGGTTGTGGTGCAGCATGGCAATCGGACAGTCAACAGCCCCGTTGTTTGTGCAAAACTTATGATTTAGGGTGGGGTTCTTCATCGGGGTTTTCGGGCTTTTGCGTTGGGCCTGAATTTGACCTGAAACCACAACCTGCGAGGCCTGCCATGTCCCTTAGAATTAACGACACCGTCCCTGATTTCACCGCTGACACCACGGAGGGGGAAATTGGCTTTCATGATTGGATCGGCGATGGCTACGCCGTTTTGTTTTCGCACCCCAAAGACTTTACCCCGGTTTGCACCACAGAGCTGGGTGTGATGGCCGGGATGGCGGGTGAATTTGCCAAGCGCAACGCCAAAATCATCGGCATTTCGGTTGATCCGGTGGATAACCATCACAAATGGAAGTCCGACATCGCCAAGATTTCCGGTAACGACGTCAGCTATCCGCTGATCGGTGATCCGCAGCTGAAAGTGGCAAAGATGTTTGATATGTTGCCGGCCAGTGATGGTGACACATCAGAGGGGCGCACGCCTGCGGATAACGCCACCGTGCGGTCGGTGTTTATCATTGGGCCGGACAAAAAGATCAAATTGTCGCTGACATATCCGATGACCACGGGCCGGAATTTTGACGAATTGCTGCGCGCGCTTGACAGCATCCAGTTGACTGCCGAGCACAAGGTGGCAACCCCGGCGAACTGGCAACAGGGCGAGGATGTCATCATCACGGCGGCGGTGTCAAACGAGGACGCCAAAGACAAGTTTGGGGCGTTTGAAACGGTGTTGCCGTATTTGCGGACGACGAAGCAGCCGGGATAGTTCAATTGGTCGGTTTTTTGTCGCGCAGAATGCCATTCAGAGATGGTAAATTTAGTGGCCGCACCCATCTGGTATCTTGTAAGGGCGAGGTGGGCCGGGCAAAGGCGAAAGCGTAGCGGATTTGCCGGCCTCTGATAATTGATCGACATGGCGGGTTTGCGGGTGACGGGATTTGAGTATTTTTTGGAACAATGAAAGCGGGGTCAGGAGCGCAGTTCACCTTAGCGAGGACTGAAATTCTAGAGCGCAATCCGAAAA
>CAYZQS010000157.1:0-4543 GCA_964480735.1 uncultured Rhodobacterales bacterium
CGACCTTCGGTCGGTTTTTGTTGCGCCGGGCCGCCGTCGCTGAACGCTCGGCGGGTACGCCTGCGGCGCGAGTATTTTTGCAAAGATGAAGCGGTCCTTTGGACGGGGCCGCTGATCCCTACCCGCCGGTCTCCGCTATCATCCTGACCAAAGTTTGCCGGGTCAGAAACCCGGTTACCGGAAAGTCCCGGGCACGCTGAAACCTGCGCAGCGCCCTGCGGGTTTTTTTGTCAAATTGCCCGTCCTCGTTTCCGGCCTCCAGCCCCAGCGCATTCAGACGCCGCTCAACCAGTATGCGGGCGATGACGTTCATGCGCAGTGATTCCTCTTCCTGTTTGGCCGCCGCTATTTCGGCGGCCCTTGTCTCTTGTGCCCGCAGGGTTTCAAGGCGCGATGTTGCCTCTTCTGCAAATGCGCCTTGCGGGAAATCCTGCAAATATCCCTCATATGCGGCGATGTCATCACCCGCCCTGGCATCATCCCAGGCGGCCCTGTCCGCACCCAGTGCGTTCTGGCGCTTTTGCTCCTGAATCACCGCCAGGCGGCTTTCAGCCAATTGTGAAAACAGGCCTTCGGGATACCGTCGCAGATACCGGCGCAACCCTTTTTCGCGCCCGGCCGCCGCCCCTGAACTGCGCCAGAAATCAGTGTCGGCCTGATCAAGTTCCTGCTGTTTGCGCCGGGCTTCTTCGGCCAGTTCTGCCGCCCGAACGGCGGCCTGATTGCCGATTTTTCGGATCTGCTTTGGTCTCAGATACCCGGTTGGTGCTAAATTTTGTGCCCCTTGCCAGGCGCTTATGGCGGCGCGGGTTCCGCGACCGAAAATGCCGTCCACGCCACGGGTGTCATATCCAAGCAGCGTCAGATTTTCCTGAATTTTGCGGCGCTCCACCCGCGACAGCGCCATCGCGTCTTCGACCGCTTTGGCAATATCCTCGGGGCTTTGGGTGTCCTGACTGTCAATCCAATCATGGGCGTCATCGGCAAACTTACCGTTTGGATAACGGTTTAAATAGTTGCGCATGGCCTGCTTTGTTGAAGCGTCCAGCGTTGCCTGCCAGTAGCCCTGTTCCTCTGTTTGTTGTGGCCCGGTTGGACCGGACAGGATGCTTGCGTAATTCGAGATATAGCCAAATCCCTGAACAGAATCTGGTGCCGCAGCCAGTGCATCCGCCATGCCAACACCCGGCACCAAAAAATGACGCCTGAACGACCGGTCGATTTCCGCGGGCTGTCCGGTTGCCACAAAGACGCCCTGCGGCATGTTCAATGGTCCAATTCCAGTCAAAAGACCTGCGCCGATGTTCATGCGCGCCTCGGAAGTGCCCAAAAAGACCGCCGCACCACCGGGTTTTTGACCCACAAGTTCCAGCAGGGCGTTCAGCGAAACGCCGGAAAAGCCAACGCTCAGCAAATTTGGGGCGTTGGCATCAACCGGAACAAACCACGTGTCGCTGGCTGAATGGACAAAATGCCCGCTTAACATCACCACTACCCGCTCTGCATCCCCCAGCCGCCGAACAAACTCTTGCAGCGCCCGCTGGGTGGCGTCCCGGTCCATATCGCGCCCGGAAATTACTGTGTAACCGGCCCGCCGCAGTGATCTTGCGGACCTGAGGGCGGAATTCGCGTCGGTCATCCACTCTGCATTGACATAATTCTTGTTGCCGATGACCAGCGCCAAATCCTGCGCCAGCGTCGCTGTGACCGAAAAGAGAAAAATAAAAACAGCGGCAGTGCCGCGTAAAATATACCTGACCATCACCTTACCCCACCTGGATTTTAATCATAGCTCCTTTGGTCGTCGATGACCTTGCCGTCGTTTGGCAAAGAGCCGGGTTTTACAAATAGCACAGTCCCGCGCAGTTTCAGAGTCTCTAGTATCGAGGCTTCCAGATCGTCGGTTTTGGGCGCGTCGCTTTCCACCTGCACCGTCATCACATCGCGTTCGCCCTCGCGACCGGCAATGACGCGGGCCTTTTGAATGTGGTCATGTTTGTTGACAAGCGCCGCAACCTGTTCGGGTCGAACAAACATGCCTTTGATCTTGGTGGTCTGATCGGCGCGGCCCATCCAGCCCCTGATGCGCATGTTGGTGCGCCCGCAGGGGCTTTCGCCGGGCATAACGGCGGAAAGATCGCCGGTGGCAAAGCGGATCAACGGGTAGTCGGGGTTCAATGTGGTAACCACAACCTCGCCCACCTGCCCCGGTGAAACCGGATCACCGGTGCCGGGGGTCACGATCTCAACGATCACGCCCTCGTCTATTATCATGCCGTCCTGGGCGACGGATTCATACGCGATGTTGCCCAGATCGGCGGTTGCATAGCATTGCAGGCAGGTCACGCCACGGTCGGCATATTCCGCGCGCAGGCTGGGAAACAACGCACCACCACCAACACCGGCACGGGTGATGCGGGACAAATCAACGCCCATTGCGTCTGCCTTGTCCAATATGATCTTCAGATAATCCGGTGTGCCCGCATAGGCCGTCACTCCAAGATCAAAAGCCGCACGCACCTGCAGTTCCGTCTGCCCGGTGCCCGCCGGAAAAACCGTTGCACCGATCGCCGCCGCACCGCTTTCAAAGATCATGCCCGCAGGTGTCATGTGATAGGAAAAACAGTTCTGCACCACATCATCCGCCGTGATCCCACAAGCGTGCAAAAACCGGCCCATACGCCACCAGTCATTGCCAATCCGTCCTGGCTCGTAAATCGGACCGGGGGACTGGAACACGTGCTGAAAACTGCTGGCAGGGCCCGCTGTAAATCCGCCAAAGGGCGCATCGCTGGCTTGTGCCTTGCCCAGATCAGACTTTCGCAGTACCGGCAGTGCCGCCAGATCATCGGCGGTAAGAATACCCCTTGGGCTAATGCCCTTCAGATGCGCCGCCATTCCCGGTGCCCGCGCCAGCGCCGTGGCAATCTGCTTTGGCAGCGCAATGGCAAGGTCCTGCGCCCTTTGATCGGCAGACCGGGTTTCCAGTTCATCAAAATGCTTGGCCATTGATTACTTTACCAACATCAAAACTTGCGGTGTTTTGCCTGGAATTCGGGCGATTTCGCCGCGCACTTCCATTTCCAGTTTCACCGACGCCACATGCCATCCAACGGCACCGATGTTGCTTTTAATATCGTCGGACAACACATCAGAAACGCGCCGGGTGAGCTGGGCAAAGGGAACGTCGCCATCGCTTAGGATCGTGTTAATAGCCTCGCGAACACTTTCGTATTTCCAGCGCGGAATATTCGTTACACCCTTTTTCCCAACAGTTGGCGTCCGGCAAGCAACTTTTTCTTCAGTCATCAGCTAAGCCAGCGTTTGCGCCGACGATAAGACCGCGTGTCGCGGAACGATTTGCGCCCTTCTTCGGAAATGCCCAGATAAAACTCTTTCACATCCGGGTTTTCCGCCAGCTCCTTGGCAGGCCCGTCCATCACCACGCGCCCGCTTTCAAGGATATAGCCGTGATGCGCATAGCGCAGCGCCACGCTGGTGTTCTGTTCAGCCAACAGGAAAGACACGCCTTCTTTTTCGTTCAGGTCTTTGATGATATCAAAAATCTCTTCCACCAGTTGCGGGGCCAAACCCATGCTTGGCTCGTCCAGCAGGATGGTTTCAGGCTTGGCCATCAAAGCCCGGCCAATGGCGCACATTTGCTGTTCACCGCCCGAGATGTAACCGGCCAGTGATTTGCTCCGGTCTTTCAGACGCGGAAAATAGCTGTAGACCAGATCGATATTGTCGGCGATTGCCCCTGCGCCGTCTTTGCGGGTAAACGCCCCGGTTTGCAGGTTTTCCTCAATCGTCAGGTGTTCAAAACAATGGCGTCCCTCCATCACCTGGATAACGCCCTTGCGCACAAGGGCCGCCGGATCAAGTGCTGCAACCGGTTCTCCACGATACAGGATCTTGCCTTTGGTCACCTGTCCGCGTTCGGAACTTAGCAGATTAGAGATTGCCTTTAGCGTGGTGGTTTTGCCGGCACCGTTGCCGCCAAGCAAAGCCGTGATACCGCCCTTGGGCACAGTCAGGCTGACGCCCTTGAGGGCCAAAATAACCTGATTGTACAACACTTCGATGTTGTTCACTTCCAGCAGATGTTCGGCCTCTGGCTGAGATTGCTCGCTGACGCTCATGTGAATTGTCCGGTCAATTATTCATATTGTTTGGCAACCAGCCCCCGGAAAGGGGACTGGTCGTTGTCTGGTGCTCAGACTTAGTTACAGTCTTGAGTCTGCCATTCAGGTTTGTCGGCAACATATTGATCAGCCGCAGCCACCAACAACGGACGAACAACGTCGGTCATTGGTGAGATCAGATCGGATGTTTTTTCCCAATCTGTGCCGTTCCACTGCTGCATGAAGATCGAACCGCCACCAGAGTGGTCAGCACAGGAACCGGTAATCGATGCCGTAAAGTTAGGCAGACCAAGTTCGGTCAACCGTGCCTGCGACAGGTCAAGTTTCTCCAGCGCGTCGCGCATGTCAGCACCGGTGATTTCGGCTTTTCCAGTCGTTGCCTGGGCGATTGCAATGGC
>CAYZQS010000158.1:0-4513 GCA_964480735.1 uncultured Rhodobacterales bacterium
TGGGTGAAGAAAAACGTCATCAGCAGGGCGGCGATATGGGCGCCGTCCACGTCTGCATCCGTCATGATGATCACTTTGTCATAGCGCAGGTCTTCCACGTTAAACTTGCTGCCCATGCCAACCCCAAGCGCCTGACACAGATCGCTGATCTCGTTGTTGGTGGAAATCTTGCCACCCGCCGCCCCCAGCACGTTCAGGATTTTACCACGCAGGGGCAGCAGCGCCTGGGTCTTGCGGTCCCGGGCCATTTTGGCCGATCCTCCGGCGCTGTCGCCTTCCACGATGAAAAGTTCCGTGCCGTCCCGTGCGGAATTGGAACAATCCACCAGTTTCCCCGGCAGCCGCAGTTTCTTGGTGGCACTCTTGCGCGCGGTTTCCTTTTCGGCCCGCCGCCGCAGGCGTTCCTCGGCCCTAAGCACCAGATAATCAAGGATTGCGCCGGCCGATTTGGTGTCTGCGGCCAGCCAGTTGTCAAAATGATCACGAACGGAATTTTCCACCAAACGCTGGGCCGCAACGGTGGCAAGGCGGTCCTTGGTCTGGCCGACAAACTCTGGCTCGGCAATAAAACAGCTGACCATCGCACACCCACCGCTCATCACGTCATCGCGGGTGATTTGCGCGGCTTTGCGCATATTCACCAGCTCTCCATAGGCCCGAACGCCTTTTAGGATCGCGGCCCAGAACCCGGCCTCGTGCGTGCCACCCTCGGGCGTTGGTACGGTGTTGCAATAGCTTTGCATGAAGGCATCGCGCCCGGGCGTCCAGTTGATTGCCCATTCAACCGATCCCGCCTGACCTTTGCCAAATCTCGCGGCAAATCCCACTTTGCCCGCAAAGGGCCGGTCGGCATACGTGGCGCTGCCTTCAAGTTGTTCGCCCAGATAATCGGCCAGCCCGCCCGGAAAATGGAATGTGGCCGACAGTGGCGTTTTGTCGTCCGTGCCAAGGGTTTCCGGCGCGCATTTCCAGCGGATTTCCACACCGGAAAAAAGATAGGCCTTGGAGCGCACCATCTTCAGCAACCGCGCCGGTTTAAAGCGCAAAGACGCGCCAAAAATCTTGGCGTCAGGGTGGAATGTCAGTTTTGTGCCGCGCCGGTTTTGGGTGGGGCCCAGGTTTTCAATCGCCCCTTGCGGAATGCCACGGGAAAATTCCTGCGCGTACAGTTCTTTGCCCCGTGCCACCTCTACCCGCACAAAATCTGACAGCGCGTTGACCACCGACACGCCAACCCCGTGCAGCCCGCCGCTTGTCTGATAAGCTTTGCCGGAAAACTTGCCACCGGCGTGCAATGTGCACAGGATCACTTCCAATGCCGATTTATCCGGAAATTTCGGGTGCGGGTCCACCGGAATGCCGCGCCCGTTGTCGGTGACGCTGAGCGAATAATCACCGTGCAGTTCTACCTCGATGCGCGAGGCATGCCCGGCCACCGCCTCGTCCATTGCGTTATCCAGAACCTCGGCCACCAAATGGTGCAACGCCCGTTCATCGGTGCCGCCGATATACATTCCCGGCCGTTTGCGCACCGGCTCCAGCCCTTCCAGCACTTCGATATCGTCCGCGGTATATTCGGTCTCGGCTTTGGTGGCGGCAAGAAGGTCGGGTGTGGTCATAGGTCTGCGTCGATTCTTGTTGGTTTTGGTTTGGCGGTATTAGAGCATTTTGGAATGAATGGGAGCAAGAGCGGCTATGGGCAAACATCCAAGCGCCGATGCGCGAGCCCCATTTGACAGGTTGAGATCACGGAGCGGATGGCAATCCGCGCAACCATTCCGCCAGATCGACGTCATCCAAAATCCCCTGCGCTACAAGGATGATTTTGTCGCCGACTTCCTCGGTGTTCCACGCAAGTGAAATATCGTTTGCTTCCAGACAAACTTCCATAGCTTTAAACGCTGTGCGTTTGTTGCCGTCGTTGAAGCAGTGACCTCTGGCGATTACCATAGCGTAAAGCGCAGCCAAGTGGAAAATGTCGTCGATCATTCCATAAATCAGGCGGTTTTGCACGCGAGCCAATGTTGCTTCCAGTGACTTGTCGCGAGCTTTCCCGGCAAGTTCGGCAGGATTGAGAACACTCGAATGAATCGCTTCCAAAATTTCGACGGAAAGATGGCGCATTACTTGTCTTTGAGATAGTCAAGCACCGGCTGACTTTTCTTTCGGGTTCGATTCAATATTTCCGTCAGTTGATCAAGGGTGAGAGGAGAACTTTCATCTTCGCCAATACCATCTTCCGGCACCAAATACGCCACACAACGCGAATTTTTCATGATTGCAACAGGTTTACCGCCTGCGCGGGCCAGAACCTTTTGCGGTTCGCGCATTTCAGTCATGGTGGCAATTTGAGTTGTCAACAGGCGGGCCATTGTGATCTCCGTGATGATAAAATGGTAATGCCCACTATAATACATGTTTTAATGCTTATTTCAATGTGTATTTTATACCCCAATTCCCCAACGCTGTATTGACTTGACAGAAGAGACGCCGGGCCCAACCCTGACCGGGAACAAGAGAAGGCGATGCACGTGAAATTTCCGGTGTTTGATCTGGCGGCATATTCTGCTGCTTCAGGTAATCAAAAGCGGTCGCTGGCAGATGGCGTAGATGGCGTCTGCCGTGCCACCGGTTTTCTGGCGGTGGGCAATCACGGGGTGCCACAGACCGTTATTGAAAACATCTGGACGGCAGCGGAGGATTTTTTCGCGCAGTCACCTAACGAAAAACAGGCGGCGCGCGCGCCCTTTGAGGGCTATCCCTACGGCTATCTGGGGCCGGGAACCGAGGCGCTGGCGGCATCCAAAGGCGTAAAAACGCCGCCGGATTTAAAGGAAAGTTTTAACGGTGGTCCTCTGTCTGTTCCAAGCGGTGAATCTGATCCGGATGCCCTGGCATTTTGTTACGCAGACACGATCTGGCCGGCGGCGCCTGCCGGGTTTCAAGCTGCGTGGCAGGATTATTACCGCGAAATGGAAGCGCTTGCTGCGCGTATCATGCAGGTGTTTGCGGTGGCCCTTGGTCTGGACGAACAGTTTTTTGTACCGTTCATCGACGCCCCGGTGTCGGCTCTGAGGGCGCTGAATTATCCGGCGCAGGACGCCAGCCCCAAACGGGACCAACTGCGCGCCGGAGCCCACAGCGATTATGGCTCGTTGACGATCCTGTTGCCACAACCTGACAGTCAGGGGTTGGAAATTCTGACACCTCTGGGCAAATGGCGGGCGGTGCCACCTGTTAAGGGGGCCTTTATCATCAACATCGGTGATCTGATGGCCCGCTGGACAAACGACCGGTGGGTGTCAACGGTGCACCGGGTTGTCAATGACGGTGCCACCACAAGGCGTCAGTCGCTGGCATTTTTTCACCAGCCAAACTGGTCTGCCGAAATCCGCTGTTTGCCATCCTGTCAGAAAGCAGGAGAAACCGAAAAATATGCGCCGGTCTTGTCTGGCCCATATTTGATGGGCAAATTCAATTCCACCGCCAAAAGTTAAGGTTCAGACGCGGTTGCGTCTGGCCCTATTGCTGCAATCAACTGGCGCTATGGCGTGCCACAGCGCTGCTGCAAACTTAAAAATACAGCGCGATGATCACGCCGTTTCATACGGATCGCCCTTGAAATAGTTTAACCTTTAGATCAAAGTTTCGCAGCGCTGTCGTTTGATGACGCAAAAAGCACCCCCAAAGACACGGAGAAATTCAATGGACACCGGAATGCAAACAAACGATCTGGATGCAATCGTCGAAGCTGACCGCGTGAACGTCTGGCATCATCTCAGCCCGCACAAAAAATACGAAACTGTGGATCCGATGGTTTTGGTCGAGGGCAAAGGTATTCACGTTTGGGATGCCAACGGAAAGAAATATATTGATGCGGTGTCAGGCGGCGTTTGGACCGTCAACGTTGGCTATGGCCGGGAAAGCATCGCCAACGCGGTGCGCGATCAGCTGGTCAAGATCAACTTTTTCGGCGGCCATGTGGGCTCGATCCCGGGTGCCATGTTCAGCGAAAAACTGCTGTCCAAAATGCCTGGGATGAGCCGGGTTTACTATTCCAACTCCGGTTCCGAGGCGAACGAGAAAGTCTATAAGATGGTGCGCCAGATTGCGCATAAGAAATACGGCGGGAAGAAATACAAGATCCTGTACCGGGACCGGGATTATCACGGAACCACGATCGGCACATTGGCCTCTGGCGGGCAGGACGAACGTGGATCGCAATACGGTCCGTTCCCCGAAGGTTTTGTACGCGTGCCCCATTGTCTGGAATACCGGGCCCAATGGGACGTTGAAAATTACGGGAAACGGGCAGCGGATGCGATTGAAGAGGTCATTCTGGCTGAAGGAGCCGACAGCGTGGGCGCATTGGTGTTGGAACCGGTAACCGCGGGTGGTGGGGTGATTCCGCCGCCGGAAGGTTATTGGCCACGGGTCCAGGAAATCTGCCGCAAATATGATGTGTTGCTGCACATTGATGAAGTGGTCTGCGGGGTTGGCCGGACGGGCAAAT
>CAYZQS010000159.1:0-4482 GCA_964480735.1 uncultured Rhodobacterales bacterium
TCAGGCAATCCCGCTGATGATGTGGTTTTCCAAATCGTCCTCGTCCACTTCATATTCCGCCAGCACCCGCCCAGCCATAGAAATCCCGGCGGTGTGAACCGTGTCGCTGTTGCCGGAAATCAGCGGGTGCCAGTCAAACAGCGGCTTGCCCTCAAACCGCAGGCGGTAGGCACAGGTTGCGGGCATCCAATGGGCGATACGCTCGATGTTTTCAGGGCTCAGCACCACACACCCCGCCACCAGCTGTTTGCGCAGGGCATATTGGCCGCAGGCGCAGGTTTTGTCGTCAAACAGACGACAGGCGACATTGGTAAAATCGATGTCGCCGTTGTCGTGCTCCAGTTTGATCAGGCAGCAGCGCCCACAGCCGTCGCACAGCGCTTCCCACTCTGGTTTGGTCAGCTCATCCAGCGCATATTTTTTCCAGAAATTTTTCCGCAGTCCGTCGCGGTTTATGGGCGATTTCATGCGGTCAACCTTGGACTGAAATGCCTCGGATGAAAAGAGGAACGGTCGCCGGGGGTTGAGCGACCGACCGCACTGCCCTACCGTAGACCAAAAAAGCGAGCAGAATGCAGGAAACCGCCCTTTATGCACCGATAAAGGCCTATCTTGAAGGTCAGGGCTACGGCGTCAAATCCGAAGTCAACGATTGTGATCTGGTGGCGTTGCGGGAGGGCGAAGCGCCGGTGGTGGTCGAGATGAAACTGTCGCTGTCGCTGGCATTGCTTTTGCAGGGCGTGGACCGGCTGGCCATCACAGATGCGGTTTATGTGGCGGTACCGGCGGGCAGCGGTCGGCGCTGGCTGAACCAGGTCAAGGACGCGGTAAAGCTGTGTCGGCGGCTTGGGCTTGGGCTGATCTCTGTCCGGTTCAGCGCGCGTCGGGCCAAGGTGGATGTGCATGTTGATCCGGGACCTTACCAACCGCGAAAGACGAAAAAACGTACAACCGCCCTGTTGCGCGAATTTGAGCGCCGCGTCGGCGATCCAAATACCGGTGGCCAGACCCGGCGACCAATCGTGACGGCCTATCGCCAGGATGCGCTGCGGATTGCCGCGTCTTTGAACTGTGCGGGCCGGCAATCACCGGCAAAGTTGGCGCTGGAAAACGATGTGCCAAAGGCCGGGTCGATATTGCAGAACAATCACTATGGCTGGTTTTCGCGCGTTTCACGCGGCATCTATGAACTGACGCCCAACGGTCAGAAAGCGCTGGAGACCTATCAGGATGTTGTCAGCACGCTGAACGAAAACGCCAAAATCACAGGTCTTGCAGTATCTTCCGTGCGATAACGCAATCGTCGTCGATCTGCTTTATCAGCTCTTCCAAACTGTCAAATTTCAGTTCCGGGCGTTGATACTTGACCAACCCAACAGAGATTTCAGTGCCGTATAAATCGCCGGAAAAATCAAAAATGAACACTTCCAGATTTGGTTTGGTGCCGCCAAATGTTGGCCGCATGCCGATGGAGGCGGCACCTTTGTACAGGCCTTTCAGCGGACCTTCAAAAACCTCCACCAGCACGGCATAAACGCCAAATTTTGGCGGGTGCAGGCCGTCGATATCCAGATTTGCGGTGGGATAGCCCAGATCACGCCCGCGCTGGTCACCGCCAACAACCCTGCCGTCAATCCTGTGCCAGTGGCCCAGCATCCGGGCGGCGTCGGCGGTGCGGCCCTCACTCAGCGCGACGCGGATCGAGGTTGAGGAAAATTCGCCCTTTGCGTCCGCAACCAGCGGCGCGATGGTGACGCCAAACCCCAATTCAGCGCCCATTTCCTGCAATATCTCCGTATTGCCCTGCCGCCCCTTGCCAAAGACAAAATCCGCACCAACAACCACATGGGTCAGCCCAAGACCGCCAACAATCACATCAGCGCAAAAGGCGCGGGCGTTGAGGCTGGACAATGCGGCATTGAAGTTCAGCTCGTACAGCCGTTGAACGCCGATTTTTTCAAGCCGGTGCGCGCGGGCTTTGGCGTTCATCAGCCGAAAATCGGGGGCTTTGGGGGCAAAATAGGATCGCGGATGCGGTTCAAAGGTCACCACACCCAAAGGGCTGCCGGATGCAGCGCCGGCTTTTCGGGCCAGATCAATAACCGACTGATGCCCCAGATGCACGCCGTCAAAGTTGCCAATAGCAGCGGCAGCGCCACGGTTTTCCGGCGCGACATACTGATAGTCCCGAATGATCCGCATACCGGATTAACCTTTTGTTGGCACTTTGACCAAAGCCTCGCCTTCAATCACCACAGTATCCCCAACCGATGCAATGCACTCAAGACTGGCGCGGCTTTTCTCTGTGTTTATGGATTTGACAGTCACAACCGCAGTGACCAGATCGCCCGGCCTGACCGGCGCCATAAATTTCAGGTTCTGCCCCATGTAGATGGTTCCGTGACCGGGCAGTCGCTCGCCTATGATTGCTGAAAACAGCGACGCCACCAGCATGCCGTGGACGATACGGCCTTCAAACAGCGTGTCCTTGGCATAATCGTCGTCAAGATGCAGCGGGTTGCGGTCTTCCGAGAGTTCCGCAAAGGCCCTGAGTTCCGCGTCGTGGAAAGATTTTGACAGTGTTCGGCTAAGGCCGACGCTGAGGTCCTCAAGATAGATGGTTCCGATTTCTGAATTGCTCATGATTGCTCCTTTGCAGGTGGAAAGGTCGGATGCTTATCGCAAATGACCGATAGCGTATAACGGGCTGGTTTGCGCTGCGTCCAAAAACCGCTGCAGTTTTTGCGGATCCGGTTGTGTTATTGTGCCGGTTTCTTCCGCGGCCAATCCGCCGGAAATAAACAGACAGTCCAGATCTTCGCCGATACCGCCGCGTATATCGGTGTTAATACCGTCGCCGATACACAGGATGCGGCTGTCATCGATTTCACGCCCCAGCGCCGTCAGACGCTGGCGGGCCAGATCATAAATCGCCGGATGCGGTTTACCGAAATAAAGGCTCTCGCCGCCCATGTTTTCATAGGCCTCAGCCAGTGCACCGGCGCAATAAATCCGGTTTTCTCCCTTGTCCACCATCTTGTCAGGATTGGCACACAGCAGTTTCAGGCCACGGATTTTGGCGGCCAGAAAGGTGGCGGTGTAATCTTCCGGCGTTTCAATGTCATCATCAAACAGACCGGTACAGACGATACCGTCTGCCTGATCAAGCGGCACGCGGGTGATGGATTTGCCATCCATCAGGTGCGCAGGCAGGCCCTCAAAAAAACCAAGGTCCCGGGCCGGGCCAAGGTGATAAACATTATAACCAACAGCACCGGCGGCCAGCCCAAATTGGGCCGCGTCACCGGATGCGGCAATTTCGTGGTAAATATCCCGCGGCACGCCGATTTTATCAAGCTGTCGCACAACCGACGGCTTGGGGCGGGGAGAGTTTGTCAGCAACAACACCTTGCCGCCACCCTTACAGAACCGGCGCAGGGCCAAAACCGCGTCCGCATAAGGTTCATAGCCATTGTGCAGACAGCCCCATAAATCAACAAACAGTGCGTCGTAACGCGCAGCGATCTGGTCCAGACTGTCGATGATTTCGCTCATCCAAACGTCAAACCGCAAGATTGGGGATGATCTGCTTTTTGCGCGATACGATGCCGGGCAAAACCACGGTGTCACCATCAACGGTCACGCCAAAAGACTTTTCTGCCAGTGTTTTCACCAGCTCATTTGGCACCAAAAGGGTGGCCTGTTCCTGCAGGATATCAACAACAAACAGCAGCACCTGATCCACACCGTCCTCTGCCGCCACGTCCGCCATTGATTGCATCAGATTGTCCTTGCGGCCCAGAACCACGCCCGGGCTGGTTGTTTCCAGCACCGAGACGCGAAAATCAGTGCCGCCTGTTGCGTATTTTTTGCTGTCCAGCCGCAACAGTTCGGCGTCTGAAAAATGTGAGATGTCAGATTTTGCGGCAAACATTTGCGCCGCGTAATCCGCGATGTTTATGTTCAGGTCTTCTGCCAGTTCGGCCGCCAGTTCACGATCGGTGTCGGTGGTGGTCGGGCTGCGAAATTCCAGCGTGTCGGACAGGATGCACGACAGGATCAGGCCTTTGATATTGCTCGGAACGTCAAAGTCGGTTTCAGCGATCATTCCGGCCATAATCGTCGCTGTGGAGGCCAGTGGTTTGATGGTGATGTTGATCGGGTTTTTCGTTGCAAGTCCACCAACCAGCATATGATGGTCGATGATTTCGGTGATATTGGCCTCGGCGATATTCTCTGGCAGCTCGCCCGGGTTGTTGGTGTCAACGATCACCACATCATCACCAGCCGCCAGCCCGTCAAGAATATCCGGCTGGTCAAACCCCCAGTGTTTCAGCACAAACTGCGCCTCGGTGTTTGGCACCTCCAGCACATAGGCTTTGGCGGTGTTGTCACCTTGCGCGTGCAAAAACCACTCCCATATCAGGGCAGAGCCGGTGGCATCGGTGTCAGGGGCCAGATGGCCGAATATTTTGGTCATGG
>CAYZQS010000160.1:0-4468 GCA_964480735.1 uncultured Rhodobacterales bacterium
CCACAAACAAGTGATAGCGATTGGGCTGTGCCGGAAAATCCGGGTCTTCGCCCAAAACACTGCGAAATCCACTGACGCCGCGCACAAACTCGCCCTTTTTGCGGCGCATGGCGGCGTTGGTTTGGGACTCCTCAACGCTGGTGTTGACCGTCGGGGCTTTGGGATTTGGCATAGCGGGACTTTCAGTCTGAATGGGTGGGCGGTTGTCAAGCGCCAGTCCCTTAACCTTAATCACCGCGCGGTACGATTGCACCCCTCGCCATGCCCGCCGCGCCGCGCTATGACGGGGCATGCCAAACATCACCTCACTTTTTGTCACCCGCCTGTACCGCGCGCCATTGTCCGGTAAAGGCAAACCCGTTGACGCCTCCGAGCTGCACGCGTCTTGTCTGTCCATTGCCGATGACGACACGGCGGGGCAGGCGTGGTGCGACGAAAACGACTATCCCGGATATACGTCTTACGCGTCACTTGACGATCTGACGTGGCGGTTTTCGATCTTCAAGGATTTGGTCAAGGTTCTGGATCAACACGTCGCGGATTTTGCGGCTGATCTGGCCTTTGATCTGGACGGTAAAAAGCTCAACCTGGATTCTATGTGGATCAACATACTGCCGCAAGGCGGCGTTCATTCGTCCCATATTCATCCACATAGCATCATCAGCGGCACCACCTATGTGGCCATGCCGGATGGGACCAGCGCCCTGAAACTGGAAGACCCGCGACTGCCCATGATGATGGCCGCCCCGGCACGCACGGCGGATGCCCCAGAGGAGCTGCGCAGTTTTGTCTACGTGAAACCGGATGTTGGCGATGTGCTGCTGTGGGAAAGCTGGCTGCGCCACGAGGTGCCCATGAACATGGCAGAGGAAGAGCGGATCAGCGTCAGTTTCAATTACCGGTGGGGGTGAAGGCGGCAAAGTAATGCGCGGGCCATCCAAGTCCTTCGGCAAATATAATTGATAAATACGGCGTTATACCGTACACCCAGCCACCAAAGGATCGGGCAATGTTTGACACAAAATCAACCGTCACCACGCCCGGCAAAATGGAGGCACGCAAGGAACTGCGACTGCATCGCCGCGACGAGGCGCGGATCAAATCCGCTGCTGCGGCTACCGGACTGCAGGAAGCTGACTTTATCCGTCAAGCCGCCCTTTTGCGTGCGCATGAGGTCGAGCAGCGGCTGGCACTGTCAATTCTGCCGATAGATGCGTTTGACGCTTTTAAGAGGGCAATCGCCGCAGAGGGCAAAGTTGTTCCGGGCCTCAAAGCGGCGGTCGATGCTTCCCAGGGTATCCTGCGGGATGGCAAATAAGAAAACTGCACCTACATTTCCCCTGACAATCCAGCGGTTTGACAAAGCAAAGCATGACCGCAGCAGATTTTCCTGTGGTCATACGCCGATTAACAACTTCCTGAAATCATCGCTGTCGGATCAGGAAAGGTTGGGTATGGTTGCCGCCTATTTGGCAACACCCCGTAACGAAACCGCCGTGTTGGGGTTTTACACGCTGGGCGCGCTCGCCGTTCGTGCAGACTTTGGTCCGCAGCAATGGCACCACGCCCACGTTCCCGATATCCCGGTGTTCTACATTCGCGCGGTTGCGGTGCGTGCGGATAAGCAGGGCAAAGAGATCGGCACGGCCCTGTTGATTGACGCGGTGCTGCGGTGTTTACGCCTGTCAAAACAAATGAGTGCCGCCGCCATTGTGCTGGATGTGCTTGGCGACGGACAGTTTCAACAGCACTTTCGTTTCTATGCGGGGCTGGGATTTCAGCCGATGATTGATCCAGACAACCCCCGCCGGGTGTTTATTTCGACGGCGGACGTGCAAAGAACGATTGGGTGAAATGATCGTCAAGACACCGCACCACTGCCGACGCACCGTTGTTTGGTCTCGGCGGCAAATAATTGTGGCTGGGTCTTGATTGTTGTTACGTTTGTAATATATATTGTGACACATGTCACAAATGCAAAACATATCAACCCGCCTGTCCATTCTGGATGCCGCCGTTTCCGAGTTTTGGGCGCACGGGTTCCGGGGCGCCTCTGTTCGCGATATCTGTAAACGTGCCGGTGCCAGTTCAAATGCGATCACCTATCACTTCGGCTCCAAGGCAAAACTGTATCGGGAAATTTTGGATCGGTTTGCGGCGCTGCTGCTTGACCATACCCATGCCGCCCTGTCGGTAGAATTAAGATCGCAGCAGGAATTTGAAATCCGAATGGAAATGTTCCTGTCCGAACTGCTGGAGATTTATCTGAGCAACCGCAAAACGGTGCTGATCGCATTGCGGGCGTTCGAGCAGCTATTGCCAAACGATGACGACAGCGCCGTTCGGGAATTGCTTGAGATCAATCATTCGCTTTCAAATTTTGTTCAGCGGGCAAAGGACAAGGGCTTTGTACGCAGGGATCTCGACGCAAGCATCGTTGCGGGCACGCTGCTGGACAGGCTGATCAACCAGGTGCGGTTCTCGCACACCCACGAACGGTTCTTTGGCGTGACCACGCAAAACCCGGAATACCGCACCTATTGGGTGCGCGCATCGCTGGGCCTGGTTCTGGACGGAATGAAACCACGGGCGCAGCCCACAACTTAACCCCGAAAGGAGAAGACCATGCATATAGAACACAAAACAGAGATCGACGCGCCGGCGGATCTGGTGTGGAGCAAGATCAGCAACCTTGCCGACATTCAGAACTGGACCAAAGCGGTGAAGGAAAGCCACTATCATACCGAACAAACCAGTGGCGTCGGCGCCGGTCGCACCTGCGACGTTCCGGGGTTTGGCACACTGGTTGAGAACGTGCTGGAATGGGAAGAGGGTAAAAGTTTCCGCCTGTCCCTTGAGGGGCTTCCGTTTTTTATCAAAGAGGCCAGCGGTGGCTGGCGGCTGGAACAACTGGGGCCAGACCGGACGCGCGGGATCACCTTCATTGATCTGAAAACCCGCTTTTGGCCCATCGGCGCACTGATGGAAAGGTTCCTGCTTGGCCCGCAATTCAATAAAACCATCAAAGGTGCGCAGCGGGAATTTAAGGCATATGTCGAAGGCGGTCTTGCAGAACAGGTGAAAGCAAAACCCAACCGCCCGCAAGCGGTTGCATAGCGCGTTTCGCGCGGCTTAAGCCGGATGAAGAAACCGACCGGGCGGCAAACGTGGCCCGGTCGTTAAGTTTCCCAAGCAAGCAGGCGACGGCTCGCTGTGGGACTGGTGGCTGCGTCACGGGGTGAGGCTGAATATGGCAGAGGCGGAGAGGGTGAGTTTTTCGCAATCTTGACTTGTGGCCACAAAGTGGCTACATATTTAGGATCGAAAAGGACTTTGCAATGCTAGACCACAAGCCCGGAACCCACCAAAAAGAGCCGTTTGACAGCACCACGCGCCTGCGTCACGGGTCGCGATTTGCTGATTTGATCAACCGCGCGTCGGTGTCTCTGGGCATTGACAAATCCGGTTTCATCCGCGCCGCTGCCGAACGGGAGGCAGAGCGCGTGCTTGCGGCGCAATCTGAACATGTTTTGACAGTCGAGGACGCGAAGGCCTTTGGGGCCGCACTTGATGCCGAACCCGCCCCAACGCCACGCGCCTTGAAAGCAGCACAGGATTACCGCGCCCGTGTGGTGCATGCCGACTGACGCAACCGCGCTGGAAATCAGGAAATTTGATCCGGCGCTGCATGATCGCCGCGGGTTTGATTGCGGCCACGTGCGGTTGAATAATTTTCTTAAGCTGAACGCCAAAAAACTGCAGAAAAACGACCTGTCCCGTATTTATGTTGCAATTGCGCAAGGGCAGTCGCAAATTCTTGGCTATTCGGCGATCAATGTCGGGCGTATCAATGCCGATGCCCTGCAAAAAAGGCCACGGGGATTGCCCACCCACGGCGAAATCCCCGTCCTGTTTTTAGGCCAGATCGCCGTTGACAATGCCCAAGCAGGTGCTGGTATCGGCGGCATCCTGATGCACCACGTCTTTGAAAAGGCCACCGGCATCGCCGATCTGGCCGGATGTTATGCGATAGTGCTGGATATCGTTTCAGACGACGGCAAGGCGGCGTTTGAGCGGCGCAGGCAGTGGTATGGCGGGTTTGGTTTTACGGGTTTTCCAAGCGGTCCCGCGCGGATGTTCATGCCGATGGCGGGGGTGCGGAAAATAGCCAGCGTTTAGATTGTTTGTCAGAGTGAGCCTTAGGAACCTCTGAACAACGCGAAGCTTTTGAAAAAATGACAACAAAAACGCACCAATTCGTGGTTCTGTGGTTCCCTAAGTAGCTCGACAAAATAGATTATGTTGATTTGAAATTTTGTGTTCAAATCCCCCTTGCCACCCCCACCAAACCACCCTATAGACGCCTCTTCTAACACTGACTCCACCGGAATCAGGGTGACTCTTGCAGGCCCGCCGGTGATGTTGAAAGGAACCACAGCGATGAACGCTGCCGAATTACGTGAAAAGA
>CAYZQS010000161.1:0-4370 GCA_964480735.1 uncultured Rhodobacterales bacterium
GGGTCCAGCGACTGGCACACCAGTTCCGGCAGGGGGTTGTCACGCACATCCAGCGCGTATTTCAAAAACAGATCGCCAAATTCATGCGGGCAGGAATAGAAAAAGAACCCGGCGTTGAAATAGAGATACCGCTCCCAGTATTCATCGGGATGGCTTAGATCCAGCGAGCTTTCAAAATCAAGTCCAAAGCGGACATAAAGCGCGCGCCAGATGTCTGTGTAACCGGGGCCGTATAGTTCAATTTCTGGCCAGCTGCCCTCTCGTTTCATCGAAGCTGTGGGTCGGGAAAAATCAAACGGCACATCCGACAGTTTGCCGGTAAACAGGGTGTCGGTGTCAAAAAACACAAACCGTTCGCCTTTGGGCAGCGCCTTCAGCGCCTCGATCTTGTTGCCGTAAGGATAGCTTGAACCAAAGTGTTCTGACTCAAACTGCACGATGTTGGCGCCCAGTCGCTGTAACAGTTCGCGCACCGCCGGGCTGTCGATTGCAGGGTCTTTTTCCCAATTCGGCCCGGCCTTGGGTTCCGCCAGATAAAGCGTGGCGTTCAGATTGGGGTTGGATGCCGCCAGCGAAGCCGCAAAAATCACCGCCTCATATTGCAGTCGCCCGCCCTGAACGATGGCCAGAATGTTGAACTTCTGCTGCTTGCCTGCCATGCCGTCACTTTTTCGGATCGGTGTTTTTCGCAACTATAGGCAGGTTTGATCGATCTGTAACCCATTGGTTTCGGCATTTTTCTCGCAATCCGGCGGGAATTGTGGATAATGAAGGGGCAAAGTTGATTCAGGAGACCTGCATGTTAAAACCCTATTTTGCAGCAGTTGCTGTCACTTTTTCACTGGCTGCCACCGCCAGCGCCCAAAATTTCACCACCGCGGGCGAAGTTCGCATGATTCTGGACGCAACCAAAGCCAACTGGATCGCGGTGCGGGAATTTGACGGCAATGATCTGGTGTATTTCACCCAGCTTGAAAGCTGGCGCTGTGGGCTTGACGGCGTAAAATACGGTATCAACTCTGATGTTGCCGATCAGGACTGGGAACTTGAAACCTGTTACGAGGAAGACGGCGCCCCCAATGCCATGAAAGAAGAAGGCCGCCTGCCCTATATCACGTTGCCCCTAAAAAGCGTGGAAACCGTCACGATCGAACTTCTGTATGACGACGGCGAAACCGACAGTGTGACGTTTGAGCGTGCCAAGGTGATGACACCCTAACGGGTTTTAAACGGGCAGAGTGATGATATTGCATTTTTTGACACCGTTTAAATTTGGTGCATACAAAATGCGCTTGATGTCATCCGCGTCCCAGTGCCATTCATCCAACTGCCAGACCGGTCTTTCAACAGGATTGAAATCCCGTCGAACACCGTGAATCCTGTACAAATTGTTAATCCGCTTTACCATGAAGTTCCCCCTGAAATTATCTGGCAACCAAGCCTGTGACAGAAAAAATGGGCGGAAATAGCGCGCGATTGCGTTCTTTTTGGCCTAAATGGGTAGGAAATGTGGTGGGCGACCCTGGAATCGAACCAGGCATGGGTCACCCCGGCGGAGTTACAGTCCGCTGCCGCACCTTGCAGCCCGTCGCCCTTCGCAGGCACCGCTTTGGGCCGCCGTTGAATGTCGGCCTGATTACTGGTCGACCCTATGTTGGTCAATAAGAAAATCGCCGTTATTGGCGCGGCGGTCGGGGCGCGTCTTGATTTCAGCGCACCTGCGTGCCAAGCAGCGGTTTGTGTTTTGAAAGGCCGACAAATTGGCACCGCGCAGCAAGAAAAAGCCCACGTGGGTGGTAGAAAAAGAACGCCAGAAACGTGGCCACGAGCCGCAGAATATCTGGTTGTTTGGCTTGCACGCCGTGCGCGACGCTCTGTTGAACCCCAAACGCACAAAGCTGCGCTTGATGGTAACAAGAAACGCCCATGACAAGCTGACAGAGGCAATTCGCGCCGCAGGCATGGAACCTGAGATTGTGGAACCACGTCATTTTAATGCGCCAATAGATGCGCAGTCCGTACACCAGGGTGCGGCGCTTGAGGTACTGCCGTTGAACTGGGGCTCGGTATCTGAAGTCTGCGCACCAGGTGACGGCGCACCCCTTGTTTTAGTGCTGGACCGGGTGACGGACCCGCATAACGTCGGTGCCATATTGCGCTCGGCAGAGGTGTTTGGTGCGGTTGCGGTGGTTGCACCCCAGCGACACGCCGCACCGGAAACCGGTGCGCTTGCAAAATCTGCTTCTGGCGCGTTGGAGCGGCTGCCATATTTGCGAATTCAAAACCTGTCCGCCGCCATGCGGGCCTTAAAGGACATGGGGTATTTCGTGATCGGCATGGATGGAGAGGCCGACACCACGCTGGATCATGAACTGGGCCAAATGCCTGTGCTTCCGACAGCCATTGTCTTGGGCGCTGAAGGCCCCGGCCTTCGGCATCTGACCAAAGAAACCTGTCACAGGCTGGCCCGGGTCAACGCCGCCGGGGCGTTTGCGTCGTTAAACGTCAGCAACGCCGCCGCCGTTGCCCTTTACGCCGCCGCCAAAAAACTGGCGGGCTGAACGTTATCATTGTTCCGAAAATACTTATTCCGGCAGGGCCGCCAGCAAATACCGCACCATATTGCCACCCATAACCGCCCGAATGTCGTCCTCTGACACCCCTTCCTCAAGCAGCGCATGGGTCAGCGCTGCCATCTCTGAGGGATCAAACCCAACCTCCACCGTACCGTCATAATCTGACCCCAGCGACACATGATTGGCACCCACCAGATTAATCGCGGCAACGATGGTTTTGGCCACCCCCGTGGGGCTGGCATCACAGGTAACGTCAGCCCAAAAACCAATCGCTATCAAGCCACCTTTGGCGGCAATCGCCTGCATCAGGTCATCTGGAAAATTGCGTTTGGTTTCGCAGTGGCTGAAAATGCCGGTGTGGCTGACAACAACGTTGACACCCTCAAATTCCAATACATCGCGGGCCACCGCCGCGCTGGTGTGGGCCAGATCGACAATCATGTTGCGACTGATCATTTCGGCCACCACCTGCCGTCCAAAATCTGTCAGCCCTGTTTGTGATATCCCGTGCAGGCTGCCCCCTAAAGCGTTGTCAAAGAAATGTTGCAGGCCGATCATGCGAAACCCGGCCGCATCCAGACGCGCCAGATTGGCGATGTTTCCGTCCAGCGCATGTCCGCCTTCCGCCCCCATCAAAGCGCCCATTAGCGGCGTGCCCGCCGCGCGGGCATCCAATACCGCCTGAAGGTCACCTTTGGTTCGGACAATGCGAAACATTTCCGGAGCTTTGGCTTGAAAATCATGCAGTTTCTTTGACTGATACAATGCCCGTTCCGTCAGGCTGGTCCAAGTGCGAAACGGCCAAAGCTGCCCGAAAACCACCAGGGTAATCTGATCGCGGGTTTCGGCGAAATTTTCGTCGTAATTCAGGCCTGCTGGGCTTTTGGTGACGGTCGTAAACATTTGCAGGGCGACGTTGCCCTCGGCCATGCGGGGGAAATCCACGTGCCCGTAATCACTGCGCTTGGTCAGGTCGCGGTCCCACATCAGCGCGTCATCGTGCCAGTCACCGATGATCAGGGTTTTGTGCAGCGCCAGCGCCGCCTCTGACACCGGATAAGGCTCATGGGCGACAATTTTATTCATCATTTTATCGGCGATCTGCGAGCCAACGACGAAAAACGCGCCAAGACCGACAAGCGCCAGAACAAAAATCAACAAAACCAGTTTGCGCACAAAAGCCATCTTATTCCCCCATTTTGCGGAATATTTAATCACAGGTCACACTTTTTATCCAGCCACCCGGTGCTTCACCGATATACTTTCTGCTGCTGCCGGGTCTGTAAAGGCTCGCATTCCCGAACGTTCTCACCTAATAGCGGGCCAACGTCAGATATCACGAGACCAGCCGGTTATGACACTCAGAGAATTGCGGGCCATTGTTAATTTTCGGCTGGGAATTGCCACGCATCTGTTCATCCATATACCCAAAAATGCCGGCGTTGCCGTGCGAAAATCGCCGATGCTGATCAATCGGCTGGTCAGTGCGGAACCCTATTTTCACAAAAGCCGCGCGTACAGCCGCGAACTGGCGGACTATATGCGCGAACAGGGCGAGCATCACGGATTTCAACACGCCCGGTTGCGCGACCTTGACCAGACAAAACTGGCCCGCCTGCAACCAGTCGCAATCATCCGCAACCCCTGGGCGCGGGTGGTTTCACGGTTTCGGTTTGCGCAGACATCAAAGAAATCCGGGACGGCGGCACAGACTTATTCCGCTGACAGATTTGAAGCGTTCTTGGAAGAACGGCATGAGTTTGGAAACAAGCCGTTTTACTGGCACCGGGCCAT
>CAYZQS010000162.1:0-4272 GCA_964480735.1 uncultured Rhodobacterales bacterium
TCGAGAAAATCTCGGACGCACCGGCAACGGTAGCCCATGTTTCTTTCAAATCGAAAGAATACACCGCGTAATTGGGCGAACTCCCTGAAATGGGCGGCCTTCGGGTCGCCCACTTTTTAGATTGCAGCCAAACTACGAGAGCCCTGCCACATTCTGCTGTTTATGGTGCCCGTTTCTTACTCTGAATGACAACAGCCGCTGATCCGGCAGTCATGGCTTCTCGCGCCACAATGGAGAGACATTCAGATGAAGGATTTGTCTTTGCCCGACCAAATAGATTTGATTGGTACAATCCTTTCCCGCAATTCGATTTCACCCCGCCGGCTGGCCTTGCCCGGTCCAAACCGGGGTCAAATTCTAAAGATGATCGCCGCCGCCTGCGCCGCTCCGGATCATCGGCGCTTGCAGCCGTGGCGATTTATTTGCATCGCCAATGACAATCGGGATGGCCTGGCCGATTTGTTCGAGGCAGCGGCACGAGAAACTCACGGAACCATGACGGCCGCAGAAACCCAGCGCGCACGAGAAAAGGCCCAATACGGAGCCACGTTGATTGCTGTGGTTGCGGAAATAAAGACAGATTTGGCGGATGTTCCGCCGCACGAACAATGGGTATCCGTTGGCGCTGCTGTGCAAAATATACTGCTGGCAGCCCAGGCTTTGGGTTTTGGTGCCATGATTGTCAGCGGTGACAAGGTCCGCACCAAGGCGCTGCGCGCGGGGCTTGGTCTGTCTGACAGCGAAGCACTGGTTGGGTTTGTGGCTATGGGTACGCCAACGAAACCGGCGCGTGACAAAGCGCGGCCGGACCCAAAGACTGTTATGTCTGACTGGCCGGAAAACACTTTGCCAAATCATGGAGCAGTCAAGTGACAACAGATATTGTAGGTTCAAAGGCCAATGGATGTGATGATCTTTCTGCTCTGCGCGGTCTGATTTCTGTGGATCACGCCATTGCCAAAGGTCTGAAAATTGCCAGCCGTGTGACTGAACGCGAGGACGTGCCCCTATTGGATGCGGTTGGCAGAATTCTGGCAGACGATTTGACAGCGCCCATGCCACTGCCGCCTTTTGATAATTCGGGCATGGACGGATACGCACTGCGCAGCGCTGATCTGCAGGGCCGGGGACCGTGGGTCTTACAAGTGGCTGGCCGAATTGCTGCTGGCGATGACATAACCGCGATTGTTCCGATCCAACCGGGCAATGCATATCGCATTTTCACCGGCGCGGCGGTGCCCGTTGGGCTGGACGCGGTCATCATGCAGGAACACGTGACCCGCAAAGACGATACAATACATATCGACCGGTCCGTCCCTGCTGGAAACAATATACGTCGGGTGGGCGAAGACGCGGCCAAAGGCAGCCTGTTGCTGCGCGCGGGCACCTTGATCGGCGCACGCGAGATCGGCGCTCTGGCTTCTGTTGGCCTGTCCTGCGTCAGCGTGCGGCGTAAAGTCAACATCGCGCTGTTTTGCACCGGCAGCGAATTACGGCAACCCGGCGAAAACCTTGCCCCCGGTCAGATATATAACTCGAACCGGTATATGATGTTGGCAACACTCAAAATGCCTTGGGCGAACGTGATTGATTTTGGCAGCGTAGCCGATGATCCGGACCGGTTGCGACATACTTTGACAAAGGCGGCAAAAGCAGCCGACATTGTGGTCACCACCGGTGGTGTTTCGGTAGGCGAAGAGGACCATATGTTCAGCCAGCTAAAACGTGCGGGCGGAAAAGTTGAGGTGGTAAAAATTGCCATGAAGCCCGGCAAACCACTGACTATGGGCAGCTTGCTTGGTGCGGTGTTTATTGGATTACCCGGCAATCCGGTGGCGGCCTATACCACTTGGAAAATAATAGGGTCCCAGATTGCTACAAAGGCGGCAGGACTGGTTGCCGGAGACATATCCCGGACGCTGGTTGAAACCACAAGCGCGTCAACACGCCGACCGGGACGTCGGGAATTTCGTCCGGCCCGCATTGTTGCGGTCGCAAAATCCGGCCGCCTGAAGGTGGAGTTGCTGGACAAGTCTTTTTCAGCCAAGATTTCTTTGATTTGCAACTCCGATGGATTTGCGGTCATTCCAGCCGAACAGGATACGATCAGGAAGGGCGAGTGCCTTGAGTTTATCTATCTGTAAAATCCGCAGGCGGCATAGGCCTATTTCATTCAGGAGATGCCGTGCTTGATCCACAAAATATCATCTTTGTGGGCGTGGTCCTGGCCGTCGTCTCGACCCTCTATTCTTCGGTGGGGCATGGCGGCGCGTCAGGTTATATCGCCATCCTTGCCCTGTTCAGCATAGCCCCGGAAACCATTCGTCCTGTGGCCCTGTCGCTGAATGTGATCGTTGCCGGGCTGGCCACGTACCGTTTTGCAAAAGCCGGATATGTTGACTGGAAAAGTGTCTTTCCAATCCTGCTGGTATCGATGCCATTTGCATATTTGGGCGGAGGTATCGCGCTGCCATCAGAAGTATACCGGCCCATTTTGGGTGGCTTGCTTATTTTCTCGGCGTCCTACCTCATTTGGCAATCCCTGCGCACCGAACAAAGCTTTGAGAACGTCAACAAACGGGTTCCGCTGGCTGGCAGCGTTTTTTCAGGCGGCGCAATTGGATTTGTGTCCGGCCTGTCTGGCATCGGCGGCGGTGTGCTTCTCAGCCCGTTTTTTCTGATGTCCCGCTGGGCTGGTGCGCGGCAAACTGCCGGCATTGCAGCGGTCTTCATACTGGCAAATTCGCTGGCCGGTCTGGCTGGCCACTACGCCGCGATCAAATCTATGCCACCGCAACTGCTGCTGTGGGCGGGTATGGTCTTTATAGGATCACTGGTCGGCACCAGTCTGGGTGTTCGCCGCCTGCCGGTTAAGCCTTTGATTTGGCTTCTTTCAATTGCGATCCTGATTTCAGGTCTCAAGTTCATCTTTCTTTAAGTTCAGGAAACCTCCCCATGTATGATTCCCAACCGCCCGCACTGATTGATCCCTTTGGCCGACATATATCCTATCTGCGGGTTTCGGTCACCGATCGTTGTGATTTTCGTTGTGTGTACTGCATGTCCGAAAACATGACGTTTCTGCCAAAGGCCTCACTTTTGTCGTTGGAAGAGCTTGATCGCCTGTGTTCAGCCTTTATTGGGCAGGGTGTAACTAAATTGCGGATCACCGGGGGCGAGCCTTTGGTGCGGCGCGGAATCATGACGTTCTTTAGCGCCATGTCGCGGCATTTGAAATCAGGCAGCTTAAAAGAACTGACGCTGACGACCAATGGTTCGCAGCTGTCAAAATATGCAGCAGAGCTGGCCGAATTGGGGGTGCGGCGGGTCAATATTTCGCTGGATACCTTAAAAGAAGACAAATTCGCCGAAATCACCCGTTGGGGACGGCTGCCGCAGGTTATGGCGGGCATTGATGCAGCGTTGGAAAGCAACATTCACGTCAAGATCAATATGGTGGCGATTAAAGGTCAAAACGACAGTGAACTGGAAGATATGGTCAATTGGTGCGCCCACAAGGGCATAGACCTGACGTTTATCGAAGTCATGCCCATGGGCGAGATGGGCGATGAAAACCGGCTGGATCAGTTCTGGTCGCTTGCCGATTTGCGCGCGCGGTTGCGCGAAAATTTCACGCTGGAGCCGCTGGTCATGTCCACCGGCGGTCCGGCCACCTATATGAAAATCAAGGAAACGGGCCAAAAACTGGGGTTCATCACGCCGCTCAGCCATAATTTCTGTGAAAGCTGTAACCGGGTTCGCCTGACGTGCACTGGGCAGTTGTTCCAATGTTTGGGACAGGAACAGGAAACCGACCTTCGTGCCGTGCTGCGCGAAAACCCTGATGACAACAGTATTTTGATCAAAGCCATAAAAGGTGCGATCAAACTGAAACCCAAAGGCCATGATTTTAACTATTCACGGAATAAGGTCGATGGCCAGATGACCCGCCATATGAGCCACACCGGGGGTTAAAGGCGTGGTTGTTATTTGCGAAAGAAACCCCGAATGAAATTGAATATCCTTTATTTTGCCTGGGTGCGTGAACGGATCGGCATGCCGGGTGAACAGGTTGAAACCAGCGCTAAAACGGTTGCGGAACTGGTGGCCGAATTGCGTGGACGCGAGGAACGCTATGACATGGCGTTTTCAGATATCTCCGCTTTGAAGGTCGCGCTGGATCAAATCCTTGGCGATTTTGACAGTCCGCTTTCCGAAGTGAGAGAGATTGCGTTTTTTCCGCCCATGACCGGGGGCTAGTGGATGGTTGTT
>CAYZQS010000163.1:0-4202 GCA_964480735.1 uncultured Rhodobacterales bacterium
TTATCGGTTGCTGCCAAAGGCTTGGCGCCCGTTGCGCAGAGGTTGCGATAGGCTTCAGCGACGGCCTGAGCGCCGCCGCGGTATGGGTTGGCCATGCAATATCGCGGCGTGACGTCAGAGGTGAACGCCAGCGCTTTTTCGGTGCCGTGCACCCGCACCACCCCGGCGTCCGCACCCGGACGGACCAAGGTATCAGCCAAAACCATGTGATCATATTGCCGGTAAACCCAGGCGCGCGAGGCGTAGTTGGGGCTGCCAATGATCTTTAGCAGCGCCTCTTTGATGTCCACTTTCGGCAGCGGCGCCATTGCGGCGGGTTGTGGCGTTTTGATCCAACGCCGATCATATTCCGGGGCAGAGCCCGCCAGCGCCTTAAGCGGCAAATCAGCCATGCACGCGCCGTTCAGCATGATCTCAAAACGGTCCTCTGCGATGGTTTCCCCGACAATGGCAAAATCCAGATCCCATTTGTCAAACACCGCCTTGGCCGCGGCCTCCAGTTCAGGCTTTAGCACCATCAACATGCGTTCCTGACTTTCAGACAGCATCATCTCATAGGCAGTCATGTTTTCTTCACGGACGGGCACGTTTTCCAGGTGCAGCCGCACGCCCAGATCGCCCTTGTCGCCCATCTCGACCGCCGAACATGTCAGCCCCGCAGCCCCCATATCTTGAATCGAGATCACAGCACCGGTGGCCATCAGCTCCAGCGTGGCCTCCATCAGGCGCTTTTCGCAGAAAGGGTCACCCACCTGTACGGTTGGGCGCTTGTCCTCGATGCTGTCATCAAATTCAGCTGACGCCATCGTGGCTCCGCCCACGCCATCCCGCCCCGTTTTGGCCCCCAGATAAACCACCGGCATGCCCACGCCGGATGCTGCGGAATAGAAAATCTTGTCTGTGTCCGCCAGCCCGGCGGCAAAGGCATTGACCAGACAATTGCCGTTGTAGGCCGCGTGAAAGCGCAGTTCACCGCCCACGGTTGGCACGCCAAAGCAGTTGCCATACCCGCCGATACCTTCAACCACGCCGTTGACCAGCGATTTGGTTTTCGGATGGGTGATTTCACCAAAGGACAGTGAATTCATCGCCGCAATCGGTCGTGCGCCCATGGTGAACACATCCCGCAAGATGCCGCCCACGCCGGTGGCCGCCCCCTGATAGGGCTCAATATAGGACGGGTGGTTGTGGCTTTCCATTTTAAAAACAACGCATTGGCCGTCACCGATATCAACGATGCCCGCATTTTCACCCGGACCGCAGATCACCTGTGGACCGGTGGTGGGCAGGGTGCGCAGCCATTTTTTGGAGGATTTATAGGAACAATGCTCATTCCACATGGCTGAGAATATACCCAGTTCGGTATAGGTTGGTGCGCGGTTTAACAGGCGGATTACCTCGCTGTATTCATCCGCGCTCAGCCCGTGCGCCGCAATCAAGTCTTCCGTTATTTCCGGTTCGATTTGCATTTTTGCCCCCAGCCGATGATCGCCTTTTAGGGGGCAATCCGCGAGGGTGAAAGAGCCAAAATTGACGCCACAGACCGGATTTGGCGATTGTTTTGAGTATTTATTTCAAAGATGAAACGCAAAGCTGCTGCAAGGCCAAAAAAAAGGCCGAGACAAGCTCGGCCTAAGTCCAACAGGGAGGTGAAGGAGGCGGAAACGTCGGGGAGGACTTATCAACGCCGCCTTCGATACGTGAGATATGCGTAAAGGCTTAAGTTTTCAATAATTCTAACCAAAAAACTATGCATAGCCCCTATGAGCAAAATGCATACCTGGACTAACCGGCTGAGTTTCCTAAGTTTTATTACGGCGACGATAGGCGATGACTTCGTCTAAAACAAAATCCCGAAACGCCGCCACCCGTTTTGATTGCCGCAATTCGCTGGGATATGCCAGATAAACCGGCACTTCGTTGCTGGTTTCTTCCGGCAGAACCTGCACCAGATCGGGAAAATCCTCGGTCAGATAATCCGGCAACACTCCGATTCCCAAAGAGTGGATTACTGCCTGCAGAACGCCAAAATAATTGTTGACGGTTAGATGCGAGGAAATATCGGCCGCAAACAACCGCCGGATCAGGACCGCGCTGGCGGAAACCTGTGTGGAGTCAGTATTCTGGCAAATGATCCGGTGTTTGCCCAGATTATCAAACCCGGTGGGGATGCCGTATCTGTCCAGATAGGATTTTGAGGCAAACATCTGCATGCTGACCGACATCAGACGGCGACGCACCAGATCCGCCTGGGATGGCTCTTTCATGCGAATGGCCACGTCGGCCTCACGCATGGGCAGGTCCAAAACCCGCTCCATCAACATCAGGTCGATCTTCAGGTTCGGGTATTTGTCGTACAATGCACCCAGCCGCGGAGCCAGCCAAAGCGAGCCAAATCCGGTGGTGGTGGTGACCCGAAGCTCGCCAAAAACCTCGTCTTCGCTGTCGCGGATGCGCGCTGCTGCCGTGTCCAGCCGCTTGACCATAGCGGATGTGGCATCAAACAGCAGTTCGCCCTGCTCTGTAAGAATCAGTCCCCGCGCGTGACGGTGAAACAATGTGGCATTCAGGCTTTCCTCCAGCCCGCGCACCTGCCGCGAAACCGCTGATTGAGACAGGTGCAACGTTTCGCCCGCATGGGTCAACGACCCGGCGTCAGCCACCGAATGAAAAATGCGCAGCTTGTCCCAATCCATTGTGGTCCTTTGGTTTTTATGCAAATCTTAACAGTCTGCGGACCATAACGGCGGGGTCTGTACAAAGGCAAATAAAACCGATACGAAAATTTTACTTTAAAGGTCAGCAATAATGACCTATATTAAGATTAATCGAACTCAAATTCGGTGAGGTCCCATGAGCCAGCACGATGTTTCTCTCAGTGATCGCTATGATCTGGACAAACACACAGTTCTTTTGAGCGGCACACAGGCGCTGGTGCGCCTGATGCTGATGCAAAAGGCCCGGGACCGCGCGGCTGGGCTGAACACCGCCGGTTTGGTGTCTGGCTATCGTGGCTCGCCGCTGGGTGCGGTTGATTTCAATATGGAACGGGCGGAACAGCATCTAAGCGACGCGGACGTTTTGTTCCAACCGGGATTAAACGAAGACTTGGCCGCCACGGCGCTGTGGGGCGCTCAACAGGCCGAACTGCGTGGCGAAGGCAAATTCGACGGGGTGTTTGGTTTTTGGTACGGCAAAGGCCCTGGCGTTGATCGATCCGGTGATGCTTTTCGCCATGCCAATATGGCGGGTACGTCAAAACACGGCGGTGTTCTGGCCTGTATGGGCGATGATCACACCGGAGAAAGTTCCACCACCTTGCACCAGTCCGAATGGGCGCTGGTGGACGCGTTTTTTCCCATATTGTCCCCGGCGGGCGTACAGGAAATCCTTGATTACGGGCTGATCGGCTATGAGTTGTCGCGCTATTCCGGCCTGTGGGTCGGGCTGAAGTGCATGAAGGACACAATTGAAAGCACGTCTGTGGTGGATACGGATCCTGCGCGTATTTCGATCAAGCTGCCAACCGATTTTGATATGCCCGAGGGTGGGTTGAACATCCGTCTTGGTGACGACCGCATACCGCAGGAAGCGCGGGTGTTGGATTACAAGAGGTTCGCCGCGGAAGCCTTTGGCCGCGCAAACAAATTAGACAAACGATTGATGGGCAAAGCCGGGGCAAGGATCGGCATTGTTGCAGCGGGTAAAAACTGGCTGGATCTGGTGCATGCAATGGATTTGCTGGGGATTGATGACAGGGAAGCACGGCGCCTTGACATTACCACCTACAAAGTGGCGATGACCTGGCCCCTGGACATGCAAAGCTTCCATGATTTTGCCGAGGGGCTGGACCTGATCATCGTGGTTGAGGAAAAGCGCAAACTGCTGGAAGTGCAGATCAAAGAAGCGATCTTTGACGACCGGCACGGGCGGCGGGTTTACGGCTGGAAAGACGGGAATGGGAACGAGTTGTTTCCGGCACGGTTCTCGCTTGATCCGGTGATGATCGCGCAAAAACTGGCGGCGTTGTTTGATCAGGAAGGTGTCGAAACCAAGCGGATCAAAGACGGGGTTGCGCGGCTTGAGGCGGATCAACGCAATGATAACGCTCAGGAAATATCAACACGGTTGGCCTATTTCTGTTCCGGTTGCCCGCATAATTCTTCCACTGTCCTGCCCGATGGTGCACGTGCCTATGCGGG
>CAYZQS010000164.1:0-4000 GCA_964480735.1 uncultured Rhodobacterales bacterium
GACGCCCGTTCCAGCACCTCCAGCCCCTGAATATAGGCCATGATCTTGGCCGCGATCAGCGCCTGCTCCAGCGTGTCAATCACCGCTGCTTTATCCTCGTCAGAGCCTTCCAACATCGTTGGTGCCGCACCAAATTCCGCCTCCATGCGAAACCGCAATCCACGCTCTGCCGAAATATTGCGCGCCTCTACCGCCGCTGCGATCATGCCGACAGGGGCACCAAGATGCAGCGCTTCCACAACAGACCAGCGCCCGGTGCCCTTTTGCCCGGCTTTGTCAACGATAATATCCAACATCGCCTCACCTGTTACCGGATCAACCGCCGCTGCCACCTCACCGGCTATTTCAATCAGATAAGAGCCAAGCGCGCCCTCGTTCCATCGGGCAAACACCGGCGCAATCTCTTCCGCGGTCATCCCCAAACCATCACGCATGATCCCGTAAACCTCGGCAATCAACTGCATATCCGCGTATTCAATGCCGTTGTGCAGGGTTTTCACAAAATGACCGGCACCACCGGGGCCAAACCAGTCAGCGCACGGCGTACCCTCAAAATCCGCCGCCGCGTCAGACAGCGGCCGTTTCACCCGCTCCCAACTGGCCTTGGAACCCCCCGCCATGATCGAAGGGCCAAGCCGCGCGCCTTCCTCACCGCCGGAAATCCCGATGCCCAAAAACTGCAGTCCCTGCGCCTCCAGCGCCTTGACCCGCGTTTCGGTATCGCGAAAATTGCTGTTGCCCAGATCAGCAATCAAATCGCCCTTGTCCAAAAGCGGCACCAGACTGTCGATCACCACATCCAGCGGCCCGCCCGCCGGAACCAGCACCAGTATGGATCGCGGTGCCTGCATGGACGCCACAAAATCCGCAGGTGCAACACAAGCCACAACCTCGCCTTTCAAGCTTTCCGCTTTGGCTTTCGCCGCCACCTCTTTTATCTTGTCCGCTGTACGGTTCAAAAGACTGACCCTATGCCCCTTTTCCAAAAGGTTCAGCGCAAATGCCGCCCCCATGACACCAACGCCAACCAATCCGATCTCAGCCATTCAACACCTTCCTCGACAAAAAGGTCTTCCCATTCTTGTTGGTAAAAATATCCGCGCCGCAGGCATTCGTCCCTAATGCGCCTCGGCCCAGTTCAACCCCGTTCCCGCGTCCACCACCAAGGGCACGTCCAGTTTAACCACCGGCAGCGCGGCCCCTGACATCACCCCGCGCACGACATCGGTCGTTTCCTCAACCGCGTCCTTTGGCACTTCAAAAATCAGCTCGTCATGCACCTGCAACAGCATCCTTGCGGGCAGATCGGCAATCGCCTTTGGCATGCGGATCATCGCCCGGCGGATAATATCCGCCGCCGTACCCTGAATGGGCGCATTGATCGCGGCGCGGCGGGAAAATCCGGCGTGCGGCCCCCGGGCGTTGATCTCTGGTGTATGGATTTTCCGGCCAAACAATGTCTCAACAAACCCGTGTTCCTTGGCAAAGGCCACCGTGTCATCCATATAGGTGCGAATGCCCGGGAAACGCTCAAAATACGTGTCAATAAACGCCTGCGCCTCTTTGCGCGGTATGCGCAGGTTGCGCGCCAGCCCAAAGCCGGAAATCCCGTAGATCACGCCAAAATTGATCGCTTTGGCCTGTCGCCTGATGTCCGGCGTCATCTCATCCATCGGCACGTCAAACATCTCGCTCGCCGTCATCGCATGAATATCCTGCCCCGCATGAAACGCCGCCTTCAGCGCGTCGATATCAGCAATATGCGCCAGAATGCGCAGCTCGATCTGGCTGTAGTCCAGCGACAGCAAAACGTTGCCTTCGTCCGCCACAAACGCCTCGCGAATGCGGCGTCCGTCTTCGGTGCGCACCGGAATATTCTGCAGGTTGGGATCGGTGGACGCCAACCGTCCGGTGGACGCGCCTGAGATCACATAGGACGTATGCACTCGGCCCGTGTCCTCGTGAATATGTTCCTGCAGCGCATCCGTATAGGTCGATTTCAGTTTCGCCATCTGCCGCCAGTCCAGCACTTTGGTTGGCAGTTCGTGCCCCTCTGCCGCCAGATCACCCAGCACGTCCGCGCCGGTCCCGTAGGCTCCGGTTTTGCCCTTTTTGCCACCGGGCAAGCCCATCTGGTCAAACAGGATTTCCCCCAGTTGCTTGGGTGAGGCGACGTTGAACCTGCCCCCGGCAAGAGTGTAAATCTCGTCCTCAAGCCCGGCCATTTTCTGGGCAAAGTTGTTGGACATGCGGCTTAAGTGATCCCTGTTCACTTTGACGCCGTGCATCTCCATTTCGGCCAGCACCGCCACCAGCGGACGTTCCAGTGTCTCGTAAACCCGTGTCACCCGACCGACGTGCAGTTCCGGCTTGAACATCTGCCAAAGACGCAGGGTTATATCGGCGTCTTCGGCTGCGTATTTCACCGCCTCGTCAATGGGCACCTTATCAAAGGTGATCGCCGACTTGCCGGTGCCCAGCAGCGTTTTGATCGGGATCGGCGCGTGTTCCAGATATCGGTTTGACAGATAATCCATGCCGTGCCCGTGTTCGCCGCCATGCAGGGCGTAAGACATCAACATGGTGTCATCAATCGGGGCCACATCAATGCCGACACGGGCAAAAATCTTGGCGTCGTATTTCATGTTCTGGCCGATTTTCAAAATGGCCGCGTCTTCCAGCAGCGGTTTGAGCATCGCCAAGGCCACATCCACCGGCATCTGCCCCGCCGCAAGGGCCGCGCCACCAAACAAATCACCCTCGCCGTCCTTGTGGATCAGCGGAATATAACAGGCCTCACCCGCCTCCACACAAAGACATATCCCCACCAGATCGACCCGCATTTCGTCAAGGCCCGTGGTTTCAGTATCCACCGCCACAAAACCGCGTTCATAAATCCTGTCAATCCAGACCTGCAACGCCGCGCGGTCCGCGACACATTCATACTTGTTCGCATCAAAAGGCACCTGCACGGCGACGGCCGTGCCGCTTCCATCGGGGCTCGACGCCCCTGTGGAAGCGTCCTCTTTGATGACCGGCGCGTCCACCCCCAGCTTGGACGCTATCCGGCTGGTCAGCGTGCGAAATTCCATGTCCGCCAGAAACGCCAATATATCATCCGGCACCGGCTCCTGAACCTCCAGAGATTCAAGCGTCACCGCCATGTCCATATCGGTCTTCAATGTCACCAGCTCGCGGCTTACCCTGATCTGATCGGCGAAATTGATCAGCGTTTCCCGCCGCTTTGGCTGTTTGATCTCGCCAGCCCGTGCCAGCAGCTCATCCAGATCACCATATTCATTGATCAAAAGTGCTGCGGTTTTCACCCCGATCCCCGGTGCCCCCGGCACGTTGTCAACCGAATCCCCGGCGAGGCTTTGAATATCGATCACGCGGTCGGGCCTGACGCCAAACTTCTCTTCAACCTCGTCAATCCCAATCCGCCGGTTCTTCATGGGGTCCATCATTTCGATGCCCCCACCAACCAGCTGCATCAGATCCTTATCCGACGAAATAATCGTTACCCGCCCCCCGGCGTCACGCCCCTGCACCGCCAGTGTCGCGATAATATCATCCGCCTCAAAGCCTTCAACCTCCAGACAGGCCAGATTAAACGCCCGCGTGGCGTCCCGCGTCAGGGGAAATTGCGGCACCAGGTCTTCAGGCGCAGGTGGCCGGTTGGCCTTGTATTCAGGATAAATATCGCTGCGAAACGTCTTGCCCTTGTGATCAAAGACCACCGCCACATGGGTTGGTGCATCAGCGCCCTTCTGGTCCTCGACAAACTTAAACAGCATATTGCAAAACCCCGACACCGCCCCAATCGGCAACCCGTCAGAGCGCCGCGTCAGGGGTGGCAAAGCGTGGTAAGCGCGAAAGATAAACCCCGACCCGTCGATCAAATGCAGGTGGTGACCTTTGCCAAATGTGCTCATGTCGCGCGCTTTCCGGGGGAGTAGATTTCAAATCGGGGCAGCATGCGTTTCATGAAAGCGCCAAA
>CAYZQS010000165.1:0-3974 GCA_964480735.1 uncultured Rhodobacterales bacterium
AAGACGGCGGCGCAACCCGGGTTGGCTTTCGCATGGAAGGCGAGCGTAAAGTGCGCTTTGCCAAAAAATCGGGAGCATTGATCGATGGCTGATTATACCCCCCGCCTGAAGACGCAGTACAAAGACAACGTACGCGCGGCGCTGAAAGAAGAGTTTTCGTATAAAAACGATATGCAGATCCCGAAACTGGACAAGATCGTCCTGAACATGGGTGTCGGCGAAGCGGTTGCCGACAGCAAGAAAATCCGTGTGGCAGAGGCCGATCTGACCCAGATCGCCGGGCAAAAGGTTGTGGTGACCAAAGCCAAGAAATCGATCGCCAATTTCAAAGTGCGCGAAGAAATGCCGCTGGGGGTCAAAGTGACCCTGCGCGGGGATCGCATGTATGATTTTCTGGACCGTCTGATCACCGTGGCCATGCCGCGCGTGCGTGACTTTCGCGGCGTGTCGGCCAAAAGCTTTGACGGCCGAGGCAACTATGCGCTGGGCCTGAAAGAGCACATCGTTTTTCCCGAGATCGAGTTTGATAACGTCGATCAGATGTGGGGCATGGATATTGTCATCTGCACAACGGCCAACACCAACGCCGAAGCCAAAAGCCTGTTGAAGCATTTCAACATGCCGTTCAACAACTGATCGCGGAAGGAGCAAGCAACATGGCAAAAACAGCAATGGTCCAACGCGAAATCAAACGCGCCAAACTGGTGAAGAAATTCGCCGCAAAACGGGCTGCATTAAAAGAAATTGCAAACAATCAGGACCTGCCGATGGAAGAGCGTTTCAAGGCGCGTCTGAAACTGGCAAAACTGCCGCGCAATTCGTCCGAAACCCGCCTGCACAACCGTTGTCAGGTTTCCGGTCGTCCGCACGGGTATTATCGCAAACTCAAAGTCTCAAGGATCGCGCTGCGTGATCTGGCCTCGTTCGGTCAGATCCCGGGCATGGTCAAGTCAAGCTGGTAAGGAGGGTTTAGACAATGGCAATGAACGATCCTATCGGTGATATGCTGACCCGCATCCGCAACGCATCCATGCGCGGCAAATCATCCTGCCGCACACCCGCCAGCAAGCTGCGCGGCTGGGTATTGGATGTGCTGGAAGGCGAAGGGTATATTCGCGGTTATTCCAAAGCGTCCGACGCGGCAGGCTTTCCGGAACTGGAAATCAGCCTCAAATATTTTGACGGCGCGCCGGTCATTCGCGAACTCAAACGGGTCTCGACACCCGGACGCCGGGTGTACACCGGTGTTGGTGACATCCCCTCGGTCCGTCAGGGCCTTGGTATCGCAATCGTATCCACACCCAAAGGTGTGATGTCTGATGCGCAGGCTCGGGTTGACAATGTCGGCGGCGAAGTTCTGTGCACTGTATTCTAAGGGGGGCGGTTGATGTCTCGAATTGGTAAAAAACCGATTGACCTGCCCGGTGGTGTGACGGCCACAATCAGCGGTCAGGCGGTTGAGGTTAAGGGGCCAAAAGGCGTGCGCAGCTTTACGGCCTCTGACGATGTAACCATCTCAATGGCAGACAATGCCATTGTGGTTGATCCACGCGGCACGTCCAAACGGGCGCGGCAACAGTGGGGCATGTCGCGCACGCAGGTGGCCAATCTGGTGACCGGCGTGACCACCGGTTTCAAAAAGGAACTGGCAATCAGCGGCGTTGGTTATAGGGCTTCGGTGCAGGGCAATATCCTGAAACTGCAGCTTGGCTATTCTCACGATGTGAACTTTGAAGTGCCGGACGGGGTAACCGTTACCGCACCAAAGCCAACCGAAATTGTTGTCGAGGGCATTGACCAGCAGGTTGTTGGCCAGGTGGCGGCAAACATCCGCGAATGGCGCAAACCCGAACCTTACAAGGGTAAAGGCATCAAATATAAAGATGAATTTATCTTCCGTAAGGAAGGCAAGAAAAAATAAGGAGCGCGAGACATGGCAAATACAAGACGATCTTTGTTTCTTAAGCGCCGGATGCGCGTGCGGAACAAACTGCGCAAAACAGCAGCGGGCCGTCCGCGTCTCAGCGTGCACCGGTCTTCCAAGAACATCAGCGTGCAGCTGATTGACGATGTGAACGGCGTGACCTTGGCATCGGCCTCCAGCCTTGAGAGTGCGCTGGGTGTGGTAGGCAAGAACAACGTGGAAGCCTCGGCCAAGATCGGCACGGAAATCGCCAAACGGGCGAAAAAAGCCGGGGTTGAAAGCTGTTACTTTGACCGTGGCGGGTTTTTGTTCCACGGCAAGGTCAAGGCCCTTGCAGACGCAGCGCGTGAAGGTGGGCTGAAGTTTTAGGCAGCGGCGGGGTTCACCCCGCCGGTTCGAAAAAATACGAAGGCGGGTTCATCCCGCCTCGATGATCGGGGAGCTTGGAAGGCTCACTTCGGTTGGACAAAACGGGCGCACGCCCGATATTCAGGAGGCCGTAAATGGCAAGAGAAGACAGAGGCCGGGGCCGTCGTGACCGCGACGAAACACCGGAATTCGCCGACCGCCTGGTGGCGATCAACCGCGTATCCAAGACCGTCAAGGGCGGCAAGCGCTTTGGTTTTGCGGCACTTGTCGTTGTCGGCGATCAAAAAGGGCGTGTTGGCTTTGGCAAAGGCAAAGCCAAAGAGGTGCCCGAAGCCATCCGCAAAGGCACCGAGGCCGCCAAACGCAACATGATCCGCGTGCCCCTGCGCGAGGGTCGCACCCTGCACCACGACATGAAAGGCCGCCACGGGGCGGGCAAGGTTGTGATGCGCACGGCCCCACAAGGCACCGGCATCATCGCCGGTGGTCCGATGCGGGCAGTGTTTGAAATGCTGGGTGTGCAGGACGTGGTGGCAAAATCCATCGGGTCGCAGAACCCCTACAACATGATCCGCGCCACGATGGACGGCCTTGGCAAAGAACTTTCCCCGCGTCTGGTCGCCCAGCGGCGTGGTAAGAAAGTGTCGGATATTTTGCCCAAGGTTGAAGCGGCGCCCGCTGCCCAAGAACCTGCCGAAACGGCGGAGGCCTGATCATGCCAAGAACAATCGTCGTAAAACAAACCGGCAGCCCCATCCGCCGCCCCGCCAAACAGCGGGCCACGCTGGTGGGCCTGGGCCTGAACAAAATGCACAAGACGCGGGAGCTGGAGGATACGCCAGCCGTGCGCGGTATGGTGGCGAAAGTTCGGCATATGGTGGAGATCATCGAAGAAAAAGGCTAAGCTTTTTCTTCGATGCTCCGGACTTGATCCGGGGTCTTTTGGTTAAGAATTCTTGAAACGCCTGCGGGAAACCGTGGGCGTTTTTTTGCTTGTTGCAGATTGAGTGGCACTAGTTGTGTCCAACAAGCAATTGCAATATGCTCAAAAAATGAAATCCTCGATAATTGATAAAATTAGAGCTTTTGTTGAGAGAACCGGAGAAGTGCCGGGATTTGGGACTTTTGCGAAAGAATCAGGAATAAAAGAAAGCGACTGGAAAGGAGTTTTTTGGGCTCGATGGGGGGATGCTATCAAAGAGGCGGGGTTTGAGCCAAACACCGCAACCAAGAAACTTTCTCGTGGCCAGCTTTTGGAAGGCTATTGCCTGGCAACTCGGCACTACCAAAAAGCACCTACTGGATCTGAATTAAGAATGTTCTCCAAATCAATTGAGCGGTTTCCATCAACTAATACCATGTTGAAATCCTTTGGAAGCATTACAAATGTGAGACTAAAAGCCCGAGAATGGGCATCAGAAAACTCTAGGTATAGTGATGTGGTCAATTTCCTTCCAAAAAGCAGTGAAAATAAAGACGTATTGGACGGTTCTTCGACATCGGAGGGCTGGGTTTATCTGTTAAAGTCAGGAATATTCTACAAAATAGGAAGAGGTGATGATATTGAACGGCGTGTAAAACAGGTAGCGGTGGCTATGCCAGACAAAGTCATTCTTATTCACTCCATCAAAACTGATGACCCATCAGGAATAGAGGCTTACTGGCATAAACGATTTAAGAG
>CAYZQS010000166.1:0-3923 GCA_964480735.1 uncultured Rhodobacterales bacterium
CGGCGCAAAACCGGGGCAGGGGGGCGATTGAGCACGCGTATAAGCGGTGACGGCGGGCTGCAGCCTTTGCGCCACCTGACGCCGGATTTTTTCATCTGCGATGTGTTTGACGCCATCCCCAAGGATGACATGGCCTCGATGGAGCATCCGCTGTTTTCCCTGTCCACCCGGCCGGACCGCCGGGTGCTGCGGTATCAGCACAATGAAGCGGCCATAGAGATCATCCCCTCGGTTCGCGGGCTGGCCACCATCCATGACAAAGATATTTTGATTTTTTGCATTTCCCAATTGATGGCCGCGGTAAACGCCGGGCGGCCCATTAGCCAGACCCTGCAGCTTAAGGCGCATGATCTTTTGGTGGCCACCAACCGCGAAACCTCGGGCGATGGCTACCGGCGTCTGCGGGGCGCCTTTGAGCGGCTGGCGGGCACGCGCATTGTCACGACCATTCCCACCGGCGAGGTTGAGGTGACCAGCGGCTTTGGGTTGATCGAAAGCTGGCAAATTGTCCGCCACACGCGCGCCGGACGGATGATCAGCGTGTCGGTCAAACTGTCAGACTGGCTGTTTCGGGCGATCAAAAGCAACGCGGTGCTGACGTTATCGCGCGATTATTTTCGCCTTAGGAAACCGCTGGAACGACGGGTCTATGAAATCGCCCGCAAACATTGCGGACAGCAAAGTGAATGGCACATCGGGCTGGCAACGCTGTTGAAAAAATCAGGCAGCGCCAGCCCCTTGCGGGTGTTTCGCAAAATGATCCGCGACATGATCCGCGCCAACCACCTGCCCGATTATGAAATCACCGAAGAGCCCGGCGATCTGATCCGCTTTATGCGCCGCGCCCGACAGGCCGGCCGCAAAGACCTGCCCGCACTTTTGCCAGGCACCATTGCAGCGGCCCGCGATCTGGCGCCTGACAGCGACATCTACGCGCTGGAGGCCCGGTGGCGCGACGTCTGGCTGCGCAGCGGGCGCACAAGGCTGCACAGCGCGGACGCGGCATTTTTGGGCTGGCTGCGGGCGCGGGCAAAATAAATTTCGGGCAAGCGTGACATCACGCAGGGTAATTGCTATGGCGCAGGGCCATAAAGGCGGGGGAATTTTAGGAGTGAATTTGGAAATTTCACAGACAGGATTGCCCGGCGTTCTGGTTCTGAGGCCGCGCCGGTTTGACGATGACCGGGGCTGGTTTAGCGAGGTCTGGAACCAACAGGTGTTGGCGGATGCCGGGGTCCACTTGGATTTCGTGCAGGACAATCATTCGTTTTCGGCCCAAACCGGCACCCTGCGCGGGCTGCACTATCAGGCCCCGCCCCATGCCCAGGACAAGCTGGTGCGGGTGACAGCGGGCGCGGTTCTGGACGTGGCGGTGGATATGCGCAAAGGGTCGCCGAGTTACGGGGAATGGGTAAGCGAGGAGCTGTCAGCGGAAAATGGCAAACAGCTGCTGGTGCCCAGGGGGTTTTTGCACGGCTTTGTCACCTTGGTGCCCAACACCGAAGTGCTGTATAAATGCAGCGATATTTACGCCCCGGACTGTGACGGGGCGGTGCGCTTTGATGATCCGGATCTGGCCATAGACTGGGGCCGCGCACCAGACGGAATGGTGGTGTCGGCAAAAGACGCCACAGCACCCCGCCTGCGGGATTTTCAATCGCCTTTTGTGTTTGAGGGCTAGCGATATGAAACTTCTGATCACCGGCGGGGCGGGATTTATCGGTTCTGCCGTGGTGCGCCGCGCGATCGGTGACGGGCACGCGGTGGTCAATGTCGACGTGTTGACCTATGCCGCCTGTCTGGACAATCTGGCGCAGGTTTCAAATGCGCCGGGTTATGCTTTTGCGCAGGTTGATATCCGCGACGGGGCCGGGCTGAAACAGGTGTTTGACACCCACCAGCCTGACGCGGTGATGCATCTGGCGGCTGAAAGCCATGTGGACCGCTCGATCGACGGGCCGGGTGATTTCATCGCCACCAATATCACCGGCACCTATACGCTGCTGGAAGCGGCGCGGCAGTATTGGGACGGGCAGGGGAGGCCTGACGGGTTCCGGTTTCACCATATATCCACCGACGAGGTTTATGGTTCATTGGGCGCAACCGGACTGTTCACCGAGGACACGCCCTATGCGCCAAACTCGCCCTATGCGGCCTCCAAGGCGGCCAGCGACCATCTGGTGCGGGCCTGGGGCGAAACCTACTGCCTACCGGTGTTGTTAAGCAATTGCTCGAACAATTACGGCCCCTATCATTTTCCGGAAAAGCTGATCCCGGTGGTGATCATAAAAGCGCTGGCGGGGGCGCCGATCCCGGTTTATGGCGCCGGCACAAACGTGCGGGACTGGCTTTTTGTGGAAGATCACGCGGATGCGCTGTTGTGCGTGGTGCAAAAGGGCAGGGTGGGGCGCAGTTATAACATTGGCGGTGAAAACGAGGTGCGCAATATCGATCTGGTGCAGATGATCTGTGGCCTGCTGGATGAATTGCGCCCGGCGGCCGCGCCTTATGCCGATCTGATTACCTTTGTGGCAGATCGCCCGGGCCATGATCTGCGCTACGCCATTGACGCCACCCGGATCAGCGCGGAACTGGGCTGGCGGCCCTCGGTGACGCTGAAAGAGGGGCTGCGCCGCACGGTTGCGTGGTATCTGGACAATCAGGACTGGTGGCGCGCGCTGCAGGGGCGCGACGGGGTTGGCGTGCGGCTGGGGACGCAGCCCTGATGCGGGTGTTGGTGTTTGGCCGGACCGGGCAGGTGGCCCGTGCGCTGGCGCGTTACGACGGGGTGACCTGCCTTGACCGCGCTGCTGCCGATCTGACTGACCCCGCCGCCTGCGCGGATGTGATCACAAATGCGGCGGCGGATGTGATCATCAATGCGGCGGCCTTTACCGCGGTTGATCAGGCCGAGGCTGAGGCAGAACTGGCCACGATGGTCAACGGCACGGCGGTGGCGGCCATGGCGGTGGCGGCGGCCAAACGCCGCCTGCCGTTTTTGCACCTGTCCACCGATTATGTGTTTGACGGCAGCGGCACCCGCCCCTGGTGCCCGGATGACGCCACCGCCCCGCTGGGGGTCTACGGGCGTTCCAAGCTGCAGGGCGAGGCCGGCGCGCGCGCCGCCGGTGGCGTTTACGCCATCCTGCGCACCTCCTGGGTGTTTTCGGCCTTTGGTGCCAACTTCGTGAAAACCATGCTGCGGCTGGGGGCGGGGCGCGATGAATTGTCAATTGTGAATGATCAGACCGGCGGACCAACCGCGGCGGCGGATATTGCCGCCGCCCTGATGGTCATGGCGCGGATGTTTCACGCGGGCAAAGCGCTCAGCGGGACCTATCACTTTGCCGGCACGCCAAATGTCAGCTGGGCAGCATTTGCGGCAGAGATATTCAAGCAGGCCGGATTGAGCGTCACAATCAGCACCGTTCCGACCACAGAATATCCAACCCCGGCCAAACGCCCGTTGAACTCGCGGTTGGATTGTGGCCTACTGGCAGATATTTTTGCCATTCCGCGCCCGGACTGGCGGACCGGTTTAAAACAAGTGTTATTGGATTTGAAGGACATTAAATGAGTGCGCGCAAAGGCATTGTTCTGGCCGGCGGATCGGGCACGCGGCTGTATCCGATCACCCTTGGGGTCTCTAAACAACTGCTGCCGGTCTATGACAAGCCGATGGTCTATTATCCCCTCAGCGTGCTGATGCTGGCCGGGATCCGCGAGGTGGCGGTGATCACCACGCCACAGGATTTGCCGCAGTACCGGCGGCTTTTGGGTGACGGCGCACAATGGGGCATGTCGCTGACATTTATCGAGCAACCCAATCCGGACGGGCTGGCGCAGGCGTTCATTCTGGCGGAAGGTTTTCTGGACGGCGCCGCTGCCGCATTGGTGCTGGGTGATAATATTTTCTTTGGCCA
>CAYZQS010000167.1:0-3881 GCA_964480735.1 uncultured Rhodobacterales bacterium
CCGGGATGTGCTTGTAAACCGCAGCCTTGCCAAGGCTCATGACAAAGCCAAGAATGACTGTCAGGAACACAAATATATAAAGCGGAATGCCGAAACTGAAGGTTATCAGCCGTTCCGAGCCGTCGGCATTAGGAATGCCCTGTACCACATAACTAGTTTGCGGATAGCTCATGACAAACAGCACGATCAGCGACACGATGAAGGTCAGATACATGACCATCCTCGCGCCCCAGACATCGGACATCCAGCCGCCCAGCGCCCGGAAAATCGAACCCGGCAGTGAATACATGCCGGCAAAAACCCCGGCCGATGTCAGCGCCACACCGTAGGCACCCACATAATAACGCGGCAGGAAGGAAGCAAAGGCGACGAACGCGCCGAAAACAAAAAAGTAGTAGGTGGCAAACCGCCAGACCTGAATATCCTTCAAAGGTTCCAGCTGTTTTGCGGCGGAAACAGGCTTTGCACCGGTTTTCTTTTGCGCGGTCAACAGGGGATCGTCTTTGGCAAAAACATAAAATGCAATGGCCATGGCAACCAAAGCCACCGCATAAATCCGCGCGGTGTCTTCCCAGCCAACCGCGATCACCAAAAACGGTGCGGCAAAGTTTGTGACCGCGGCACCCACGTTCCCGGCACCGAATATGCCCAGCGCCGTGCCCTGCCGATCCGCCTCGAACCAGCGGGACACATAGGCGATACCGATGATAAATGATCCGCCTGCCAAACCAAGGCCCAGCGCGATCATCAAAAAGACCGCATAGGTTTGAACCGAGGCCAGCAACCACACGGAAACCGCCGTAATCAGCATCTGAATGGGCAGCATCAGGCGCCCGCCAAACTGATCGGTCCACACGCCCAGAAAAATGCGGCTGAGAGAGCCGGTCAGAACCGGCGTTGCCACCAGCAGGCCAAACTGGGTTTCCGTCAGCCCCAGGTCCTGTTTGATTTTAACGCCAATGATAGAAAAAATGGTCCAGACCGCAAAACACACGGTAAAGGCAAGGGTACTTAAGCCCAACGCGCGGTATTGATCCCCTTTTGTAACGCCGTCCAGAACTTGCATTGCCGGTCCCTTTCAAATGATTCGTTGAATCCTTGCTTGAGAGACACTTGGCACAATATTCGTTGCATGTGATTTGATTTAGGTCAAACGCGCACGTATTGCCGCGGGTGTTAAGACACCGGGCAAAAATCCAATTCGACCCCGAATGTTATCGTGCTGATAGTATGCGTTGTGATGCGTGGTGGGCGACCCTGGAACCGAATTTAGCACGATTAAATTGCTGGGTTACGACCCTTAGTTTTAAAGGAAATCGTGCGTGAATCATGGGGGCTGATTTAAATATGTATCGAGAATTGAGGTAAATGTATCGAAAATGCTTTGGATTTCAACATGACCATAAAATAGCTACTGAGGGCATCTAATCGTTTGCATTGCTAATGAAAAAACCCATCACCCTTTAGCCGCTCCAAAGCTGCGGTCACAGCGGGTTCGGGAAAGCTTGCGCGTTTGTGGTCGTTCCAAGCTTCCAAGGCTACGGACATATCGGGCTGTGTTGTGATGCCTTCGGATACAGATAGAAAATGCACACTGGAAAGCAATTCCATCCCGTAAGGGCTTTCATAGCCTTCAATAAGCAATGACAGCTTTTCGATTGTGCTCGAAACATCGAAACCTGCGGACTTCAGGTGTTCATCTGCTGCCGCATAGGTGCCATGGGTTACAACAACTTTGCGATCAACACTGGTATATAGCCGCGACAAACCCGCGCTTGCTCTCGCATGTCCGCATAATCGCTCAACATTTCCACGACCGCAGACCCTTCCGGCAGCGCTTTCACTTCCTCCACCGCCCGCGCCTGAAACCCGTCATCATACTCCACCACTGGCGGACACGCCCCAACCGTCCGCTCAGAACTCCCCATCGCGCAGGCGCTCAACAAGCTCGTCACGATTACGAGGACGACGAGCCATGGCCTCAAGCATTCGGCGCTGGATTTCATTTACTTTCTCCCGATTTTCAAGCCGTCCCGCCAGCCGCCCTGCGCGCTCACCCGAGCGACGCAGGGACAGGAGGAACAGCGATATTGTGAGGGCGATGGCGGCCCATTTACCGGCAGCCAGCGCAAACCGGCTGCCGGTGAGCCATGAGATCAGCGCAACCATCACCTCCGTCCTTTCCGCCAGTCATCCCAGCGGGCATAGATGGTGGCCCCGATGCCGATAAGCGCGGCGGCAATGAACAACCAACGCAGCGTGTCGAGATAGGGGATCAGTGGCTGGAGGGCGGATTGGGTGTCGGTGACGGCCTGCTGAACCACCTCGACACCCGCCGCGCCGATGGTGGCAACGCCCGCTGCACCACCTCCTTTCATGGTTCGGCTTTCCGTCAGGGGTTCGCGCGGTCGTGGCGGCTCATCCGCAAACCGGCTGGCCCGAGGCGGAAACGGGTCACCCCACTGGCGGGCGCGGCCGGTGTCGATATGCATGAAGTTCTGCCGCGGGTAAAATCCAAAGCCGGTGAACCCGACCCCACGAGCTGCCGCCTCAAATGCCGCCGGATCATGGTTGGCCATGGAGATGTCAAAGGCCGCGCCCTGCAGGTGCATGGATTGCTTGGCCCCACCGACCCTTCGGTTATAGGCGGGGCTGCGATAGGCGGAATGCACGATCAACGGCGCCCCAAGCTTTTCACGCAACGCCTGCAATTTGTCGAGCGCCGCCTCGTTGACGCGGATTTTTCCGTCGCCACGACAAGCAATTTCTTGCGCGCTGAAGTTTGGCCAGCGCCAGAGCTTGTCCGGCACATCACGCCAATGGGCGTAATAATCTGTGGTCATGATTTCTCCTTTTCAAAACAAAAAACCCGCCGGTTGGCGGGCATATGGTCGTGGTGATTGGGGGTTCTGTTAGCCGAAGAGCTTCAATTTCACGGCAACACCGGCAATGAGCGCCAGCAGCAGCCCAGTCGTCAGCACCCGGACCACGGTTTGCCAAACAGTGCGCCGGGCCATGCGAAGACTTTCCAGCAATGTGCGCAGATCGTGGATGTCGATTGCGGCCTCAGGGCCGTCTAAACCTACGTCAGCCAGTGCGCGGCGCGCGCCTTGCTCGGCTGCGCGGGCCAACATGGCTTCAAACTCGTCTTCAGGCATGCGGACATAGCCCGCATCAATTTTGGGCGGGGTCATGGATTTTCCTATATTTTTCGTTTGAAGTGTCTATGCTTCTTAGCGTTTGTATTGGATCGCATTTCGCCGCTATTTCAGGTGATTTGCGGTCCGCGTTTTTTCAAGCGGACCGCGCCGCGCTTGCCTGTACCGATGGCTCAACACGGACCAGCATCAGGCCTGTGAGGTGAAAGAGCACCGCGCGTAATATCCCCAGATTATAGGCATATTCATTGCGGCAGGATTGCACGAAGAATTCCCCTTCGAGGAACATGCAGGACCCTTTGCAAAGCTGGACAATCGGACAGGCCATGCATTCCGGCCGAAAGGCAAAATGCGTTGCCGTATCAAGTGCGATATCGTTGAGCGCCTCCACATGGCCGATCTTATGCGCCCCTTTGGCACCGGTATTCTGGCAGGTCATGACATTGCCCTGGAGATCGACAGCAATCTGATCTTCCCGATCCATTCCGCATTTCTGGCCCAGTGCGGTGACGGGGCGACGGTCAATCAAGCTGCGGGTAAATTCCCTGAGCCGTTCGCCAAGGCCAAAGGCACTCGGATCATTGGCCAGAGCGTAAAACACCTCGTCGGACAATTTCCCGAGATCATCCTCATCAAACGCCCCAGACCCAAACAGCGTTGCCGCATCGTAGGTGTTCACCACGCCTTCGAGCGCCAAAGTTGCGTCTTTTCCGAACCTGTCCC
>CAYZQS010000168.1:0-1977 GCA_964480735.1 uncultured Rhodobacterales bacterium
TCAACGATATTTGAAACCAAATTCGCCGCAACTTGTTCCGGCCCATCCGGATTTTCACAAAAAGCTGCAGGAAGCATACGACGCCGGTGATCTGGATGCTTTTCCGGCGGACCCGAATGACATCATCGGCATGAATGATGCGCTTAACGCACCTGCAAACCCCGCGCATGGGGTGGCACAGGCCAAGGCTGCCGCAGCCAAGGCACACAAGCCACTGAGCGGCAAAATAAAGATTCTTGTCATCCTGATCGAATTTTCTGACGTGAAAATGGACAAGGGCATGAAAGCGCATTTTCAGACGCAGCTGTTTTCCAAAGGCAAAAACGCCGCGATTGCGCCTTATGGCACCGTCAATGACTACTACCACGAAGTCAGCAACGGCACGGTCGATCTGGAGGGCGACGTTTTCGGCCCCTATATGATGCCGCACACCCAAAAACATTATGCCAACGGCGTGTCCGGCAGTCCAAAAAGTACCCAACCCCAACATCCAAGCGCGCGCGACATGGCCGATGATGCGGTGGCGGCTTTGCTGAAAGACCAGCCAAAACTTGATCTTGCGGACTATGACAACTCGGGCGACGGGTGGGTCGAAGGCTGTGTGATTGTGCACGCCGGTCCTGATGGTGCGGCGGCCAAAGACGTGAAAACCGGCAAAAACCAGATGTGGTCTTTGAAATGGAACCTGAACACGCCGGTCAAGCGCAAGAAAACGTCGATTTCCAAGTTTTTGACGGTTGCGGGTGAAAAGGCGACGGCGACCATCGGCACCCCTTGTCACGAACTGGGTCACCTGCTTTTCGCCCTGCCTGATCTTTATGACAACGACAATCAGGACAACGCCGGAATTGGTGAGTGGGGATTGATGGGCGGCGGCGGTTATTTGGGCGGCGCCAGTTGCCCCTGCCATCTGTCGGCCTGGTCCAAAATGCAACTGGGTTGGGTTGAAGTTGAAGAAATCTCTGATGCCCGCGATCTGGTGATCGAGCCGGTTGAGACCTCGCGCAAAATATACCGGATGTATCGGTACGGCGACCGCAAAAGCAAAGAATACTTCCTGATTGAAAACCGGCAGAAAATCGGATTTGACGCCAAACTGCCGGGCGCGGGATTGCTGATCTGGCATGTGGACGATTCAGTTGCAAACAACCGAAATGATCAGCACCCAAAGGTCCGTCTGATGCAGGCGGATGGCAAAAACGATTTGGTGACGGGCAACAACGGCAACCGTGGCGACGCGACCGATCCCTACCCCAGCGCCGCCAAAAGCCTGACGTTTTCGTCCAGACCCAAAGCGCTTTCGTACTTTAACGATGACAGTGGCGTCCGGGTGAAAAACATCGTGCGCGATGGCAAAAACATCAAATGCCACGTGGGGTATTACGATGAGATTGACAAACAGCTTTCAACCGGGGTTGGGCGATACTCGGTTTTTGACGGGCTGGATTATCATGGCATGGGCCTTCATCGCATGCGGGGGCAGCGCGGTATGCGTCATGTGTCACCCGCAAATCCGGGGTCGTGGATCAAGAATGGCAGCCTGTCACAATGGATAGATGTGCCTAAAGGTAAATCGACGTTCTCGGTGATGTTTGGAGTCGATAAACATGTGGATATCGACAAGGCCGTTCTGCGCGGAAAATGGTCAACGGATGACACCGCCAAAATGTATCTGAACACCGGAGGGAAGTGGAATTGGAACCCGTTTACCTCCACATTGGTGGCCACATTGGGCGGCGGTAGTTATGTTCGCTGGACCGATTTTTCGATTTCCAAAGCGCAGGGCTTAAAACACGGCACCAACGAGCTGCGCATTATTGTTGACAATACCGGCGGTCCTGGCGGCCTGCGTGTAGAGATTGCCGACCGTGATCTGGCGCGAACGTACAAACATTATCTGGCCATTGGTGACGTGCATGAAGGTGGTATTGTGTTCTCACTCAGCCGGGATGGCAAGTCGGGTTCAGTCATCAGCGC
>CAYZQS010000168.1:2077-3759 GCA_964480735.1 uncultured Rhodobacterales bacterium
GGCCGGACCGAATTGTTAAGCCCTTCTGATTATTACCGGGTGCGCGCAGTTCGGGATTTTTAGACCAATCAAATTCCAGCGGGCCGGAATGAAACTTTCGGCCCGTTCTTAACGACATCCCGGATTTTGCGCGTTTATGTGGCTATTTGTCGTCAGGTTTGATCGTCTGTATGCACACGAACAGCCCTTGTTCACATGGCATGGTTTGGTATCATGGCAACAGCCCTGATTGCTGGAGAAAATCATGCCCCCTGACGCCCCTGAAACCGAAACCGTCCAAACCTCGCGCATCGCCTGTGACGGTGGTGAAGGTGGGCACCCACGGGTGTGGCTGCAAATCCCGGCAGAACCCAATTGGGTGGAATGCCCCTATTGTGACAAGCGGTTTGTATTGGCGGATGGGGCCGGGGCGGGGCATTGATTGGCGATATTATTTATGTTATCTATGTTTATCAGAAATAGATAATATTAGATAATATAGATAACAATGGACCCGCGCACCAATCCATATGCTCCCGGAGCGGGCATCAAGCCGCCAGCTTTTGCCGGACGCGAAGACCTGTTGGAACAAATAGACATCATCTACGACCGCAAATTAAACGCGCTTCATGCCAGCGATGTCATTTTATTGGGCCTTCGGGGTGTCGGAAAAACGGTGCTGCTAAATGCGCTACACGCTACTGCCAAATCCAAAGGAATAGAAACCATCAAGTTTGAAGTGCCCGACGGCACCGGCGGGCACTTAAACCGCGCTTTGATCCCGGCCCTGAACGTTGTGTTGCAAAAACTCAGTCGCAGGCAAGCCGTCGAGGAAAAGCTGAAACGCGCAGCGGGCGCGTTGCGGGGGTTTGCTTCGGTGTTTCAGATCAGTTTTGAAGGGTTCTCGTTTGGTGCCACCCCGCCGCCGCCCATCGCCAATTCCGGTAATCTGGAATTTGATCTGCCGGAACTGCTGTGTGCAGTGGCAGACGCCGCGATGGCGCGTGACACATGTTTGGCGGTGTTCATCGACGAAGTGCAGTACCTTGAAAAGAAGGAGCTATCAGCTTTGGCGCGGGCCTGCCACGAGGCGGCGCAAACCGGCGTTCCGTTGATCTTTATTGGCGCCGGTCTGCCGCAAATCGCTGCCTTGGCGGGTGAGGCCAAATCCTATGCAGAGCGGCTTTTTCTATACCCGGAAATCGGCGCGTTAAGCGCTGCCGCCGCCCGCGAGGTGATGGTGCTGCCAGCCCAAAGGGAAGGCGTGTCCTATACAGATGCGGCCCTTGATCTGATTCTGCAGCAGACACAACGTTATCCCTATTTCCTGCAATCCTGGGGTAAATTTGCCTGGGATCAGGCCAATGGAACAACAATCGAGGTTCATGACGTAAAACTGGCACTGCCGGACATCACCGCCCATCTGGACCAAAGCTTTTTTCGGGTACGGTTTGATCGCTGCTCGGCGCTGGAACAAAAGTACCTTCGCGCTATGGCCGAACTTGGCGAAGGGCCGTTTCAAACCGGCGATATTGCCGGAATATTAGGAACTGAAAGCGCACAGGTTGCGCCTGTTCGGCAAAAATTGATCCGCGCCGGAATGATTTTTTCGCAGCGCCACGGCGAAACGGACTTTACGGTACCGCTTTTTGGCGCTTTCATGAAACGCATGCTGCCCCGATTTGAAATCTACTCCCCCGGAA
>CAYZQS010000169.1:0-3744 GCA_964480735.1 uncultured Rhodobacterales bacterium
GCGCAACGCCTCAAGCAGGTTGTCGATATTCCAACGCTTGTTGATTGGCACAAGAGTGTTGCGTATGTCGTCGGTGGTTGCGTGAAAAGAAACGGCGATCTGACAGCCGATTTCAGTGCCGGCGCGGGCTATCTCTGGCACAACTCCCGATGTTGACAGTGTTATCCGACGGCGCGACAGGGCAATACCCTCGGGATCCATAGCGATTTTCATGGCATCACGCACAGCGTCAAAATTATAAAGCGGCTCGCCCATGCCCATCAGAACGATGTTTGACAAAAGCCGGGATTCATCGTTTGGATTGCGCCCCGGTTTGGGCCATTCGCCGATGTCGTCCCTTGCCACAAGAATTTGGCCAACGATTTCGGCGGGGGTCAGATTGCGCACCAGTTTCTGCGTGCCTGTGTGGCAGAAGGAACAGGTCAGTGTACAGCCGACCTGAGAGGAAACGCACAATGTCCCGCGGGTTTCCTCTGGAATAAAAACTGCCTCTACCTCGTGCCCGCCTGCAATCCGCAGCAGGTATTTGCGGGTGCCGTCGATTGATGATTGTTTGGTTACCATTTCGGGCCGCAGCAGGGTGAAATTGTCCGCAAGACTGGCCCGGTAGTCTTTGGACAAATTGGTCATGCCGTCAAAATCACACACGCCTTTTTGATAGATCCATTGCCAAATCTGGCCCACCCGCATTTTGATTTGCTTTTCCGGTGTACCCATGGCGCGCAGGGCAGCCGCAAGTTGGTCACGGCTTTGGCCGATCAGGTTTTTGTCAGCGGATTGTTCTGGTTTGCGGGGAACGGTCAGAACATCAGGTTTGATTGGCGGTGAGGTGGTCATGTCATAAACTTTGTGAGGAAGAACGGCCCGACATACACACATTCACCAAAGGATTAAAGCCATCTGCAAGTGTCGCTCTTCAGTCCGTTGCCGTCCTTCATCGCCCATCGAAGACGGATCAAGGGGACTGATGAGCGCATCCCTATTGCGCAGGGGCGCAGCGTTTTTGTGCTTCTTCCAGCGCGGCGGTAAATCCAAGCAGTGAAAATGTGTCTTCGGTGCGCGTTCCGCGAGAGGACACAGCCGTCAAAATAGCCGTGGCACCACGCTGCATCGACGTGGCAATTTTACGGTCTTCCTCTGCCGAGGCCGGCCATGAATATTCGCCATCCACAAACAGTTCATAGCTGGCAGAGCCGATCTTCATATTGACCGTTGTGCCTTCTTTGAACGGGTAACCGCCGGTAAATGAAACTTCGCCAGCGATGTTGGAACCGGGGCGGTAAGAGACGAACAGCAATATATCGCTGCGGTTCACCGCCACCACCTTGCCGTCTTTGGTGTTCACCGTGCTTTTCGGACTGGAAACGATCCAGCACTCGGTCGGGTCATCCGCGACGAACACGCTCCAATCTGTTTTGGCGTCCACACGCGGCGTGGTTTCCTGCGCTGTTGCCGGCAATAAAGCCGCTGCCGTAAACGCAAATGCTGAAAAAGATATTGCCGCCCAATTGTTCATTCTACTCACAGCCTCCAGCTGTTTATGGTCTTGTTTGGGTTCCTTTGCTGGAACTCTAGACATATTCCTGTTTATACGAATACCTGTAATTGCAGTCTATTATAGAATGAATGATCAATTCCAGTGTATTTGCGGGTTTCCGCCCATGATGCCTGAATTAACAGCAAGATCGGGGTTTTCACAGTGGCGGATACGGAATTACTGGTAGAGGTCTGGCGCGGCCCGTTTTTAGAGTCCGCGCATCGGGGTCAGGCGGTGGTCTGCGACCACAAAGGGCAGATATTGGCCAGCTGGGGAAGCCCCGAAAAGGTGATATTGCCACGATCGTCCTGCAAAATGATACAGGCGTTGCCATTGATAGAAAGCGGTGCCGCTGACAGATTTGGCCTTAAGCCGGAACAACTGGCGTTGGCGTGTGCGTCTCATCAGGGGGCGGAAATTCACACAAAACGGGTTGTGGCGTGGCTGGATGAATTGGGATTGACCGACGATGATCTGAGGTGCGGCACCCAAATCCCAAACGACGCAAAGGCAAGGGATTCGCTGACGTTGCAGGCGCAGTCGCCCTGTCAGTACCACAACAATTGTTCCGGCAAGCACACAGGATTTCTGACGTTGGCAAAGTATATGAACGCTGGACCGGAATACGTGGACGCCGCGCATCCGGTTCAAGCGGCGGTAAAGGCGGTGTTTGAAGATTTGACGGAAACGCCTGATCTGGGGATTGGAATTGACGGGTGTTCCGCTCCGAATTTTGCAACCACGGTTCAGGGTCTGGCCCTTGCCATGGCGAAAATGGCCTATGGTGCAACCGGCAGTGACAGCCGCAATATTGCCGCGGCAAGGCTGGTTGGGGCGATGGCGCGTTACCCTGAACTGGTGGCCGGTGAAACCCGGGCCTGCACGGATTTGATGCGGGCCATCGGCGGGGCGGCGGTGGTGAAAACCGGCGCAGAGGGGGTGTTTGCCGGTATTTTGCCGGGGCCGGGGCTGGGGATTGCCGTGAAAATCGAAGACGGGTCCACCCGCGCCGCAGAATGCGCGTTGACAGCGTTGCTGGTGCGATTGGGCGTTGCCGATCCCGCCCATCCACTTGTGAAAAATCGGTTGAAACCTGTGCAGTACAACCGGGCCGGACTGGAAACCGGGATTATCCGTCCGACGTCAGAACTTTGGCAAAACGGCAAAAGTATCTGAGAATTGGCGACCAATCGTGCTGAGAATGTCCGCATACCCAGACAGTCACAGTTCAGCCTTTCAAAGATGGATCGAATGAAAAAACGTGGTGAGAACTCACATCTGATTGACCGGTGGGTCGCACAAAATATGGTGAGGCGATTTGGCAGATAGGTAAAAGTCTGTAAAATAAGCAATACTGCTGCGAAATCTGGAGATCTGCCATGAGTATGAACGCAAGACTTGGAATTGTTATCGTTGTAATGCTGGGATTGAACCTTGCTTCGCTGACTGTTGAATCGCTAAACAACGCCGCCTCTGGCATTATCAGTGCAGTGTCCGGGAGTGGAACTTTGTACAATCAGGCCAGATCTGTTGCGGTTGAGGCAGAGAGCGCTTTGCAAGACCAGATGACAAGCGCGGCTGAACTTCAGGCGTCAGCAGACAGCATGACTGCCGAATCAGACACCCTAAAGGCAGAAATCGCCGGTTTAAGTTCGGAAAATGAAGCGCTAAAGGCGTCCGCCGATGCGCATATGGCAGAGACCGGCCGTCTGAGTGACGAGCTTGATAAATCTATCGCGATGGTCGCCGAAAAATCCGCCGAGCTGGTGGAAATGATGAAGCCTGTAACGGTCGATCTGGCGGGTGAAACACTCACCGTGACAGAAGCCGTATTGGCGACCAGCCGCCGGATCAGCCAGCGCACCGCCGACGCGGTTTCCAGAAATCTTGACAGCATGTCGGCACAGGGCATTCCATTTGTCGGTGTTGATGCGGTTATCGGGTCTGCGGCGGCGGATGTGGATAATTCCTGCGAGAATTTGAAAGATCTGAATGCGCTGAACCGGGCGTTGAACCCGGATGGTGAAGAGGATGCAAACACGGCTGCGGTTTGTGACGCTTCGGTACCAAGCCGCGACGACATCTGGGCGCAGATCAAAGACAGCCCTGCTGCGGCGTGGGAGTCGGCAAAAGCCGCGATGCCTGAAATGGCGCTGCCGGAATACGAAATGCCAGACGTTTGGGAGTGGGCAATTTCTAAGTTCTAG
>CAYZQS010000170.1:0-3599 GCA_964480735.1 uncultured Rhodobacterales bacterium
GAACTCACGACATCTTCGTTGGCAACGAAGTGCTCTACCACTGAGCTACGCCCGCGTCCCTAGGTGACGCGATGTAGCTGGTGTTGGGTATCCTTGCAAGTGAAAAAGGCGGCGTTGCGGGCAATTTCCCAAGCTGCGGCGCGGTTGCCGAACCAGCCGTTTTATTATGCCCAAATCCGGGCCGATACCCCGGCAATTTATTCCAATTCCACCAACAGATCTTTGGCGTCAACCTGGGCACCGGCGGTGACGTGAACAGCTTTTACAACCGCGTCGCGGTCCGCGTGAATGCCTGTTTCCATTTTCATCGCCTCAATGGTCAGCAACAAGTCGCCTTCCTTGACCTCGGCACCTTGGGTGACGGCCACGGTGGCGATGGCACCGGGCATTGGTGCGCCTATGTGGTTGGGATTGCCGGCCTCAACTTTTGGCCGCGCCTTGGTGCCGGCCTTGGCTTTGCGGTCGGGCACGCGGATCACGCGGGGCTGGCCGTTCAGTTCAAAGAACACCCGCACCTCGCCTTCCTCGGTGGTTTCACCCACGGCCTGCAGCCGGATTTCCAGGGTCTTGCCGGGATCAATCTCGGCGGTGATTTCCTCGCCCGGTTCCATACCGTAAAAGAATGTGCGGGTGGGAAGGGTACGCACCGGGCCATAGGTGCGGTGACGTCCCATGTAATCCAGAAACACTTTGGGATACATCAAATAGCCGTTCAGGTCTTCATCATCGACTTTGAAGCCTTCCAACTGTTTGGATAGGTCTTTGCGCGTGGCCTCTAAATCCACCGGTTTCATGCCCGCGCCGGGGCGTTTGGTTGACGGTTTTTCGCCTTTCAGAACCTTGGATTGAAACGCGGTCGGAAACCCGCCCGGAGGCTGGCCAAGATTGCCTTTCATCATGTCAACAACGCTGTCGGGGAAGGCCACGTCGTTGTCAGGATTTTCCACGTCTTCGCGGCTGATGCTTTGGGACACCATCATCAGTGCCATATCGCCAACAACCTTGGAGGAAGGCGTGACTTTCACAATATCGCCAAACATCTGGTTCACGTCAGCATAGGTTTGCGCCACCTCTTGCCAGCGGTCCTCCAACCCAAGCGAGCGCGCCTGCGCCTTAAGGTTGGTAAATTGCCCGCCCGGCATTTCGTGCAGGTAAACCTCTGATGCAGGCGCGGCGATCCCGCTTTCAAATGCCAAATACTGGCCGCGCACGCTTTCCCAGTAATCAGATATTTCGCGCACATTTTTGATGTTCAGGCCGGTGTCCCGCGCGGTGTTGGCCAGGGCTTCCACGATGGACCCAAGACAGGGCTGTGACGTCCCGCCGGAAAGCGCATCCATCGCCACGTCAACCGCGTCAACCCCCGCGTCCGCCGCTGCCAAAATAGTGGCGGAAGATATGCCAGAGGTGTCATGGGTGTGAAAATGGATCGGCAGGCCAACCTCTTCTTTCAATGCTTTGACCAACACTGATGCGGATGCCGGTTTCAAAAGTCCGGCCATGTCTTTCAGGCCCAGAATATGTGCCCCGGCATCGCGCAGGTCCTTGCCCATTGACACATAGTATTGCAGATCATATTTGGCCCGGTCCGGGTTCAAAATATCGCCGGTATAACAGATCGTGCCTTCGCAGACTTTGTTGTTTGCCACCACCGCATCCATAGCGACGCGCATGTTTTCAACCCAGTTCAGGCTGTCAAAGACGCGGTATACGTCAACGCCCGACGCTGCCGTCTGCCGGACAAATTCCTGCACAACATTGTCGGGATAATTGGTATATCCCACGCCGTTACTGGCCCGCAGCAACATTTGCGTCATCAGGTTTGGCATGCGTTTGCGCAAATCGCGCAGGCGTTGCCACGGGCATTCCTGCAAAAATCTGTACGCCACATCAAACGTGGCACCGCCCCAGCATTCAACGCTGAACAGCTGTGGCAGGTTGTGGGCATAGGCCTGCGCCACATTAAGCATGTCAATCGAGCGCATGCGCGTGGCCAACAGCGATTGATGCCCATCGCGCATGGTGGTGTCGGTCAACAGAAGTTGCGGCTGGTCCGCCATCCAGTCTGCCACGGCCTGCGGGCCCTTTTCGTCCAGCAGATTGCGTGTGCCTGCCGGTGGGCGGGCGGTGTTCAAATCAGGTGCGTGGCGGGGTTTGGCGCTGGCTGCGGGTTTTGCGCGGCCATCGGTTTCCGGATGCTGGTTGACCGTGATATCAGCGATATAGGTCAGGATTTTCGTGGCCCGGTCGCGGCGTTTTGAAAAGCGGAACAGGCCGGGCGTTTCATCAATAAATTTGGTGGTATACTCGTTGTTAAGGAATGTTTCGTGCTTCAGCAGGTTTTCCACAAACGCAATGTTGGTGGACACGCCGCGAATGCGAAACTCGCGCAGGGCGCGGTCCATGCGGGCGATTGCAGCATCCGGCGTTGGCGCCCACGCAGTGACTTTTTCAAGCAGGCTGTCGTAAAAGCGGGTTATGACTGCACCCGAATAGGCGGTGCCGCCGTCCAGACGGATGCCCATGCCCGTGGCGGCGCGGTAGGCGGTGATACGGCCATAATCAGGAATAAAATTGTTTTGCGGGTCTTCGGTGGTGACGCGGCACTGCAGGGCGTGTCCGCGCAACTCCACTTTGTCTTGCGAAGCAATACCGGTGGCCTGGGCCAAGGTTGCCCCCTCAGCGATCAGGATTTGGGCCCGCACGATGTCAATGCCGGTGACCTCTTCGGTGACGGTGTGTTCAACCTGCACACGGGGGTTGACCTCGATAAAGAAAAATTCCGACGTTTCCATGTCCATCAGAAACTCAACCGTACCGGCGCATTCATAGCCAACGTGGGCGCAGATTTTCTTGCCCAATGCGCAGATTTCATCCCGCTGGGCCTGGGTCAGATAGGGGGCAGGCGCGCGTTCCACCACTTTTTGGTTGCGACGCTGAACCGAGCAATCCCGTTCCCACAGGTGGTAGATGTCGCCAAAACTGTCACCAAGAATTTGCACTTCCACGTGTCGCGCCCGTTGCACAAGACGTTCCAGATAGCCCTCGCCATTGCCAAAAGCCGCCTCTGCTTCGCGGCGGCCCTCCAGCACTTTGTCTTCCAACTCTGACTCGTTGAATATGGGCCGCATCCCGCGACCGCCGCCGCCCCAGCTGGCCTTTAACATCAGGGGATAGCCAACCCGCGCTGCCATTTTGCGCACTTTGTCCATATCATCGGGCAATACATCTGTGGCCGGAACAACCGGCACGCCCGCTGCCATTGCAACCTGCCGTGCACTGGCCTTGTCGCCCAGTTGTCGCATGGTTTTGGCTTTGGGGCCGATAAAGGCTATGCCGTTTTCCACACAGGCATCCACCAGCACCGGGTTTTCACTCAGCAAACCATAGCCGGGATGAATGGCGTCGGCACGGGCCATTTTGGCAACGCGGATTATGTCGTCAATGGACAGGTAAGCAGCCACCGGGCCAAGGCCTTCGCCGATGCGGTAGGCTTCGTCTGCCTTAAAGCGGTGCAGGCCCAGCTTGTCTTCTTCGGCAAATACAGCAACAGTTTTTTTGCCCATCTCGTTGGCGGCACGCATGATGCGGATGGCAAT
>CAYZQS010000171.1:0-3576 GCA_964480735.1 uncultured Rhodobacterales bacterium
AGATATGCAAACGGCGATCTGGTGGTTTTGGCGTCCAGTATCAGATCATAGCGCTTGCCGCTTTTGGTGAAGTCCTCGGCTTGGTAGTCGATGGTTGTACCAAAGCCTGCCGCAATCATCATGTCCGTCTTTGCGCCTGAATCAACTCCGGTGATATCCGTTGCACCTTCGGCCTTTGCAATTTGAACTCCGATTGAACCCATGCCGCCACCGGCACCATTAAACAACAGTTTCTGGCCGGGTCTGAATTGGCCATAGTCAAACAGTGCCTGCACCGCCAGCATAGCGGCATGGGGCAGGGCCGCGGCGGCTTCAAAACTCATATCGTCGGGCATTTTGACCACAGCCGTTTCCGGCACACAGACAAATTCCGCAAAAGCTCCAAACCCGCATTCTGACAGATCGCCGTAAACATTATCGCCGGGTTCAAGCGTTTTGATATCCGCACCCACGGCCGTGACCGTTCCGGCCACATCCACGCCGGGAATTCGGATTTTTGGCCGAAACAGGCCGCACAGCAGCCGGATGTAAAACGGCGACCCACACACCATCGCCCAGTCCCAATCGTTGACAGAAGCGGCATGAACCCTGACCAGAACCTCATTCGCTTTGGGTTCAGGCCGGTCAACATCGCTGACACGCAGATCGTCAGGAGAGCCGTATTCGGAAAGGATAAGGGCTTTCATAAAAGGTAACGTCGCTGTTTGGCTGCAAAATTTCAAGGGCCAAGACGCGCGATTGTCTTCACCGCGCACTGGCATTCGAACGCTGCCCTTGGCAGGAAAATTGACCCGTCAATGGTTCACCCAATCATTGTTTCGCCTCGCTTTGATCATCAATTCAGGCACCGGTACGATTTATGTGACCAATCGTAGCAATCGCACATGATGCAGGTGCCGGTGGCCAAAAATTCATGTTTATTGCACCGTAACACAATGAAACTATGGGCGTACTGCCGGCCAGCGCACCATTCTGTTCCGATAACAAACTGAATATGTTGAGGTTATTTTTCTCTGGGCAGATTTCACGCAACGCGGGGCATACTGGAAGAATGAATGCAAAAACCTAATTTCGACCAATGGATCGGCAAGACCGAAACCAAAACCGGGCGTCTGGGTGAGGATCTTGCCAGAATGATGCACGCCACGGTTGGCGTAGCGGACACTGATGCGCCGGGCATCGGGCAGGCCGCGCCAAGCCTGTGGCACTGGACCGCCTTTAACCCCAAAGCCCCGCTTTTGCAGCTGGCGGAAGACGGGCATCCGGTTCGCGGCGATTTTCTGCCACCTGTTAACCTGCCACGACGCATGTGGGCCGGTGGCGCGGTTCATTTTCACACGCCGGTCCATGTGGGCCACACGCTTAAACAGGTTTCAATGATCCGCGCGGTCGAGGAAAAGACCGAAACCATGACATTGGTGACACTGGACCATGAAATCTATGACCAAGACACGCTGGCCATCACCGAAATGCAAAACATCGTCTACCTTGAAATTCCAAAATCATTCTCGCCGCCAAAACAAAGACCCGCACCCGAAACACCGGCATTTTCTGTTCCGGTAAACGTATCAGAGCGCCTGTTGTTTCGCTATTCCGCGGTTACGTTCAATGCCCACCGCATTCACTATGATCTGGATTACACCAAAAATGTTGAAAAATACCCGGGCCTTGTTGTCCACGCACCGCTGCAGGCAACTCTGTTGCTTGGCGCGGGATCAGCCCATTCCGGCAAACTGCCCGGCAGTTTCGTCTACCGCGGTGTGCATCCCATGTTTGACACCGATGATATTCACCTGATGGGATCAAATGAAACCCCTGACGGTATGGAACTTTGTACGGGCGTGCCGGGTGGACACCAGGGTTTGCACGGCACCGTCAAATGGAAGGACTGACATGTCTGAAATTCTGAAAGGCATGCGGATTGTCGAGGGATCCGCATTCGTCGCCGTGCCGCTGGCAGGCATGACGCTGGCACAGATGGGGGCCGAGGTGATCCGCTTTGACCGCATTGGCGGGGGCTTGGACGCCGGACGCTGGCCGGTCAATGCCAACGGCATAAGCCATTTTTGGGCCGGCATGAACAAGGGCAAGAAATCCGTGGCCGTGGACATGAAATCGCCCCGCGGTCGTGAATTGATCACCCAGATCATCACCGCACCGGGCAAGGACGCGGGCCTGTTTTTGACCAACCTGAAAGTTCGCGGCTGGATGGACCATGAAACCCTGTCCAAAATCCGCGAAGACATGATTATGGTCTCGTTGTCCGGTGACAGGAAAGGCCGCCCCGCGGTTGATTACACCGTCAATCCGGCCCTTGGTTTTCCGGCAATCACCGGGCACGAAGGCACTGAGGCGCCCGTTGGCCACGCCCTGCCCGCGTGGGATTGTATTGCCGGTAGCATGATGGTTTCCGGCCTGTTGGCCGCCGAGCGTCACCGCTTGCGCACCGGCCAGGGTCAGGACGTCAGCCTTTCGCTGAAAGACGTGGCAGCAGCCATGCTGGGCAACCTTGGCATCATCGGCGACACGCAGACCGGCGGTGCCAGGCGAACCAAAACCGGCAATTCCCTGTACGGGGCCTATGGTCAGGATTTTATTTGTGCCGACGGTCAACGGGTGATGGTCATCGGCCTGACCCGGCGCCAGTGGGAGGGGTTGCTAAGTGCCACAGGTACAGCAGACCAGATGGCACGCCTTGCTGAAAACCTTGGGGCAAATTTGAATGACGAGGGCGAACGGTTCACTCACCGGGCCGAAATCACCAAGGTTTTGGCGCCTTTCTTTGCTGCCCGTACCGTCGCAGATTTTGCGGCGGACTTTGAAAAACGCAGCCTCACGTGGTCTGTCTATCGGGATTTTGAGGCGGCATTGGCCGAAGACGAGGACCTGTCAGTGGACAATCCGATGTTTCAGGAGGTTGACACCCCGGGCCTTGGCCGCTTTCTGACACCGGGTTCCCCGCTTGGTTTTTCTGAACATCAGCGCGTTGACGCGGTTCCGGCACCAACCCTTGGCCAGCATACCGAAGAAATCCTTGGCGATGTTGTCGGCTTGCCCGACAGCGAAATCGGAGAATTGTTTGACGCCGGTATCGTCCAGTGTTCCGGGCCGGGTTGCCGCCAATCTGCGGCATAAACGTCGCTGCCAAAGCGCGATGAGACCGCGAAGGTTTTTTCCTTCACCTGCCAGTCGCGTCCGCGGCGGGGCGTGAATAACTTATTGGATCAGAATACAACGTCGATGCTTTGCCCGCGCAACAAAAGGCAATGCCCGGCCCCGCTACGCGCCTTTGGTCCGGGCGAAAAGTAATAAGCCACCCGCAGTGACGATACAATTTTCTGAAGTCGCCTCAAAGAGCATCCTCGCACGCGCCATCGGATTGCACGGGCGGTCCTTACGTGACCTACGGCAACGCCTCTCAAGTCGCTTGCACCAAACGCAGATAAAGACCGAACCGGCACGCCGCGTGCCTCAAAGCCAGCTCACGGTCCTCTTTAAACGGCGAACAGCCGTACCCTTGGGACCTGCTCCAGCGCCCTCGATGAGATGAGCCGACATCGAGGTGCCAAACACTGC
>CAYZQS010000172.1:0-3552 GCA_964480735.1 uncultured Rhodobacterales bacterium
TAAACCGCGATCAGCCCCATGCTTTCAAGCTTTAAAACCACCTGATGCGCGCAGTTGTCAACGTCGTCGTTTTCCGTCTCGATCGTCAACTCGGCCTTTTCCGGCACATCGTATGGGTCTGAAATGCCGGTGAATTCTTTGATTTTCCCGGCGCGGGCCAGTTTATAAAGGCCCTTGCGGTCGCGGCGCTCGCATTCCTCGATCGACGTTGCCACATGCACTTCGATAAACGCACCAAAGGCCTCGATATCTTCGCGCACCGCGCGGCGGGTGGTCGCGTAAGGCGCAATCGGCGCACACAGGGCGATGCCACCGTTTTTGGTGATTTCAGAGGCCACATAACCAATGCGGCGGATGTTCAGATCGCGGTGTTCTTTGGAAAACCCCAGTTCCGAACTCAGATTTTTGCGCACGATGTCACCGTCCAGCAGCGTCACTGGCCGCCCACCCATCTCCATCAGCTTGACCATAAGGGCGTTGGCAATCGTCGATTTCCCGGAACCGGAAAAGCCGGTGAAAAATACCGTGAACCCCTGTTTGGATCGCGCGGGGCGGGTGCGGCGCAGTTCCTTGACCACATCGGGAAACGAAAACCATTCGGGTATATCCAGACCCTCGGCCAACCGGCGGCGCAGTTCCGTGCCCGAAATATTCAGCACGGTTTCGCCCTTGACGACTTCATCCGCCGCCCTGTACTGGGCGCGCTCCTGCACATAAACCATGTGCTTAAAGTCGACCATCTGGATGCCCATCTCTGCCTGATGTTCCCGAAACAGTGCTTGCGCATCATATGGCCCGTAAAAATCCTTGCCGTTTGAATCAACACCCGGCCCCGCGTGGTCGCGCCCCACGATGAAATGCGTGCAGCCGTGGTTTTTGCGGATCAGACCGTGCCAGACCGCCTCGCGAGGGCCGGCCATGCGCATGGCCAGATTGAGCAGGGACATAGAGGTGGTGGAAGACGGATATTGGTCCAGCACCGCCTCATAACAGCGAACGCGGGTGAAATGGTCGATGTCACCGGGTTTGGTCATGCCGACAACCGGATGGATCAGCAAGTTGGCCTGAGCTTCTTTCGCGGCCTGAAACGTCAGTTCCTGATGGGCGCGGTGCAAAGGGTTGCGCGTTTGAAACGCCACAACCCGGCGCCAGCCGAGTTTGCGAAAATAGGTACGTAATTCGTTGGGCGTGTCACGCCGGGCGCGAAAATCATAGTGGATGGGCTGTTGCAGGCCCGTGACGGGCCCGCCGATGTAGGTGTCCCCGGCTTTGTTGTGCAGATAATTGACCGCCGGGTGCGCCACATCATTGGTGCCCAGCACGTTTTCGGCTTCGGTTTTCTTGTTTGGCACCCATTTGTCTGTCACCGACAGGATGGCCAGAATAACCCCTTCCTGATCGCGCAGCGCGATGTCCTGCCCGGTTTTGATGTCCTTGGCAAAATCCTTGCTGACGTCCAGCGTGATCGGCATCGGCCAAAGCGCACCATCGGCCAGTCGCATGTTTTTTACAACGCTGTCATAGTCTTCCTTGCCCAGAAATCCCTTCAGCGGATTAAAACCGCCGTTCATCAGCAGTTCCAGATCGCAAATCTGGCGTGGCGTCAGGTCCAGCGACGGCAGGTCTGCGGCTTCGGATTTCAGTTTTTGCGCACTGTCATAGGATACAAACAGTTCCGGAATCGGCGCGTTGCTCGCGTTTCTCATTGGTTTCTCACTGTCTTTGGGCCCCACCTCGCGGCCACTTGTACTGCACGACGCTTTCGCATTGCAATTGCGATTTTTGCAACTGTGCCATGCGGATAAGGCAGAAGTGAGGCGGAAATTCTGTGCTGTTTGGGTTAATTCTGGCGCATTACTCCGCCAAATACCGTTCCGCATCCAGTGCCGCCATGCACCCCATGCCTGCCGATGTGACCGCCTGCCGGTAAACATGATCGGTCAGGTCACCAGCCGCGAATACGCCGGGGATGGACGTGGCGGTGTTGCCAGGATCGACCACCACATATCCGCCCATATGGGTGTCCAGCTGTTCGCTCACCAGTTCAGACGCCGGGCTGTGGCCGATAGCGATGAACACGCCTTTGCAGGGGATATCGGTCATCTCGCCGGTTTGCACGTTCTTGACCCGCACGCCGGTCACGCCCAGGGGATCGCTGTCCCCCAGAACCTCGTCCAGTGTGTTAAACCACATGGGCACGATTTTTTCGTTCTTGAACAGGCGCTCCTGCAGGATTTTTTCGGCCCGCAATTCATCCCGCCGATGGATCAACGTGACTTTGGAGGCGAATTTTGTCAGAAACAGCGCTTCTTCCACGGCGGTGTTGCCACCGCCAACAACCACGATGTCATCGCCTCGGTAAAAAAAGCCGTCGCAGGTTGCGCAGGCCGACACGCCAAAGCCCTTGAATTTTTCCTCAGACTCCATGCCCAGCCACCGTGCCCGTGCGCCGGTGGCCAGAATAACCGCATCCGCCGTATAGGTGTCGCCGCTTTCGTTGGTCGCCGTGAAGGGCCGGTTTTGCAGATCAAGTTTGGCAATGTGATCCGTGATAACCTCGGTGCCCATTGCCTTGGCGTGGGCTTCCATGCGCAACATCAGGTCCGGCCCCTGCACCTCGGTATCACCGGGCCAGTTTTCCACCTCGGTGGTGGTGGTCAACTGTCCGCCCGGCTCTATTCCCTGCACCAAAATCGGGTCCAGCATGGCCCGCGCAGCATAAACACCTGCGGCATAACCGGCAGGGCCGGAACCGATGATCAAAAGGCGGGTGTGGCGGGTTTTAGACATGGCTTGGGCGCTCCGGTTTGTTGCATTGCGGCTATATAGTCGCGGGTGCCGGTAAGGAAAAGCCACGCTGTCGAAAAGTTGACTGCTTGCGCGTGCACCGCCGTGATGGAGTCAAAAATTGCGCAGTTGTGAAATATAATTGCGCAATCCGGCGCGAACGGGTAATTAGTTTTGATATTGCCAGCAAAGGATCCGCGTATGTCAGGCAGCAAACTGGACCCCATCGACCGTAAAATTCTGTCTGAATTGCAGGCAGACGGGCGAATGACCAATGTGGAACTGGCAAAGCGTGTGGGCATCTCGGCACCACCGTGTTTGCGGCGGGTGCGCGCGCTGGAAGAAAACGGCTTGATTCGCGGTTATCACGCCATTGTCGACCCGCGCGAGTTGGGTTTTGAGGTGCAGGTTTTCGCGATGGTCGGGTTGAATTCACAGGCTGAGGCTGATCTTTCGGCGTTCGAGGAACGGTGCCGCAACTGGCCCCTGGTGCGCGAGTGTCACATGCTGAACGGCGAGATTGATTTTATCCTGAAATGCGTGGCACCGGACCTGTCAACGTTTCAAAATTTCCTGACCGAAAGCCTGACAGCAGCCGAAAACGTTGCCAGCGTTAAAACGTCTTTGGTCATTCGCGGCGCAAAGGATGATCCCGGTGTACCGTTCGTGATTGTGGAAGAACGCGCGGCGAACGCGGACTGAAACCTTCGTCTAAAGCGCAATCCGAAAAGTGGGTACCGGTTTTCGGAATAAATTGCGCGCAAG
>CAYZQS010000173.1:0-1156 GCA_964480735.1 uncultured Rhodobacterales bacterium
ACCGTCAGGAACAACGCCAAATAAGACAATTCCCCAGAACCCCGCAAAAATAAGAAAACTATACTCAAAGACCGTTACAAAAGAGACTTCGGTCACCTGATATCCGCGCGTTAACATGGCCACAGCCATCAGGGACCCTACAATCTGCACCGCGATCCATCCCCAGATTGGGCCAGAGATGGGCACCCAACCGCGGGTAAAGAATGCAAAATCTCCGGCGACCTCCACAGAAAACGGATTTAAGGTAAACCAGATGGTCCCAAGCACCCCCCACACTCCCAGACCGCCAAACAATCCCATCAACAGCGTCCCGGTGCTTTCTGCTTCGCACCACCGCCGGGTTGCAATGCCGTTTAACGCATAGAATATTCCGGCGAGCACCGGCAACACGGCCATAACCGACACTGAATCCGACCAGGGTTTCAATATCAAAAGCACCCCGGCAAACCCGATTGCCACCGCCAGAATACGCCAAATGCCGATGCCCGCGCCAAGTATCAGCGCGGATATCAGCAACACAAAAATCGGAGACGAGAACAACCCGGCACCTGCCTGGGCTACAGACATCGCCCCCAACGAGCCGAAATACAGAACCATCGCAGTTGAAAAGAAAAAACTGCGCGCCGCAACCGCGCGCCAGGAAACCGGCCGCAGCCGCCAGCCAAAACCCCACGCCAGCACCCAGATAATCCCGCATAAAGCCAACGAGCGGATCGCGTGAAACTGCCACAGCCCCACCTCGGCGGCAATATGAACGACAAAATTATCGATCAACCCGATGATTGACATGGCCATCACCACAAGGACCAGGCCAAAAAGCGGCTGTGATCGCGTTTCCTCAGACATCGAAATTATCCTGCAAATCCTCTTTCCTAATTCCGGATTGTCACCTAGACAATCTATCCTGAGAACGACAGGCGATTGTCTGTTTTAAACAATGGGAAAACACAATGGCGCAAATGGCGGATGAGCGTGGTCTTGGCAAGGGAGGCGCAAACTATGTGCCGCTGACGCCTTTGTCTCATATGATCCGCGCCAAAGAGATTTTTCCGGCACGCGAAGCACTGGTGTACGGAAAACGCCGCTACACCTGGGCACAGATGCACGCGCGGTGTTCGCAACTGGCCTCGGCTTTAGCCAACCTTGGCGTGGCTCC
>CAYZQS010000173.1:1256-3493 GCA_964480735.1 uncultured Rhodobacterales bacterium
ATCGAGATTGCCGATGACGCAGCCGGTTTTCCGGCCACCGGTCGCTATTCGGAATACGAGGCGGTGCTGGCCTCAGGGGATGCTGATTTTGCCTGGCGGATGCCTGATGATGAATGGGACGCCATCGCCCTGAATTACACATCCGGAACCACCGGGCGGCCCAAGGGCGTGGTCTACCATCATCGCGGTGCCTACCTGATGACTATGGGCACCTCAGTCAGCTGGCAGTGGCCGCTCTATTTGCGCTACCTGACAATCGTGCCGCTGTTTCACTGCAACAACTGGACCCATACCTGGGCCATCCCCATGCAGGGCGGTACCATCGTTTGCTGCCGTGACATCACCGCGAAAGCGATATTTGATGCCATCGCTGACGAGGGCGTCACCCATTTTGGCGGTGCGCCGATTGTTTTGAACATGCTGGTCAATGCCGACGCGCAAACCATGCGCCCCCTGCCCCGCAAAGTACACGTTGTCACCGCCGGCGCCCCGCCGCCCGCCGCTACATTGCTGGCCACAGAAAAGCTGGGCTTTGACGTTATGCAGGTGTACGGGCTGACCGAAACCTACGGCCCCGCGTCCGAATGTATTTGGGACGACAATAAATGGGGCGAACTGGACAACGCCGGACGGGCGGAAATCAAGGCCCGCACCGGGGTTTATATGCCGATGTTTGAAGACATCGACGTGGTTGATCAAGAGACCCGCAAACCGGTGCCACGCGACGGGGAGACCGTGGGTGAAATTGTCATTCGCGGCAACGGCGTGATGAAAGGATACTACAAAAATCCCGATGCCACGACTGAAGCGTTTGCCGGTGGCTATTTTCGCAGCGGCGATATCGCCTTTCGTCACCCTGACGGCTACATCAAAATCACCGATCGCCTAAAAGACGTGATTATTTCCGGCGGGGAAAACGTATCATCCGTTGAAGTCGAAGCCGCCCTGATGCACCACGCCGCCGTCAATCTTTGCGCGGTGGTGGCCCGCCCGGACGAAAAATGGGGCGAAACCCCTTGCGCCTATGTGGAGCTGAAACCTGGCGCATCAGCAACAGAAGCGGAATTGATTGCTTTTTGCCGCAAACACCTTGCCGGCTTTAAGTCGCCAAAAACTGTTATCTTTCAGGACCTTCCAAAAACTTCCACCGGCAAAATCCAAAAATTCATTCTGCGCGCCGCCGCCAAAAATCTTTAAGATCCCCGCTTCATCTTTGCGCAAATACTCATCTTGGGCGTATCAAAAACCGACTGAGGATCGGGTTTTGGGTGGACGGCCTCAAGCCGGTGACACAACACCCGGCCAAGGGGGGCTCCCGTCAATTTATTGATCTTCGATCAAAAATTGTTGGGCCTTTGGGCGATCAGGGGGCGTTCCAACAACCGCAGTTTCCACCCGCCCGGTCCGGCGTTGAGTATTTTTGTCAAAGATGAAACTGAAAGAACGCCGTGGGGCAGGACGGCAGAAAAATACGTTTTGCGTTGGTCTTGACGCGATAATCAGAGTAGGCTTTGCAAAAGAACCCCATGAACGGGACAGGTTGCAGGCGACATGACCGCCCTGAAGGAATACGAAAAACTGGAAGCCACCGGCCTATGGCGTGAAACCGTCGCCACCCAGCGGCGCGAGGTCATCGTTTCGTTTGGCAATACGTCGCTGATGATCGCAGACAGCAATGATACAGCACTTTCGCATTGGTCATTGCCTGCGGTTGCCCGGCTTAATCCGGGCGAAATGCCGGCCGTATTTTCACCCAATCGCGAAGAAACCGAGACGCTGGAAATCGAAGACAGCGCAATGGTGGCGGCGATTGAAAAAGTGCTGAAAAGCATCAGCAAACGGCGGCCCCATCCCGGGCGTCTGCGGCTGCTGGTGGTTGCGGTTTTTGTGGCGGTCATAGCGGCACTGGGAATTTTCTGGCTGCCGGATGCTCTGGTCCGGCACACGGTTAAAGTGGTGCCATTCGCCAAACGGGTGCAGATCGGACAGGACATGCTGGACCATCTCAGGCATTTTGTCGGCGATTTTTGCGAAACACCTCTGGGCAGTGCAGCCTTGTCGCGGCTTGAAAAACGTATTTTTGCCGACGGGCCCGGTCGCCTGCTGATCCTGCCCCACGGCGTCAGCAACAGTATGCACCTGCCGGGAAATCTTATATTGCTGAAGAAATCCATCGTGGAAGACTATGAAGTGCCAGAAGTCGCAGCCGGATTTGCGGTGCTGGAACAGGTGCGGGC
>CAYZQS010000174.1:0-3475 GCA_964480735.1 uncultured Rhodobacterales bacterium
CCGTTACGCCCGCACGGTCGCCACGGCGAACGCGGTTTTGCCTGTCGTTTTCATCAAGAACACGGGAAATCCCGCCTTGGGCGGCAGTATATCCACTGATAACACCGCCCTTGACCAGCGCGTCAATCACCCACCCAGCCTGTATTGGGGTTAATTTTTTGCTGATTTTCCTGTTGATAAACACGGACAACGCCTTTTTTGCCTCCGGCCCGCGCAGTGTCGCCAAAACATCGGCAACATCCGCATAGTATCCAGCAAGACGCGCGGCGTCATCCGCTGGCGTGGTTCCGGTAAGCGACTGTGTAATCCGCTTGGTGGCCTGTATCCCCTCGCCACGAATAGCCTTGCCAAATGCGTTTGGATCAACAATGGCCTCTGTAGCGCCCCTGGCACCAGACCGAAGGCCCGTCTTTGATCCAATCGCCACCTGCATTCTAAGGTTGGCAACAATGCCAGCTTTTTCGACATGCTGAATCAGCGCCGCCGCATCAGGTCCGCCAACCAATTGTTCAAGTTTCAGCCGCGTGTTTTTGCTGGAAAACCGCTTGAAAATCTCGTTTAATTGTTTCGCATCCATAGCAGATTCAGCGCCGTCAGCACTGGCGCTTGATATGAATGTTTTTACCTCGCCAAGCATGTTATCAATGTAGTTACGAACACCTTGCACCGCGTGCGCACGCTCCGAACCATCAAGTTGGCCCAGAACCCTGAATGCGTCTTCTTTTGTCCATTTTGGGCTAAGAATGTTGGACCCTATTTTGTAAGCGGCGTCTTTGCTCTTTTGGTCCGCCGCTCTTTTCAAGGCAGTTCGATAAAGGGGGGAATATTCAACAGCCACATCTTTTATCAAAGCCGCTGATCTAGCTGCCATCCGCCCTTGCGGCGTCATAGACCCGGTCATTACGTCAAAATTGGTTGGACTATATGCGATTTCCTGAAACGCCTTTTTAATCTCATTTAGGTGGCCAATTGTTATGTCGCCCTTGATCTTTCCTTTTTTACCAATCGAGACGGGGTTAAATTTAATCTGGTCAAACGTCATGGATTCTTCTGCAAGACGAATGGCCTCTTTCAGTTTCTTTTTCGGAATGCGGGACAACGCAGAAAATACTGCCACGCCCTTTGGGTCCGACGGATTAACAACCTGCCGACCAGCGGCGCGATAATGTGCCGCTATTTCCTTTTTAGACGTTGCGTCCATATGGTCTTTAATGACCGACCTGAATTGCGGTTTTTGCAAAACAGCATCCATCATATCAATGGTTGTGGAATATGCGTCACTCGTCTGCCTGCCCGTTGCCTTTGTTACAGCGGTTGCGCCAGCGCCGGGGGATACAACAATTTCATCAAGCAAGGCCCGAGTGTTCGGCCCGCCAGCCGATCCGATTGATCCAAGTTCACCCTGATCCTCTAGCCTGCGAAATAAAACCTCCGGTCCGCCGTCAGCCTCGATAGCATCGTTAATGCGTCGCAGTGCGTCAGGGGATATTCCCAAATCCTTTGCGGTTTTGTTAACGCCATCCTTGCGAATTGCGCCCCAAAAATCGACAAATCCTTTTTTTGTGCCAACCATTCCGGCAGCGGCAAGCGGCATCCCCAGCCCAACAAGCAAACCAACAGCGCCGCCATAAACAGCGCCTTCTTTAGCGGCCCCAAGCCTATCCCCGCCGTGTTCCCTACCCGCAAAACTGACCGCACCTTCAGCAGCACCAATACCAGCACCGATGGTCGCGCCTTTTGCCATCTTGGCGGCCATAGAACCGCCCTTTATTGCGGTTCCAGGCGCAAACGGTACTGCCGATGCAATGCCAGCGCCTACCTGCAGTCCAAGTGCTGTTTTGGGTTTTTCACGTTGAAACGCCGCAGCCGCTGATCTTTGCCCGGTCATGGCTTCTTCACCGAACATCATGCCCGTTGCCTCGTCGGCAAATTCACCGATAAAAGGCACGCCCTTGATCGCAGAGGCGGCAGCGGACGCCACCGGGTGCTGTGATACAATATCCCTGTCAAAACCACTGCGCGAAATATCTCCAGCCGTGCGGCCAATTCCTTCGCCGCCAATCATGCTAATGATGTCTTCCTGATTTTCTGTGGAAAAGGACGGGCTGGTGTAGTGCAGCATGCCGTCAGGCGTTTGATAAACCCGCCCATCCTTTTTGTCGGTATAGATTTCAATCGCACCATCTGGGATGCTTTGGATTTTCGCAAGCTGAGCAACCGCCGCATCATGTGTTTGTTGCGTCAGTTCTCTTTTTCTGGCCAGTGCTGCATCCAAGGCTGATCCCATTATTGACCACCTAACGCTTTTATAATGGCGTCGAGAACGTCGGGATCGGTTATTTGACCAATCACATTGGCGGGTATTCTGGCGGCTTGTTCTTGTGACATTGCCTCAATTTCTTCAACCGTTGGGAGCCTTGATGATCCACCCGTCAGAATGCCGTAGTCTGTTTTGTCCCGCTCATACGCTTTTTGCAAACGTTCCGCCTGCCCTTTGGACAGGTCTCTCAGTCGAGAAAGGTTGTGACGCAACTGATCGGGCGACTGCGTTTGCGATAGTGACCCAAACACGGCCTGCAATTGTTCCAGTTCGAAAGTTGATACCTGACCCAATGCGCCGCCTGTGGGGGAATTATCACGCATATCCTGCAATTTATCAAACCCAAGGTTTGCCTTTACGGTTGTCAACAGGTTGTAAAGGTCATGGCCGGGATGCAGCGGGTTTGACGCACCAACACCAGCTTTGCCCGATGTAAGTGGGTTTATAGCGTCAAGGGCGCGGTCGATATCCTCAATAACAAGGTCATTTTTAACCACAAACGATTGCAGCGCATTCCCCTGCTTTTGAATTTTCTCTGTTTCTTCTGTATGCCGTGCCGATCCTTGAATGGGGACCCAGCGAATAATCGGGTTGCCATTTTGGTCAACGGATGCGATTTGCTGCATACCGCTTTCAATTTTACTGGATTTATCCGGGGCAACCGTGCCGCCACCAACCTGCACAGAAACCCCATCAGCGGTCACCGACACGCCTTGGCCTTTAATTGCTTGCTGGTACTCCACAACACCAAGGGGTGTTTCGCCTGCCGCCTCTGCCTGCGCGACGTGCGCGTTGTATCCCTGCATCATTGACGATACAGAACTGTCTTGCTCCGGGTTTAAAAACCTTTGACGGATACCTTCCTCATATTCCGCAGAGCCAATAACACCGCCGCCGCGCGACCACGCTTGGTCAAATTCTGCTATATCAGGATCAACCTCAGGCCCAGCGCCCGGTCCGATGACCTCTCCCGTGTACGGGTCTAACAACTGCCCACCAACCGCCTTACCCTCCACGGGTTCGGGCGCGGAATATGTCAGGCCCACCTCGCCAGCCAGACGGGTAGCCATTGGCACAAAGTTATCGTACGTCAGGCCGAGCTGTTCCACGGTTTCCTGCCCCACGATTTCTAAAGCGCGTCCCTGAAAATATTCA
>CAYZQS010000175.1:0-3470 GCA_964480735.1 uncultured Rhodobacterales bacterium
AACTGTCCACCGTTGGCGGTCAGCGTCGAGCCGGTGATAAATCCGGCGTCATCCGAAGCCAGAAAAACCACACAGCGGGCGATTTCTTCGGCGTCGCCAAGGCGTCCCACCGGAATTTGCGCCACAATCGAATCCCGCACTTTTTCCGGCACCGCCATCACCATTTCGGTGCTGATATACCCGGGGCAAATCGCATTGACGGTCACGCCTTTAAACGCACCCTCTTGGGCAAGCGCTTTGGTAAAGCCGAGATCACCGGCTTTTGCGGCTGAATAATTTGCCTGCCCCATCTGGCCTTTTTGTCCGTTGATCGAGGAAATATTGATCACCCGGCCAAAGCTGCGGCTGCGCATGCCGGGCCAAACCGGATGAGTCATGTTGAACAATCCATTCAGATTGGTGTCCATCACTTCGCGCCATTGCTGGGGCGTCATTTTGTGAAACATGCAGTCCCGCGTGATGCCGGCGTTGTTCACCAGCACATCAATCGGGCCAACCTCGGCCTCTACTTTCGCGATGCCTTCAGCGCAGGCGTCATAATCGGCAACCGACCATTTGTAGGTCGGAATGCCGGTTTCGGCGGTAAATGCCGATGCCGCATCATCGTTGCCGGCATATGTGGCGGCAACATTATATCCCTCTGATTTCAGGGCGGTAGAGATGGCGGCACCGATGCCGCGTGTTCCTCCGGTGACCAGGGCTACTCGACTCATATTGCTTAATTCCTTTCAAGACACATGGCGACACCCATGCCGCCACCAATACACAGGGTCGCAAGGCCACGCTTGGCGTCACGACGTTTCATTTCAAACAGCAGCGTATTCAGAATGCGCGCGCCAGAGGCCCCGATCGGATGTCCAATGGCAATCGCACCGCCGTTTACGTTGACGATTTCAGGATCCCAGCCCATGTCTTTGTTGACAGCACAGGCCTGGGCGGCGAACGCCTCGTTCGCTTCGACCAGATCCAGATCAGAGGCCTTCCAGCCGGCTTTTTCCAACGCTGCTCTTGAGGCAAAGATCGGACCCGCGCCCATGATGGACGGGTCAAGGCCGACGGTGGCGTAAGACGCAATTCTTGCCAGTGGTGTGATACCGCGTTTTTCAGCGTTTTCAGCAGTCATCAACAAAGCCGCCGCCGCGCCGTCGTTTATTCCCGAGGCATTGGCCGCCGTTACGCTGCCCTCGCGGTCAAACGCCGGGCGCAGTTTTTGCATGTTTTCCAATGTCGCGCCGTGGCGGATGTATTCGTCGGCATCCACCGTGATGTCGCCCCTGCGGTTTTTGACCACAAAAGCAGTGATCTCGTCGGTGAACTTTCCGGCCTTTTGCGCGGCTTCGGCCTTGTTTTGCGAAGCGACCGCAAACTCATCCTGCATATCGCGGGAAATCTGCCACTTTTTGGCCACGTTTTCTGCAGTAACGCCCATGTGGTAGCCGTTAAAAGCATCCCACAAACCGTCTTTGATCATCGAGTCGGTGAAATTCATGTCGCCCATTTTCTGCCCCGTACGCAGGTTGGATACATGCGGTGACAAAGACATGTTTTCCTGCCCGCCGGCCGCCACGATTTCCGCATCGCCCAGTTGCAGATGTTGGGCCGCGATGGCAACAGAGCGCAGACCGGAGCCGCACACCTGATTGATGCCCCAGGCGGCACTTTCGATGGGCAGACCCGCATTGATATGGGCCTGACGGGCCGGATTCTGCCCCTGACCCGCGGCCAGAACCTGGCCAAGAATGGTTTCGGAAACCTCGCTTTTATCAACCCCGGCGCGGTCCACGACCGCCTCCAGCACGGCGGCCCCCAGATCGTGGGCCGGCGTTGTTCCAAATGCGCCGCCAAAACTGCCGACGGCAGTTCGCGCTGCGGATGCGATCACGATGTTTGTCATTTTCCTACCTTCCAGTATTTCTCTGCGTTATTCTGCATCGCAGCATAGCGTCTCTGTCAGCATGAACCAGCGAAATCCATCACGAAATTAAGTTGCGATTTCGGCCCAGAATACTGAACAAAATTTCGTATCTTTTAATATACTAATGCAGAAAATTACGCGGCGGTGTTTTGTCGCGCCACGTTTGACAATGCTGCAAGTGAAGTACTACAGGGCGCGGCGGCGCCTTAAGGGAATTTCTGAACACCGCGCGGGACTTGAATAAATGAGTGCCCCCGCCTGGGTGGGGCTGGTGCGAAGGCAGAGAACCGCGCCTGCGTTTGCGATAATATCAGGCGTTATCAAATAGATGTGGCGCTGGCATGGCCCCCACCGTGGGGTGGCGCCTTCGGGGATTACATACAATCCCCTGTCGGCATTGGCGGACGTTTTTCAAATTGACGACAAGAATCGCACGAATGCGTTGTTCAGAGGCTCGCTGGCTTCATATTGCTGACCTGTCAGGCCCGCCGTGACGCGGCGACGTTTACAATGCGACCCGTTTGTCCGCTTCGTCAGCTTTCCACGGTGGCATGGTGGTGGGCCGCCCAAAGTGATAGCCTTGCAAACAATCAAACCCGGCTGATTTCAAAAACGCCGCCTCTGCCGCGCCCTCTACCGCTTCTGCCACTGTCAGCATGTCAAAATGCTGGGCGATCGAGACCAAAGCCGCAGCCAGTACCTGATTGTTGGCATCGCGGTGAATGTTCCGCACGAACTGCCCGTCAATTTTTACGATGTCAAAATAGAATTCCTTGAAATATCGGAACGCCGTAAATCCCGCGCCAAAATCGTCCAAAGCAAAGCAAATTCCGCGCCGGTGCAGATCAGCCATGAACACGGTCACCAGATCAGGCACCACCATCGCCGAGGATTCGGTGATTTCAAGGATCAGCCGCTCGGCAATGGTTACGTCCTTTTCCAGACCAGCGTTCAGCGAACGCATCCAGCGGGGATAGCCGATGCTGCGGGCTGACATATTGATGGACAGGCGAAGCCAGGGTTCTTCCAGCATCGCCTGAAGGCCCATCTCCAGTGCCAGACAGTCGATAATCCGGCCCATTTCGGTGGTTTCCACCACATGCATGAAATCAGCGGCCGGAATTATTTCGTGATCTTCGTCCAGCAGGCGGATCAGCCCTTCATAAAATGCCGGAATATGCTGCCGCTGCGCGTTGACAACCGGTTGGTAGGCCAGCAAAACGCTGTCCTGTTTTATGGCGCGCCTGACCGTGTTCAGGATCGGAATGCTGTTTTGTGACATGGCAACCGACAGCGGGCTGTCAACCTGATCAGCCTTATACCGGATTTCAGAGGAATTCATCGCAGCGCTCCACCTTCTTTAAGAAATGTCGTGGCAACCTTGGACCTGAACACCCTAAGGAAAAGTAAATATTCCCTTTTTGTTCTAATTTTGCTAAAATACCGGGTAACACTTAACCTATTGAAATAGAGCGACAATGGCACAGGATACCTGCACATGGCCCGGCACAGAGCAGATATATCTTGACTACCACGACCACGAATGGGGCGTGCC
>CAYZQS010000176.1:0-3273 GCA_964480735.1 uncultured Rhodobacterales bacterium
CGCGTTGCGGGCATGGCTTTGGCCGCCAAGATCACCTCGTCTTCGGTTTGAAGATTCAGAGCAACCGCGCCCGCTTCGGTTTTATGGGCGATGTTTTCACCCTTTAAGACCACAGGAAAGCCAAGTTGCAACGCGGCCTTCGCGGCGGCGGCCGGGGTGTCAGCGCTGTGTGACAAAGGCGTGGTGATGCCAGCAGCAGCGAGTTCTTGCTTGGCGTCGTGCTCTGTCAACAGGGTTGTCGCGGTTCTGATATTTGGCAGTAAAACGGGGGCGAAAGGCGGTCGCGCCCGCCCCAACCAGGCGGCTTTTTCAAAAGCGACCACAGCTTCGGGCAATCCCATCAGAGCCGCGATACCATTTTGCATCAGGTGTTTTGCAGTGTCCTCCGGCAGGTTCTCGGCGATGGAGGCCACCAGCGCAAGCGGCACGTCGGTACTGGATTTCGCTGAGATTATCGCCGAAATCACACAATCCCAGTCTGCGGTTTCACAGCGATCAGCGCGCGGAAAATCAGCGATCAGACAGCCAAGGGAAACATCACCCTGCATCATGGCTGTAATTGCCGCACGCATGGCCTCGCTGTCATTCCAAATATAAGTGTTGTAATCCAGTGGGTTGGCCAGTTTCACCATTGGCCCAAGCACGTTTCGCAATCCGTTATTCTGCTGCCCCGTCAGCGGTGGAAAATCCAAATCACGATCTTGGACCAGATCGGCCATCAGGATCGCCTCGCCGCCGGAACAGGACATCGAGGCGATGCGCCCTGAAGACAACGGGCCAACCACGTGCAGCAGTTTCAGCAGTTCCAGCAGCTCTGACAACGAGGCCACGCGGGCAATGCCCAGCCGTTTAAAAAGGGCATTGGCACCCGCATCGCTGCCGGCCAGCGACGCCGTGTGCGATATGGTGGCGGCCTTGGCCTGATCCGATTGCCCGCCTTTGAGGGCAACGATTGGTTTACGCAGTTTTTGCGCCAGCGCTGCCAGTGCCTCAAAATTCCGCAGATCATCGATGCCCTCGATATGCAACCCAAGGGCGGTGACCCGCGTATCCTCCAGCAAAGCTGCGCCGATTTCAGAAATTCCGGTTTGGGCCTGATTGCCCGCCGTCACCACATAGGCCAGCGGCAATCCGCGGGTTTGCATGGTCAGGTTCATGGCGATGTTGGAGGACTGCGTGATGATCGCCACGCCGCTGTCAACTTTTTCGCCACCGTGCTGGTCCGGCCAAAGCAGCGCTCCGTCCAGATAGTTTACAAAACCATAGCAGTTGGGACCCAGAATTCGCATATCGCCGGCAGCCCGCAGCAATTCTTTTTGCAGTTCACGCCCGTCTGCGGATTCTGCCTGCGCCTCGCTAAACCCGGCGGCAAAACACACCGCACCGCCCGCATCCATCGCGCCAAGCGCGCGGACAATTTGCAGCGTGGCGTTCCGGTTGACGCCGACAAAGGCGCTGTCAGGTGGCGCGGGCAGATCGTTGACGTCACGAAAAGCCGTCAAGCCGGATATTTGTGCATGCCTTGGGTGAACTGGCCAGATTTCCCCGGCATAGCCGATTTTTTGACACTGATGGATCACGTTGTTGCACCAGCTGCCACCACCGATCACTGCAATTGATTTTGGGCGCAGAAGGCGGTTCAAGCCGCCTTTGGCGACCATTGGTCAGGCCCCAAGCGGGCGCAAAAGCTCGCGCCCGATGATGTGCCGCTGGATTTCGCTGGTGCCGTCCCAAATTCGTTCCACCCGCGCGTCACGCCAGAACCGCTCGACCGGCAGATCGCTCATCAAACCCATGCCGCCAAATATCTGCAAAGTTTGATCGGTCACACGGGCCAGCATTTCGCTGGCGTACAGCTTTGCACTGGCAATTTCGCGGTTGGCCGGCAGGTTGTTGTCCAGACGCCATGCGGCGGCCAGTGTTAGCAAGTCTGCAGCGTCGATTTCCGTAATCATATCAGCGATTTGAAAGCTGACGCCCTGAAATTTGCCGATAGGCTGTCCAAATTGCTGCCGCTCCGATGCGTAATCCAGCGCATAATCAAAACACCGCCGGGCGCGGCCAACGCTCATGGTGGCGACGGTGATGCGGGTGGCGTAAAGCCATTCATTCATGATGGCAAAACCGCCGTCCACTTCGCCCAGCACCTGGGCGTCAGGCAGGCGGCAGTTGTCAAAATAGAGGATACAGTTTTTATAGCCCTTGTGAGAGACCGAGTTATATCCGTCTTTTACCTCAAACCCGGGCGTGCCACGGTCCACCAAAAACGTGGTGATGCGTTTTTTCGGCCCGCGCGGGGTCTCGTCCACACCGGTTGCGATAAACACGATGAAAAAATCGGCGTGGTCAGCCCCGGAAATGAAATGTTTTGTGCCGTTCACCACCCAGTCCCCGCCATCGCGCACCGCACCGCATTTCATGCCGCGCACGTCTGATCCGGCATCCGGTTCCGTCATCGCCAGCGCGTCCATACGTTCACCGCGCACCGCGGGCAGCAGGTATTTTTCTTTCTGATCCCCCTGACACGCCATCAGGATATTCTGCGGGCGGCCAAAAAAATGGTTCAAAGCCATCGACCCGCGCCCAAGTTCACGCTCTACCAGAGCGAAATCCACATGAGACAGGCCAGCACAACCCACGCTGTCAGGGAAATTGCAGGCGTAAAACCCAAGTTGCAGCGTCTTACGCTTGATTTCGGCGGCCACTTCACGGGGAACTTCGCCGGTGCGTTCAACAAGGTTTTCGTGCGGATAAATCTCTTTCTCAACAAAACTGCGAACGGTGGATACGATCAATTCCTGTTCCGGAGTCAGACCAAACTGCATAAGGGCAACCTTTTTCTTGGCGGTTTTGCGGTGCACGCCGGACACGCGGAATACCGGTTGACTTAACACCCAAATTTGCGCGGGTTCAAACCGAATATTTGCAGAATGCAGAATGATTGTTGGCTTGGGTTGGCTCCCGGGCAAAAATTTTGACGCTTATTTCGCCGGTGGCTTTTTGTGATGCCGATTGGCCCCTGAACCGCGGACCGGCTGGGGAAACAATTGTGGATCGGTGCAAATGCAATTCGTTGAGGTTTTTTCGAATTTCAGCGAATTCCGTGGAAAGACGCGGCAATTTTCTACGTTTTATGGTGATTTTACACCATCTTACCTGACATTTCGATTGGTCTAAAAATCTGGTGCACCGGACCACCGGTTTACCAGTCCACCAGTCAACCGATGTACCAGTCCACCAATGCACCAGTGCACCGATGTATCAGTCCACCAG
>CAYZQS010000177.1:0-3153 GCA_964480735.1 uncultured Rhodobacterales bacterium
ACATTCCGATCATGGACGAGGCCGGCATTGTGCCCTCGGGCGTTGTTCGCCTGATACAGCTGCAAGAAGACGGATATGCCTACATACGCCCATAAATTACGTCATCTCATCCCCGCTGATATCAGAAATACGCGACCAGTCGCCGGGGACGGGATGATTTCAGGAGGAATAATGCAGACGCAAAGCCACGTTACAGACAAGCCTCAAATCAACGCGACTGGAAAAGATGCGTTGATTGGCGCAATGCCCTCATCAATTTACGGGCCAGCCAAAACATTCAGCAATTTAACGCTGTCTGAGCAGTTGAACTGCGCCGCAAAATTGACGGCGGTATTAAAATTGCTTGGAAATCCGAATCGCCTTCGCATTTTGGCAAAACTGTCGCAAAAGGAATTTTCGGTGTCACAGTTGCAAGCGACTTTAAATCGAAGCCAGTCAGCGGTATCCAACGACCTTGCCTTGCTAAAGCAGTTGAATATTGTCGGGAACGCCAAATATGGCAAAACCAATTATTTCGTGCTACATCCGCAAAAATGCACCAAAATCAAACGGATTCTTACAAGTTTATTGGCGGTGGAAGAACGCTCTGCAGCGGTAAGACGCATCCCATCGCTGCCTGAGCCTGAGTTTACGGCGGAATAGTTGGTAAAAAACCGTCAGGATTTCGGTCCGTCCTCCGCAATCGCGTATTTGCTGAACAACCGCATCTGACTCATGAAAAACAAAAACATCGCCGCGGTCAGGCCGAAGACTTTGAAATTGACCCAGGCCTCGGTTGACATGGTGCGCCAGACCACCTCGTTGGTGACGGCAAGGGCGGCAAAAAACAGGGCGATGCGGCGGGTGAAGATCATCCAGCCTTCGTCTTGCAGCGGCATCATTTCTGCCATGACAAACTGCAAATAGGATTTGCCGCGCAGCAGGCCAAACCCAAGGGTGCCCGCGAAAATGACGTAAAGGATGGTTGGTTTCATTTTGAAAAAACTGTCGTCGTTGAACCAGATGCCAAGGCCACCAAAAACCACAACCAATATGGCCGTCATCAGCTGCATTTTTGAAAGTTTGCCGGTTTTGAACCACAGGATACCGGTGGCGATCAGCAAAACCGGAATGAAAACGGCCGTGGCGACGATAAATCCGTCGTAAGTGGTGCCAAGGATGTCAAACGTGCGGTCTTTGATGCGCACATAGCCGATGAAAAACAGGATGATCGGTCCCAGTTCCAGCGCCATTTTCAATCCGGGTGATATGCTTTTTTCGTTTGCCATTCTGCCGACCTAATACCTTTAGCTGCCAAATTCCACCAAAACCGCACCAAGGGCGATCAAACCCATGAGAGCGGCGCGTTTTGCACCAACTTTTTCACGCAAAAACAACCATCCGATGAGGGCGGCAAACAGCACCGAGGTTTCGCGCAGCACCGCGGCCTCGCCCACTTTATCCAGCCGTGTGGCCAGCATGATGCCGCCAAAACTGGCTATGGCGATAACCCCGCCGACAAATCCGCGCCGCATCAGGGCGCCCAGCTGCGGCGGCGTTTCCATCCGTCGCCATCGCCACGCGGCAATTAACGGCATGGCGATGGCGTCAACCACGTAAAACCACGCCAAAAAGGTAAACGGGTTGGGCGTGGCGCGGATGCCGTAAGCGTCATAGGTGGTATAGGCAGCGACCATGACTCCGGTTAGAAACGCCAGAAAAAGTGCGGTGTACAGCGTGGTGCGTTGAACAGTTTCATGGCTGAGATTGAAAATCGCCAGCCCCAGAATTCCACCGCTAAGGATCAATACGCCGAACCATTGGCCGATCGAGTAATGTTCGGAAAACACAACGCTGACCGCCAGCACCGTGATCAACGGTCCGGTGCCGCGCACCACCGGATAAACAACCGTATAAGCGCCTTTGGTATAGGCCTGGGCCTGCAGGATTTTATAGGTGGTGTGGATGACGAACGCGCCAAACAGGATCACCCAGATGTGGGGTTGCGGAAACGGAACCGCGAACAGCGCGAACGGCAACACGATCAAACCGTAAGAAATATCGGTTGCTCCGCGGGTCAGCCACGGATCAAACCGGCCCTTTTGCAGGGCACCAAACACCGCGTGCAGAATGGCCGACATCAGGGCCAGACTGAGGGCAACAATCTGCCCGGTTTCAGTGCCTTCGATTGAAATCAGCCAGTCAGACATGTTTCAGGGGTTCCCTGAGAGTATTTTCAGAACAATGAAAGGTTTGGGTTCAGGTGTCGAGACCGGTTAAAGCTTGCGCAAACTCATTGGGATCAAAAGGTTGCAGATCGTCGATCTGTTCACCAACGCCGATGGCGTGGATCGGCAGACCAAAGCGGTCGGCCAGCGCCACCAGCACGCCGCCCTTGGCGGTGCCGTCCAGCTTGGTCATCACCAGACCCGAAACATCCGAGATATTGCGGAAAACATCGACCTGATTAAGCGCATTCTGCCCGGTTGTGGCATCCAGCACCAGCAAAGTGTTGTGCGGCGCGGATTCGTCTTTTTTGCGGATGACGCGCACGATTTTAGCCAGTTCCTCCATCAGGTCCAGCCGGTTTTGCAAGCGACCGGCGGTGTCAATCATCAGCAGATCGGCACCGTCTTTTTCCGCCCTTGTCATCGCTTCAAACGCCAGCGAGGCCGGGTCAGAACCCTCTGGTGCGGTTAACACCGGCACGCCTGCGCGTTCCCCCCAAACCTGCAATTGTTCCACGGCGGCGGCGCGAAAGGTATCGCCGGCTGCGACAATCACCGATTTTCCGGCGGCGCGAAACTGGCTGGCCAGTTTGCCGATTGTGGTGGTCTTGCCAGAGCCGTTGACCCCGACCACCAGCACGACTTGCGGTTTTTTTGGATACAGTGGCATGGGTTTGGCCACGGGCTCCATAACGCGGGCGATTTCGCCGGCCAGCAGGGATTTGATTTCTGTGGTGCCAAGTTTCCTGCCAAACCGCCCCTCGGCCATGTTGGCAGCGATCCGCATGGCGGTGTCAACGCCCATATCCGTTGTGATCAGCAGTTCTTCCAGACTTTCCAGCATGGCGTCGTCAAGCACCCGTTTGACCTGTTTTTTGGGGGCGGATGAGCGACCCAAAATACGGCCCAGCAGGCCCGGTTTTTCGGGTTCGGGTTCGGGTTCGGG
>CAYZQS010000178.1:0-3108 GCA_964480735.1 uncultured Rhodobacterales bacterium
TGCACCGAACTGGCCTCGGCCACTTCAAGGCATTTGATCAATAAATAATGCCCCGTTACACCGGTAACCGACAGCATCCCCATCCAAACCCAATCCGGCCCGCGCATCGGCTGCCAGAACCAAATGCCGGCAACCGTCATGACCAACGCGCCGCCGATGCCGGTCCAGAAAAAACTGGTCCGGGCGCGGTCTTTGCGGGCCACATACCGCGTTAACAATCCGTATACAGCAAACATCAGCGCAGATGCGATGGCCAGCACCGCGGCAGGCTCAAACACCTGAACACCGGGCTGCAATATGATCAACATACCCAGAAATCCGATGCCTATGGCCGCCCACCGCCGCCAGCCGACAGATTCACCCAAAAACGGACCGGCAAGGGCCGCGATCATCAATGGGTAGGCCGCAAATATGGCGTGGGTTTGCACCAGACCAAGGAACACAAACGCCAACACCGCGACGCAGATTTCCAGTGCCAGCAATACGCCTCGAAACAATTGCAGCACGGGCTGCGATGTGGACGCCGTTGCGCGCACGCCGCCTGTGCTGCGCGACGCCAATATCACAACGAAACCGGCGAAAAACCAATAGCGGATCATTACCACCATCATCACGTTGTATTCGGCCGCCAAATAGCGTGACATGCCATCCTGAACGGCAAAAACAAAAGTGGCGGCGATCATCAACAGGATGCCAAGGCGGGTGTTATTTTGGGCCATGCCGCGCTTTCAATATGCCGGTGCTCATATGCCGTTTACGCCCAAATCCATTAACTTTTTCAACCTCAAACCCGACATCCCGCAACTTTGCACGCACATGACCCGCCGCTGTAAATGTGGCGAACGTGCCTTGCGGAGGGGTGTGATCCGTAACCTGCCGCATCAATTCGTGCGTCCACATCTGAGGATTTTTGGCGGGCGAGAAACCGTCCAGGAACCAGGCGTCCGCAAGGCCCCGCCACTTTGGCAATGTTTCGCGCGCATCGCCGATTATGATGTTGGCAGTTAAGGGACCGATCTGAAACTGCCCGGTCTTGACGGACCATTTGTTCAACAATTCCTGCGTCAATTCCGCCAGCTCCGGAAAACCTTCAAGGGATCGGCGCATGTCATCCGCTGCCATCGGAAACGCCTCAAAACTTGTAAAAATCAAATGCCCTTTCACGCCGGAATTCAACCACATCCGCAGTGCCGCCAGCATGTTCAAACCGCTGCCAAATCCCAGTTCGGCAATATGAAACCCGTCGCGGTACCGCTTGGGCAATCCATTGCCGGCCAAAAAAACATGATTGGTTTCCGCCAACCCGTTTTCAAGCGAAAAATACGCTTCATCAAAGCGCTCCGACGACGGCACGCCCCCGTCCGTCCAGACAATCCGCGCTGTTTCCCGCTGGCTGTCGGGCATGAATTATCCTAGGTGCAAGAAACCGAATTCACGCACAATGTAAGAGGCCACCCAAAATGGCAATGGCAGAAATAGAAGTGATCGGCGGCGGTATATTCGGTCTGTCAGTCGCCTATGCCTGCCTGATGCGCGGCGCGCGCGTGCGGTTGATCGAGCGGGCGGACATCGGCGCCGGGGCCAGCGGCGGCGTGGTTGGCGCAATGGCGCCGCACACGCCGGATAATTGGAATGACAAGAAACAATTTCAGTTTGAAAGCCTGATTGCGTCGGCTGAATATTGGCGGGGCGTGGATGAATTAAGCGGGATGTGTTCCGGCTATGTTAGCGCCGGGCGGATCGTGCCGGTTATGGCTGAAAAAGATTTGCCGCTGGCTATGGCGCGGGTTCAATCAGCCAAAGGTTTCTGGCGCGGCCATGCCCAATGGAACGTTATTCCTTCAGGGCAATTTCCCGGCTGGGAACCGGCCAGCCCAACAGGATATTTGATCCATGACACCTTGACTGCGCATATTGATCCGGCCGCTGCCTGTCAAAGTCTGGCCAAAGCTGTCACCGTGTTGGGCGGGCAGATTGTTTTGGGCCAATTTCGTGGAAAAGGTGCCGACGCCACCGTCATCTGTACCGGGTATCAGGGCATTTTGGATTTGTCAGCAGAGCTGGGGCAATCGGTCGGCATCGGCGTGAAAGGTCAGGGGCTGGTGCTGGACCACGAGGCCCGGGGTCTGCCGCAAATATTCGCGGATGCCCTGCACATCATTCCCCACGCCAACGGCACGGTGGCTGTTGGTTCCACCAGCGAGCGGGCGTTTTCCGATGGAAACACCACCGATGGCCAATTGGACGATATTCTTGTGCAGGCCCGGCAATTGTGCCCGGTCCTGACCGGCGCTGCCGTCTTGCAGCGCTGGGCCGGGGTGCGGCCAAGGGCACGAAAACGCACGCCGATTTTGGGGCGGCATCCTTTGCGCAAGAATACCTTCATCGCCAACGGCGCGTTCAAGATCGGCTTTGGCGTTTCTGTAAAAGTCGGCGAAGTGATGGCCGATCTGGTGTTGAACGGTGCTGCGGACATTCCGCAGAAATTTACGGTTGAAGGAAACTTGGCTTAAGTTGCGGCTGTTTTCATCTCTGCCAAGTCCCGCAGGGCCGTCATCAGCCGTGTCAGCCCGCGTTCGCTGATTTCATTGATCAGCCGCCCGTTTTCATCAAATGCGTTCCCGGCAGCGGCGATCATCACCTCCGGTCCCTGCAGGATCATCGGTTGAAACGACGTCAGGGCGTGCCGCAACGAATACTGCGCCCGCGCACCACCGGCGCGTCCGGCAGCCGCTGACATAATCGCCAGTGGTTTTTGCGCCAGCGGACGCCCCTTGGTGCGGCTGATCCAGTCCAGAGCATTTTTCAAAACCCCCGACAGGTTCTGATTGTATTCCGGCGTGGAAATGAAAACCGCATCAGCGGCTGCGATCTGGTCCGCCAGTTTTTGCACCGCCTCAGGAATGCCCCCGGCATCCTCCAGATCGCCGTCATAAAGCGGCAGGCGGATATCGCCTTGGGTAAAGTCGCATTCGCCAAACAGGCGCACGGCTTCGAGCATCAGCATTGTGTTGACCGACGCTGTGCGCAGCGAGCCGGATATTCCAAAGAGATTGAATGCGGTCATGGTGTCCTTCGCCAGATTGCATTTGGCGACAGACACCAATA
>CAYZQS010000179.1:0-3000 GCA_964480735.1 uncultured Rhodobacterales bacterium
GGGCAAATGGTTCAACGAAAATTATCGCGTGCCGACGGAAGAGAGCGAAGAGGCTGGCGAAGAACGGATAAACCCGCCGGATAAGTTTCATTGAGCGGGCGCTAGAGCCGCGTCCTTTTTACCTGAATCAGCGGAGCGGCTCTATCCTTTTGATGTTGCACGCAATTTATTCCGAAAACCGGTGCCCACTTTTCGGATTGCGCTTTAAGTCCCGCAATAGGTAAACGGCACAATCTCTTCGTTTTGTGGTGGAAGACTGAAATCTGCGTTCTCCGGCTGATCTGCAAACGGTTTTGCCAACACCGCGTTAAGCTTCTCAAACACCGAATAATCGCCCTGATTGGCCGCCACGATCACCGCTTCCACCCGGTGGTTTCGGGGAATAAACCGGGGGTTCACCTGTGCCATCAGCTTCAGTTGCGCGTCCCGGTCCGCCCCCCGCGCATTCACCGATTTCTGCCAGCGGGTTATCCACTCCTGCGCGCCCGTCTTATCCTCAAAATGCGCCAGGAAATCCGTTGACGTGTCGTCAAGCAACAGCCTCTCCAGATCAACAAATGTATTGGTGAAATCCGCGTTGTTTTTATCCATCAGCGTCAACAGCGTACCGATGATCACCCGGTTTTGTGGGCGTTTGTCTGTCAGACCGATTTTTTGCAGGAAAACATCAAAGTAGGCCTTGGAGAATTCCTCTGAATACCCGTCAACGCTGGTCTGGGCCAGTGTTTGCGCTGTTTCGTCGTCCGCATCCAGCAGCGGCACCAAAGATTGCGCCAGCCGCGACAGGTTCCAGTGCCCTATGGTGGCCTGATTTTTCCAGGCATAGCGGTTTTGGCGGTCAATAAAGCTGAACGCGGTAAACGGGCGGAATTCGTCCAAAAACGCGCAAGGACCATAGTCGATCGTTTCCCCGGCCACCGACATATTGTCAGTGTTCATCACCCCGTGCACAAATCCGATGCTCATCCATTTGGCAATCAGGCGGGCCTGCCGCACAATGACCGCGTTCAGCAGGCCAAGATAGGGATTTTCCTGATCGCGAACGTCCGGATAATGTCGGGCAATCACATAATCACTGAGGCGGCGCAGGCTGTCAAAATCACTGCGGGCAAAGAAATATTGAAACGTGCCCACGCGCACGTGGCTTTGGGCAATTCGGGTTAAAATAGCGCCGGTTTCGGGGCCCTCGCGCATGACGGTCTCGCCGGATGTGACGGCCGCAAGCGCCCGGGTTGTGGGCACGCCAAGGGCCGCCATCGCCTCGCTGACAACATATTCGCGCAACACCGGGCCAAGTGCCGCCCGTCCGTCGCCGCCGCGTGAAAACGGTGTACGCCCGGCGCCTTTCAGCTGTACATCACGGCGAACACCGTCCGCACCCAAAACCTCGCCAAGCAACACGGCGCGTCCATCGCCCAGCTGTGGCACCCAGTTGCCGAACTGGTGCCCGCCATATGCCATCGAGATCGGACTGGCCGTTTCAGGTAGGGTGTTGCCAGACAGAATTTCAGCACCTTCAGCGCTGTTTAAATCTGCCCCGCCAAGACCGATTTCATCCGCAAGTGCAGTGTTGAAAGCCACAATCGACGGCTGCGCCACCGGCACCGGCAATTGCCGCGCAAAAAATGCCTCGGGCAGATTGGCGTAGGTATTGTTAAACGGCAGGTTCATCGACGTAACAATTATTGGATCAAGGTTTTAGACGGTCCCATCATCGATCAATTTGCGGGCAATGTCACGAAAAGCCGTGGCCTGCGGCCCGTCGGGGTCCGCCGCCACAATCGGCTTGCCCTCATCCCCGGCCAGCCGGATGCCCATATCCAGCGGAATTTCCCCCAAAAACGGAATGCGAAAGCGCTTGGCGTCTTCCATGGCCCCGCCGTGGCCAAATATATGTTCCTCGTGGCCGCAATTGGAGCAAACATGCGTTGACATATTTTCGATCATGCCCAGCACTTTGGTGTTGGTTTTACGCAGCATATCCAGCGCCTTGCGGGCGTCCAGCAGGGCCACGTCCTGCGGTGTGGACACGATGATCACACCTTCCATAACCGTGTTTTGCGCCAGCGTCAGTTGCACGTCACCCGTGCCCGGCGGCAGATCAATAACCAGAACATCCAGTTCGCCCCAGTTCACCTGATTGATCAGCTGGTTCAGTGCTTTCATCAACATGGCACCGCGCCAGACCACTGCCTCGTCCTCGTTCAAAAGCAAGCCCATAGACATGATATTGACGCCGTGATTGTTGATCGTGTTGATCAGATCACCGGTGGCGGTCGGTTGCCCGGAAATACCCATCAGGCGGGGCTGGGATGGGCCATAAACATCGCCGTCCAGCAGGCCGACCTTTTTGCCTTCCGCCGCCAGCGCCACCGCCAGATTGGACGCAACCGTTGATTTACCCACGCCACCCTTGCCAGAAGCCACGGCGATCACTTTTTCAACGCCCGGAATTTTGACAGGCCCCTCCTGCGCCGGTTTTTTCGGCGCAAGATTTGGCGGCGTTGCCGGGGCTGCATGGGCGGTCAGCACCACGCTGACCCTACCGACACCGGCCATTGCTTTTAGCGCATCCTCTGCCGCCAAACGGGTAGAGGCCATGGCGTTGCCCCGATCAGAGGGCACTTCCATGATGAACTGGACGTCGTTGTCCTGGATGGTCAACGCGCGCACCAGATCGGCCTTTACAATGCTGTCCTGGGAAAACGGGTCCTGAATGTTGCCAAGAACTTCCAGTACTTTTTCCTTGGTGATGCTCATAGTCTCAGTCCCTTTTGTTCAAACCGGCGTCCGCGCTGCGTGGCGCTTTGCCCACAAAGCCGCAATACCATAGCGTTTTACTAAAGATTTGACCGCGTCAATGTAAATGCGACCCTTTCACCACAAGGTGGCCACCCCAACACGCTTGACGGCCAGAGCCAATCCCCCTACATACGCCGCTGGTGCGGCGGGGTAGCTCAGGTGGTTAGAGCAGCGGAATCATAATCCGCGTGTCGGGGG
>CAYZQS010000180.1:0-2921 GCA_964480735.1 uncultured Rhodobacterales bacterium
CAGCGGCGACGCTGTCACAACAGATGGGGAGGCCCGATTGAGGTGACCGCAGGAAAGGTCAGAACTTCTGTGCTTAAATCCCGGTTCAGCTGGCATACTAAAGTTGCGCGTGTTTGGCAGGCAGAGGAATTAACAACAACATGAAAACGCACAGTATTTTCTGTGTGAACAGCAAAGTTTTGGCGACCCCTGGAGGACTCGAACCCCCAACCTGCTGCTTAGAAGGCAGCTGCTCTATCCAGTTGAGCTAAGGGGTCAAAAGGCGCAAATTGCCAAAGTCCCAAACGCGGTTGTGTTGGCGCTGTCATAAGCGAAAATGTTATTATTTCACAATAGAAATTACCGATCCAAACGCAGACAATCAGTTCAGTGGGTCCAGACCGAGCGTCTTTTGGTGGCGAAATTATCGCCATAACCGCCGGGCCTGATCACCGGTTTGCGCCGGTTGGTTTCGCGCACGGTAAAGTCGATCCCCCGGCTGTTGGCATAATCCATAGCCGCTTTCTTGCTGTCAAACTTCATCCGCACCTGACTTTGGGTGTCGTCACTGCTGGTCCAGCCCATCAACGGATCAATCGATCTGGCGCTGTTTGGTGAAAACTCCAGCACCCAGCGGTTTGAATCCCCCTGACCGGACTGCATGGCGTTGGGCGAGGGTTGGAAAATACGGGCGCGCATGATGTCTTTCTGATGATCCGTTGCCCAGTGTTATCGGCAATCCGGTGATCAGCGCAAGCAAACAAATTCTGGCACGTCGATCTGCCGGGCGTTTTAGGCTGCGTTTTGGCGATGAATGGCCGTCAGGCAGAGGTTGTCAACCGAAGGCAAGGGAGCGAGGGGTGGGGTGGGTGGTGTTGCCCCGGCTGACAACCCGTTCTGCTGCTTGCGTTTCTATCATAGGCACAGGCCCCATGCGGAGGCAAGAACAATATGCCTTAAAAGTTGTATATTTTCGCAGATAACTCTACTTAAAGTGTTAAGGTTTCATTAATCAATTATCCAGCTATGGTGCATGGGCATCCAACCCCCGGGAAAGAAAATGACGCCGACAAAGCTCTCTTGGAACGGCCATGTGACGGACCTGCATATTGCGCCGGAAGGATCAGCGCCGATGCAGGCATTGCAGACGGTCAACCTGATCGCGGGGGTGGGAATTGAGGGGGATCGTTACGCGACAAATCGCGGATTTTATTCAGAATTGCCAGAGCCGGGGCGTCAGATCACCTTGTTTGAGATTGAAACGCTGGCGGCGCTGGCGCGCGATCATGAAACGCAGCTCGCCCCGGTCGAGCACCGCCGCAATGTGACCGTTAAGGGCGTGCCGTTGAACCATCTGGTTGGCGCAAGGTTTTGGCTTGGCGAAACTTTGCTTGAGGCCACGCGCCTAAGCACGCCGTGCAAACATATAGAAGATGTCACTGGCAAGACAATTTCCCGTTGGCTGATCAATCGCAGCGGATTGAACTGTGTGATCGTAAAAGGCGGTGCAGTTTCGGTTGGCGACAGGGTTGGGCCTGCCTAAGAGGCCGCGCACGCCACGGCGTTCCACCAACTCAGTACCAGGAAATTACATCAGCTGGATCGGCCCTTTCGGTGCGAAACTGATTGGCCGGGTGGTCAAAATCCTCATAGCCAAAAGAAATTCCGCAAACCACGGGCCGATTGTCAGGAAGGGCAAAAAACGAACGAATGCTTGCCGCCTGCCCCGCCAGTGCCGCCTGGGCTATGGTGGCAACCCCGTGCGCCTGTGCCGCCAAAGTGAACGCGGTGACAAACGCGCCGCAATCCAGCACGCCGTAGGTGCCAAGATCAGCCTCTGACGTCACAATCGCCACGTGCGGTGCATCAAACAGTGCAAAATTGCGCATCATCTGCCTGGCTGAACCCGCGCGGTCTCCTTTCGTTACGCCAACGCAATCATACAATTGCCAGCCGGTGGCGCTGCGGCGTTCTTTATAGATGCCCGCATATTGGCGCGGGAAATCAAAATTCGGCTTTGCTGGCTCATTCGTTGCCGCGGCAGTCATCGCTTTGCGAAACCGATCGGTGGTTTTGCCGCTGGCAATCGCCAGTTGCCAAGGCTGAGAGTTGCACCAGGACGGCACATTCTGCGCGGTTTGGACAATCTTGGCAATCGTATCCCGCGGCACTTGATCCGGCAAAAATCCCCGGCAGGAATGCCGTGCTTTCAACAGTTCTGTAAACACTGCCTGCGCGCTTTCGTTGGTCATCACCCACCTCCTGTTCCCGCCCAACAGACAGATTTGCGCGGCCCCTTGCAAGAAGAACAAAAAGTGATCATCTTAGGCGCCTACGGGGAATCAAATTATGAATCAAACTGCCCTTTCCGACACACAAGACGTCAAGGCCCGCCTGAAAATGGAGGGCGGCAAACGCTTTGTGCTGCATTCGGAATTTGACGCCGCAGGCGACCAGCCGACAGCGATTGCCGAACTGGTTGGTGGCATCAACGACGAGGAACGCAATCAGGTTTTGCTGGGGGCAACCGGCACCGGCAAAACCTTCACGATGGCCAAGATCATTGAACAAACCCAGCGCCCCGCCATCATCATGGCGCCAAACAAAACGCTGGCCGCGCAGCTGTATGGAGAGTTCAAAGGGTTTTTCCCGGAAAACGCGGTGGAGTATTTTGTTTCGTTTTACGACTACTATACGCCAGAGGCTTACGTGGTGCGTTCTGACACCTATATCGAAAAAGAAAGCCAGATCAACGAACAGATCGACCGGATGCGCCATGCGGCCACACGCGCCCTGCTGGAACGCGATGACGTGATCATCGTGGCCTCGGTGTCTTGCATTTACGGCATCGGCTCGGTTGAAACTTATGGGGCCATGACGCTGGATCTGATTGCCGGTCAGGCTTACGACCAGCGCACCATGATGGCTGATCTGGTGGCGCA
>CAYZQS010000181.1:0-2899 GCA_964480735.1 uncultured Rhodobacterales bacterium
TGGCGGTGGATGCCATGCGCATCGGGGCCTATGATTTTCTGGAAAAACCGTTCAATCCGGACCGGATGTCTGATCTGGCCCGCCGGGCCACCCAAACCCGCCGCCTGACGCTGGAAAACCGGGCCCTGCGGCGGGAATTGTCTGATGGCACGGTGTTGCTGCGCAAACTGATCGGGTCATCCCCGATGATGGAGCGGCTGCGCGAGGATATTCTGGATCTGGCGCAGGCTGACACGCATGTGCTGATTGAAGGCGAGACCGGAACCGGCAAAAGCCTTGTGGCCCACGCCCTGCACGCCTGTGGCGCCCGGCAGGGCAAGAAGTTTCTGACCATCAGCTGCGCGGCCTTTTCAGAAAAAGACCTTGGCCACCGGATTTTTGGCCCTGTAGAGGACGAGACCACGCAGCCCTTGGTGGAAGAGGCCAAGGGCGGCACGCTGTTGCTGGAGGATATCGAGGCACTGCCGGATGCGCTGCAGGCGCGACTGGTCAGCCTGATCGGGGAACAATCCCCTGACGGGAACCCGCAATCGGTGCGTATTATCGCGGTCAGCAACAATGCAGAACCCGGCACCAGTTGCGAGGATCAGCTGCGCAGCGATCTTTACTACCGCCTTGCCGCCATGCAAATCTCGCCCCCACCCCTGCGCCAGCGCGGCGAGGATATCCTGACGCTGTTCAACCGGTTTTTAGAGAGTTTCGCCGAAGAATACGGCTGTGATGCGCCGGATGTATCCGCCAAAGAGGCCGCGCAACTGCTGCAGGCCCCCTGGCCCGGCAACGTGCGCCAACTGATCAATCTGGCCGAACGCGCGGTTTTGCAAACCCGCCGCGGCGGCGGGACCATCACCAGCCTGCTGATGGCCGATAATTCCGAAATTTCGCACGCGCTGGTGACAGAGGGCAAACCGCTGAAGGAATACGTGGAAGCCTTTGAACGGATGCTGATAGACAACACCATGCGCCGACACCGGGGTTCGATTGCTGCGGTGATGGAAGAGTTGTGCCTGCCACGGCGGACGTTGAACGAGAAGATGGCAAAGTATGGGCTGACGCGGGCGGATTATTTGTGAGGGTTAGTTAGCGGTGGGCCAGGTGCAGGGGTATTCGGTTTGAGTTTCTTCGTCCCAGCCAGTTGGAGTTAGTGGGGAGACATCCCGCACCAATAGTTCACCCGCATTGCGAAATGTTATGAAGCTTTTGTCTGGCGGTTCAAATTTTGCGATATTATCAATTCGGATATTTCCAATTGCCTCGCTTGGCGGCCACGAAAATCCTCCTGCATTTAGCCACCCACGCCAGTAGCCAAAGAACGTTGTGTCGTTCAAGACCTTGAACGGCCACTGACACGGACGCTGCGTGCCCACAGGCAAGGCCACCGAACCATCCCCGAAACTGGTCGAGATATCGCTGCTCGCCGCATTGCGCAGATCAAAAAAACGGAAAGCCGTTCCATCAAATATTGGATAGGCAAGGCGGCTAAATTCTGAAGTTCGCTGATCTTGCCGGAAATCGTAAGGTAAGAACTGTTGGCGGACACCGCTGTCTTCGACAAAGAAAATTTGACTGCCTTGCAAGTGATTAGAGGCGAAACCACCGTTGATTAAAGACTGTGAGAAATCGATTTTACCCTGACCATTATTTGGGCTTAAAATGGAATTTTTAAAAGTCACACGTATTATGACGGCCCCATTGAATTTTGTAAGTCCAATTTGTTCTAACTGCGGGGCAACCAAATTAGTTTGGTCGAAATCGACGCCGGAAAGATAAGCGCCAGAAAAATCCGCCTCCGATAGTTTGGCATGCTGAAATTGGGTGCCGTACAGCTCCGCATTCTTGAAAATTGCGCCTCTAAGGTCTGCAAACTGTGCCTGAACATCGGAAAGATCAGAACGTGACAACTGTGCTTGAGACAGTATTGCGCCTTCAAAGTTGGATTTTGTCAAATCAGAATCTGCCATTGCAAACCGACTAAATACCGCTGCGGCTGCAAAAACATTTTGAGCTTTAGCTTTATTTAGAACTACATCTGAAATATCGTTTGGAACTAGGCAGCCGACTCATAAAACTCGATCCACAGCCTCACGGATGCGAGTTTGATCATGGCCATAAAATTGCGTGACGTTTTCTCATATCGTGTCGCGATGCGCCGAAACGAAGCTTTGAGACGGCCAAAGAAGCGCTCTATTTTGTTGCGCTCTTTGTAGATTTCGGCGTCGAAATCCTTGGGCAATTTGCGGTTCGATTTGCTTGGGATCACGTCGATTGCACCCTGTTCCCAGATCATTTCCCTGATCCAATCGGCGTCGTATGCCCTGTCTGCCAGCACGTACTGGCCCGGCTGCAAAGCATCCAGAATCCGCTTGCAGACCGGCGCATCATGGGCCTGACCGGGGGTCAGTTCAAACCGGATCGGCAGGCCGTCCTGGTTTGTAAGTGCATGAATTTTCGTGCCTAATCCACCGCGCGAGCGCCCGAGGCAACGACGCGGGTCGTTTTTTTGAGCGTGGTCGCGGAATGGTGAGCGCGGATGCTGGTGCCGTCCACCATAACCATATCCACGTTGTGGGCGTCGGCTACAGCATCTAGGATCCGGTCCCAGTGGCCCGCGTAAGTCCAGCGGTTGAAGCGGTTGTAGATCGTGGTGGGCGGGCCGTATTGCTCCGGTAAATCTGCCCAAGGAATGCCGGTGCGCAAGACGTAAAAGATGCCGTTGATCACGCGGCGATCGTCAACCCGCTTCACCCCGCGCGACTTGTTCGGCAGGGTCGCTTTGATGAACTCCCATTCCAAATCGCTCATGTCAGATCGCGCCATTTTCCTGCTCCCGCCTGTTGTTTTGCAGGAATTGAATCACAAGCGCATGGGTTTGAACAGGAATTAATGGGTGTGCTGCCTA
>CAYZQS010000182.1:0-2842 GCA_964480735.1 uncultured Rhodobacterales bacterium
AAGACCTCAGCCTTCCAAGCTGATGATACGGGTTCGATTCCCGTCGCCCGCTCCAATTCGTCCACTTAGCAACAAATTGTTCCTTCAAGCCAAACAGCCCCCGATACGCGTACGGAGGCTGTTGGTTACAGAAGAGAAGCTATTTGCGTCGCTTCAGCCGTTGTTCGGCGTTATAAATTACCGAAGGTAAAATATCGCGCTTCTTCATGACTTGAATAGTTTTTTCAAGCAAGACAACCGCGCCCTTTTTGTCTCCGGCATCTTCGACTGCATCTGTCAGCGTGCGCATCTGGTCAAAATAACGTATATGGCCCATCGTGTTGCAAGCCACGTCGTGATCTTTCAACATGGATGTAGATTGGACTTTTTGGGCGTTTTCAGGATTGGCGGCTTTTGCCGTAATCCTAGCTTTCTCTTTTCCACCGGAAAGATCGAGCATTTTGTAGTCTTTTAACTGTGGTGTGGACAGCGCGATTTCGGCGTGTTTCACGGCGGGATTGTTTCCACCGACCTTGGCAAGTCGCTTCAGAACTGCCGTTGCCTGTTCCAACTCCGGTGCGCCTTTAAACGACATGACCCGGCCAACATCCTCTGTAAAATAATCAGGTGCCAACATTGACTCTTCTGCTGTCATCGGAGGTGTCACATAGATGCGCAGCACGTTGGACACCACGATTTCCGATCCTATGGAAATGGCGGCCTGAATTTTGTAAAATCCCGGCTCGTCAATCGTCCAGTCGCCAGTGGACGTGCTGATCATATGGGCACCATAAGTTGCTTCTCCGGGATCCAATTTTTGCGTGCCCGATTTTTCCAGATGACTGACCATTGGTTTCCATTGTTTAAGATCGCCACCGCTTTTCTGAATTAGGAAAGACAGGTGATCACCGTGTTCCAACAGGTTGTCTGCGGTTTCAACTTGTTCTGCTGAGGTGTTGGTCAATTTGCCCTCCAGCATCACGGGTTCAAGAAAGCGAAATGCGTTTTCAGATTTGTTTGGCCGGATTTCAAACGCCCAACTGCCACTGCTTTCAAGTTGATCAGGTGCTTCAAATCCATGATTTTCAAACCAGTTGGAATTTCCCATTTGCACAAACCGGCGTGGCGCGTGGCGCATGAACACCAGTTCGTCGTTACTGAAATGAAATCGGAAATCGGAAAAGAAACTTGACTGTCCTCCGGTGACAAAAAACGGGTAGTTCATAAAGCTTCTGGCCTGAGGTTCATTGGCAAGTGGGATCCACGGATTGCCCAAAGATTTTTGCCAAGAATGGGCCAGATTAAACGCATGGCCCATTTCATGCACTGCTGTCCAAAACAGCATCCTTTGCTGCCAGCTGACCGGGCTTGGGTCGCCCGGAGGGACGTCCTGAACAAAGCTGTCCGTGAAAATGGCCGTGCCCTGCCGGTGGTTTGCACCAATATCATCAAACATAACCCCGCCGAGGCCGTACCCAAGATCGTGCTGCTTGGCAAACAACACCCAAAGCGCCCATCTTGACTGGTTCGTAAACCGCGACCAATAGGTTATCATGGCGTTGTGCATTTCGTTGTCGGACCATGATCCGTTCGAACCGGCGCCCGAATTTGGAATTGCAGAAGCATTTGGTGACATCTGCGCGTCAAATCCCGCTCGCTGATAGACTTTCTTTAATGACAAAGTCTCAATCGGCAGGTTCGCTGGTCGGTTTGGGTGTGATCCCGTGCCGTAGGTTGTTGTGGCGGTGCCAGCGTTGGCAACGGTATCCACCTCAAACTCCACAGGATCGAAATAACGCGACTGAAACGCCAGATTATAAGTTTTAGGAATAATTCCGCCGCTCAGTTTGATCGAGAAGTTAGAGTAGTTGAGTCCGATCGTCCGTCGCGCATCGAATGTCACAGTCGTGCCGGGGATCAAAGCCGCATTGCCGTCGCGGTAGACAATATTGGCAACAACTCTGCGGCGGTTGAACGCAAGGCAGGTATCGGAAGTAACTTCCGCAATCACATGCGAAGTTGATTGTGGAAAAAGCCGTCTGACCTCGATCGAAATTCGCTGTTGCGGCAGATACCGGTCAACATCAACCCGCACGTTGATTCGTAACAGATTTAACGGCACCGGGTGAAAAGGCCCCGGAAATGTGGGCGGCTGCCGGATCCAGCGCGGCAAATAGGAATATCTGCCACTCACCGCGCTGCAAAACTGAAATTGAAACGGCCAACGACGGCCCGGAAAAGCAGGGGGGGCGGGCCAGTGAAAACCCTGCGTCTCGTCTACAGCTTCAGGCGCATCCGGATTTGCAAAGTCGCGTTCGATTAAGTCTTCTGCACGAATTTCTTCATCATCATGTGTGTCTTCGGCGACTGTCCCGGCAACAAAATCCGGATGATCCTCGTCCGGAATATTAATTTCCGGATGCTGGTCATATTTGAATTCAGATGATTTCTTAGATTTGGCCATATTAACCCCCAAACAATACTTTGTTAAAATCGAACCAACTGGCGATTCAGAAGATATTTGCAGGCAATCGTTTGTTGATCCGTTAGAAAAAGGCGCAACGCTTTAAGCGATGCTTAGCAATGTCAGTAGGATAGCATTTTTAAACAACCTGAACAGTATGGCTTTCCATACCGCGCAACCAAACGGGTGGGTGTTATGAGTGAGGGTCGGCTTAAACCGAAAAACTGACGTTCACCTGACCTGTGCCGGAGCTGCCGAAATAGGGCGTGTGGATGGTTGGGCGGCCTTTGTAGTCTTTCCAGCCCAGTGCGCCAAACAGCATGGCTGTGTCGTTCATCGCGCCTTCGCCTTCGCATTTGACGGCGTACTCGGGCAGCATGTCCAAAAATTCATCCCATT
>CAYZQS010000183.1:0-2764 GCA_964480735.1 uncultured Rhodobacterales bacterium
TTTAGTTTGGCAATCGCTGCGTCAGAGCCGCGTTCACAGGCCCGCCGAACGGATGCCTCTTCGATGATCTCGCGGGTTTCATAAAGCTCGAAAACCGTTTTGGTATCCAGTTCGCGGCAATAAAATCCCTTGCCCGATTGAAATTCAAAAAACCGCTCGGCAACCAGCCGGTTCAGCGCCTCTCGCAAAGGTGTGCGTGACGTTTCCAACGATTTGGCCAGCGCCGCCTCGTTGATTTTTTCCCCCGGTTTAAGATGGTAATTGACCGCCATTTCTTTTAGCGGCGCGTAAATCTCGCCAACCCGGCTTTCCGCCATTCCGTCACCTTTTTGTATCTGATTAAAAAGTTGACACAGGTGGCGCGACAAATCAACATACAATATTGTATACAAAGATGTATGGCGATTCTGCCGCACCCCGAGAGGTTGATTTGAAACACGACGCCGAAATTCGGTCCAACGCCTTGACCGGGGCCGAAGCAATGGTGCGCATGCTGCAATCTTACGGCGTGAGCCATATTTTTGGGCTGTGCGGTGACACCACGCTGCCGTTTTATGACGCAATGGGACGCCTGGATCACGGCATTACCCATGTTTTGACCCGCGACGAGCGTTCAGCCACTTATATGGCCGATGCCTATGCAAGGGTGACCGGCCAGGTTGGCGTGTGCGAGGGGCCGTCAGGCGGAGGGGCCACCTATATCCTGCCCGGATTGATCGAAGCCAACGACAGTTCCTATGCGGTTTTGGGCATTACCACAGACATTTCCGTTGGGTCATACGGCAAATACCCGTTGACCGAAGTGGATCAGGAGGCGCTGATGCGCCCGCTGACCAAATGGAACACCGTGATCAAACGCGCCGATCACATTCCGCGCATGGTCCGGCAGGCCTTTCGCGCCATGACAACCGGCAGGCCCGGCTCTGCCCATTTGGGTCTGCCTTACGACATCCAATACGATGCGGCGGATGCGGCGGACATCTGGGCTGACGAAAAACACGCACGGTTTCCGGCCTATCGCACAGCCCCCGAAGACGCGGCGATCACCGCTGCGGTTGACGTGGTTCTGTCTGCTAAGAACCCGCTGATCATCTGCGCCGGTGGTCTGGTTATATCCAGAGCAATGGATGAACTTGACCGTCTTGCCACGCGGCTTGATATCCCTGTTGCCACGTCGATTTCCGGGCAGGGATCACTGGCCGAGACCAACCCGCAGTGCCTTGGCGTGGTTGGCTCAAACGGTGGCACCGACGCGACGTGGGAGATGATGCAGGCCGCTGATCTGGTGATTTTCATGGGTGCGCGCGCCGGGTCCACCACCACGTCGCGCTGGGAAGCGCCAAAACCGGGCACGCGGGTTGTCCATTTTGATGTGGACCCCATGGTGATTGGCGCGAATTATCAAACCGAAGTTGGGGTGGTGGGTGATCTGAAACTGGCTTTGGCGGCGGTGAACGCGGAACTGGATAAACGCAAACAAGGGCTGGCAACATTTGGCGGGGCCGCAGCGATTGCTGACATAAAAAGACGCAAGTTTGCTGAATTTGACACGCTTGCGCAAAGCACCGATCAACCCATCCGACCGGAATCCGTGATTGCAGCAATGATGAAAGTTCTGCCTGACGACGCGACCATCCTGTCTGACCCCGGCACCAGCTGCCCTTATTTTTCTGCGTACTACCAGCTGCCAAAACCCGGCCGTCACTTCATCACCAACCGTGCCCACGGGGCATTGGGTTATTCCCTGAGCGCGGCGCTTGGGGCGTGGTACGGGCGGCCTGACAGCAAGATTGTTGCGATGATGGGCGACGGGTCGTTTGGATTTACCTGCGGTGAACTTGAAACCGTTGTACGGGCGAACGCTCCGATCACCTATATCGTATTTTCAAACGCCGCCTTTGGCTGGATCAAAGCCAGCCAACATGCCGATTGTGACAAACGCTATTACAACGTGGATTTCAACCGTACCGATCACGCGGCGGTAGCGGCGGCGTATGGCGTTAAGTCGTGGACCGTCAAAGACCCGGGCGATCTGGAAAAAGTGCTGACAACAGCGGTCGCGCATGACGGTCCCACACTGATTGACGTAATCTGCCAGCCGCTTGAAGAAACAAATGCGCCCGTGCGCCGGTGGATGGGGTGAGGGAATGACCAAAACAGCCCTTGTCATTGGCGCCGGAATCACCGGCGTATCCACCGCCGAATGGTTGCGTCGTGACGGTGTAATCGTCACCTTGGTAGACCGCGTGCCGCCGGGCGACCCGGCGCAGACTTCTTACGGCAACGGTGGATTGCTGGCCCGTTGTGCGGTGATACCGGTTTCGGTTCCGGGTCTGCTGGCGAAAGCGCCGAAAATGCTGCTGGATCCGAATTCTCCGTTGTTCATGCGCTGGGGTTACCTGCCCCGCCTGCTGCCGTGGTTGGTGCCTTTCCTGCGCAATGGCCGCGCCGCGCGGGTTCAGGAAATTGCGCGGGCGCTTGCGGAACTGACAACAGACAGTGTGGACCAGCATATGCTGCTGGCCAAAGGCACCGGCGCCGAAAAGTATCTAAGGACCGGCGAGTATTCCTATCTGTACCGCAGCCGTGCCGCTTTTCTGGGCGACAGTTTTGGCATGAGTTTGCGCCACGCGTGCGGGTTTACCTGGGACGAGCGCGAGGGCGGCGATCTTCGTGACGCCGATCCAAATCTGAGCGGTGATTATAACTTCGCCGCTGTTTTCAAAGACCACGGCTGGATCACATCGCCCGGCAAACATGTGGC
>CAYZQS010000184.1:0-2755 GCA_964480735.1 uncultured Rhodobacterales bacterium
CTAACCCCGGATCGCTTTCAGCATCACATCCACGTTTTCAGGGTCAGCCTCCGGCGTGATCCCGTGGCCCAGATTGAACACATGTGGTCCGCCGGCAAATGCGCGACAAATGCGCTTGGTTTCGGAAATCAGCTTGTCACCGCCGCTGATCAGCAATTGCGGGTCAAGATTGCCCTGAACACAGCTGTCTTTTTGCAAGACCTCCGCTGCCCAAACCGCGTCAACCTTTGTGTCCAGCGCCAGACAGTCAGCCCCCGTGGCCCTGGCAAACCCCACATATTTCTCCCCCGCCTCACGCGGAAAGCCAATCAGCAAAACATCCGGATGCGCGGTTTTCAGTGCCGCGAAAATCGCCTTTGCAGGTGCCAGCGCGTATGTGTCAAACGCCGCGCCGCTTAAGGACCCGGCCCAGCTGTCAAACAGTTTGATCACCTCGGCACCGGCCTCAATCTGCCGCAGCAGATAGGCGGTTGTGGCCTCCGTCAACAACTTGATCAGCGCATCGAACGTGGCCACATCGTTTTGCATCAAAGCATGCGCCGGTCCCTGATCAGGTGTACCCCGCCCGGCGATCATATAGGTCGCCACCGTCCAGGGCGCACCGGCAAATCCGATCAGGGTGGTTTCACCGGGCAGGTCTTCTGACAACCGCCCAAGGGTTTCGTAAATCGGGGCCAGCCGCGCGTGAATGTCATCCGCCGTTTTCAGCCGCGCCATATCCGCAGCACCACCGATGGTCGACAACCGAGGCCCCTCGCCTGTGACAAACCAAAGGTCAGCCCCCAGCGCCTGAGGCACCAGCAGGATATCGGCAAACATGATCGCCGCATCAAAGCCGTACCGCCGGATCGGCTGCAACGTCACTTCGGTGGCCAGATCAGGGTTGTAACACAGGCTCAAAAAATCACCCGCCTGCGCCCGCGTGGCCATATATTCCGGCAGATACCGCCCTGCCTGCCGCATCATCCACACCGGTGGCACCGCAAGGGTTTCACCGCGAAGCGCCCGCAACATCACCTTGTCTTTGGTCATCTATCCCGTCTCCCGGCGTCGCAATCCCCAATCGTTTCCGCCAGCCAAAGCGGGATGTCAATGTGTCACTGCCACCCGCCCATTGCCAGCCAAACCCGGGCCGGATAACACAGACCCATGACACAAATCTGGCCCACAGCAGAAGCACCACTGCGCATCGGAACCCGTGGCTCACCCCTGGCACTGGCCCAGGCGCGCGAGACCCGTCAGCGATTGATGGACATGCACGGGTTTGCCGCAGAGTTGTTTGAAGTTGTGGTGATCAAAACCAGCGGCGACCGCATTCAGGACAAGCCCTTGCGCGAAGTCGGCGGCAAAGGCTTGTTCACCAAGGAAATCGAAGAGGCCCTGTTGGCCGGGCGCATCGATATCGCGGTTCACTCGATGAAAGACATGCCCGTGGATCAACCGGGAGGTCTGATCCTTGATTGCTATTTACCGCGTGAGGACGTGCGTGATGCGTTTCTTTCGCCCAGTGCGGATACACTGGCGGATCTGCTGCCCGGGGCCAGTGTCGGCACATCCAGCCTGCGCCGCAAAGCGCAAATTCTGTACAGACGCCCGGACCTGAATGTGGTGGAATTTCGCGGCAACGTGCAAACCCGCCTGCGCAAGCTGGAAGAGGGCGTGGCCACCTGCACGTTTCTGGCCATGGCCGGGCTGGTTCGTCTGGGGATGGAAGAAGTCGCCAACAGCGCCATTTCCGTCAACCAGATGCTGCCCGCCATTGCCCAGGGCGCGATCGGGATTGAACGGCGGCACAAGGACAGCTCTGTCAAAGAATTGCTGGCACCGCTGCACGATTTTCCAACCGACCACCGGGTAACCGCAGAACGCGCATTCCTGCGCAAACTGGAAGGGTCGTGCCAGATGCCGATTGCCGGTCTGGCAGAGATTTCCGGCAGCAACCTGCGCCTGCGCGGTGAAATCCTGCGTCCGGACGGGTCTGAATGTTTGAACCACGAGCTAAGCGGCCCGGTTGATGACGCAAACGCGCTGGGGATTGAACTGGCGTCTGTGTTGCTGAACGAAGCGGGCCCGTATTTTTTTGAGGAAATTCACCGCAGCGACTAACTCGCCGACTCATAAGATCGCAACCATATTCGCAATGACGCAAGCTGGACGGATGCCACGAAGTTGTCAGCTCTTTTGTCGTATCGTGTCGCCACAGCGCGGAAGTGATTGAGTTTGTTAAAGAACTTGTCAACGAAGTTTCTATCTTTGCAGAGGATCGGGCAAAACTCCGGCATTCGGCCACGGTTGGGCATTGGCCGGATATTGCCCCACGCGCCCCGTTCGGCAAAGCTTTCGCGCAAGGCATCGCTGTCGTATGCGCGGCCGGCCTATAAGGCCTGGCCCGCCCCGAGTGTGCCAAGCATATCTGTCGCCGAGCGCCCGTCACGGGCCTGGCCTTATGGGGCGGCCAACAGCATCTACCAGCGCGTGGATTTTCGTGGTCAACCCGCCGCGCGAACGGCCCATGCTGCGGGATCGGGTGGTTCTTCTTTTTGACCCCCTCTTGGCGAATGCGGGCATTCGCCTGTCAGGCATTGGTTGGCGGCGTGTTGTTGAACCCTGATGGTCGAGCTGTCAATCATTTGGATATCACCCTGATAAGCCTTTGAAACTTCCTCCAAAAGCATTGCGCACACCCCCGCGCAGCGCCATCGGTTGAACCGGTTTACACCGGTCGTGAATGGCCCATTGCGCGCCGGAATATCCG
>CAYZQS010000185.1:0-2737 GCA_964480735.1 uncultured Rhodobacterales bacterium
ACAATATCAACCTGCGGATTGCGATTGCGAAAAACCCGCGCCAGCTTTTTGGCAACACCGGGCCCTCCGCCATAAAAGAAATGCTTCAGACCATCGCGCCCTGAAGCCATCAACAATTTCTCCATCAGGTCTGGCCCGCAGCCGCGTGAAACCGCATGGCCGCGCAGCCTGCCAATCCACACCAGGGGCATGCCGTCCGGTAAATTCAGCGCGGCGCTCTGGCAGTGACGTAAAAGATCGGCGTCAGACCGCAGGGCCATCAGACTGGCCACGTCGCGCACCCCGACGTATCGCCCTGTTTGGTCTTTTGACCAGCACCTCAGCGCGGCAGCGGTGCTGTTCAGCGTTGTTGCCGCGATGGGAATACCCAATATATTGTAGGTGGACACTTTCGCGTTCATACAACTTATGGTATTGTATTTTACCCGCGATTGAAATGCCTAATTCACCCGGAGTGCACGTCTGAGTCAGTTCTCAGTATGCAAGACGCCAATGTAAGGGCCGGAAGGTCAGGCAAGGCCGCCCACCAATCTATGACGTTATTGCCTGCAAATCCGCATCCGCGATCCGCGACGGGTAGTGCACGCATTGCGTAACCAATTCGGGCCCGTAGGTTTCACCATGCGCGGGGTCATAAAAGTCAAGTTGGTCGATGCCCGGCGCAACCGTATTTACGCCGGTTTCAACCGTACCGCCATTCAAACACAGGCTCAGACCGGACCCGCTCCACGATATGGCTGCTTTGGCAGCGACATATGCGGCCTGCGAGTTTAATGTCGTCAAACTGCCGGTCGTTGCCCCGTCAGCGTAATGCAGGCTAAGGGTTCCCGCCGCGTTTTGCACAAGGTTCAAACCATCCCCGCCAGCGGTTTCAAGCAACCGCAGCAACGGAACATCACCGTTGCTGCCCGCCGTTGTCTGGATCAGCAGCGTTCCGGCGGATGCGCTTAGCCACCCTGCCCCGGCCAAACCCACGCTGTCAGCAACCCGTGCACCGACGCTACCATTGGTTGCAATGTATCCGGTGGCGGCATTGCCTTCCTCGATCTGCATGCCGTAAACAACAACGTCTTGCCCGCTGGTCGCGCTGTCAGGACCCACACCCCAGTTTTCTGATATTGTCGCGTCCACAGTGCAACAAAAGCTCAGCCGAAAAACCCCGCTGCCCAGATCGGTTTCACGCAAGTCAAAAACAGTCCCGTTGTCTTGCTTAAGAATGCCAACAGCGCCCGGCACGCCGCCAACCTCTAAATCTGTGGAAGGCGTGCTGCTTGTGCTGTACAAAATGGCCTTGATATTATTTGCCGATCCAGCGCTGTACCACAGCGTGACGCAATAGGTTTTGGTGCTGTCAAAACTGATTGCGGGTGGGGCCGCCCGGTGCCAGACAGCGCCGGCACTGGCAACAGACAGTCCCTGGAACAGGCCGAGTACATTCTGCGACAAATCTGCCAGCGTTGAACCAACCGCCGACCAGTTTGCGGCGGATGACACCGACCAGATCACCTGGTTGGTTCGGGCCGGTTCAACAATCATGCCACCGGCACCGCCGTCAACCGCAGGCACGCCATTACGCGCGCCAGATATTGGATTGGCCTCAGCCACACGGTTGCGGCCATAACTGCCGCTTTCAAAATCCAGCACCATGTTGGCTGCCAGACCGGACGGTGCCAAATAGGGCAGATCCCACCGCGGCAAAGATTTTCGCTGCGCCTGACCCGCCGCGGAAAGATTGGGAAAAATCATCAGACGATCACCATCGCGTGGATGCCGGCTGCCGTGGTGCCGGTTGCGTTCACCCGTTGGGTGCCAACCGGCAAAATCGCAAGATCGCCAACAATGACCGTGCGTGTATTGCCTTTGGCGGTTACGAAATCAACAGTTCCGCCGGTTTCCACGTAAAGCGCCAGCGCTACATCGGTAAAGTCAACGGTATCAGAGGGCACAACGGGGAAAATATCAGTGGCCGGGCCGCTTAAAGATGGCGCGCGATTTATAAATGGATTGCTCATTCAATTTTCTTTCTATCAGATTTGCGGATAAATTCGGTGATCGTAGCTTTTGCGCAAAATTGAAACAAAGACTCTACCGAACTGTAAAACCGGCGAACGCTGGCCGATGAATGGGGGCAACACCCGGCAGAAACAGAATGGCCGGCCTTTCGAAAAAGCAATGACTCAAAACTGTTGTGACCACACAGGCAATATGCAACAAAAGCCAAAACCAAACCGTTCACTCAACCGGCCAGAGCAGCCCCCGGTCACGCATTGGAAACAAAATGAGATTTAAGTCTTTAGTCGTCGCGATTTGCCTGCTGATTTCAAGTTCGGTAACCGCCGGCGAACTTACGCTTGCCCTTGGCGAGGACGATTTAAAGGGCAGGCGCGATTCCAAATCCACCATGCTTAATTTTTGGTATTTTGGTCGGCAAAGAGGCGGTATTGAACCGTTTTACTGGGGGTATGGCGCGGTAATCGAAGGCGACACCGACAGGGATTTCTTTATCGGCGGTGGCGTGTACGCAGGTGTGGAACTTTGGCCGCGAATATTCTTGGATTTCAGCATTATGCCCGGTTACTATCAAAAGGGACCAAACGGCACATTACTGGGCCACCCCATCGAGTTTTGGTCGCATTTTGGATTCAGTTACGCCATCAACCCGACAACCCGCATTGGTGTCGCGGCCTCGCATAAATCAAACCGCGACCTTGGCGACTTTAATTCCGGCGTTGAATCC
>CAYZQS010000186.1:0-2679 GCA_964480735.1 uncultured Rhodobacterales bacterium
CCTCGTCCTGCGGGGTGTGCATGGAGGAAATGATGTCAATCAGTCCTTCGGCAAGCGCCGCGACAACCGCCAGCCGGTCGTCTTCGCTGCGCAGCGGCGGTTTGATCTTGAAAAACGTGCGGTAGTCATCCACGTCCAGCTCGTTCAACGTCAGGTGGTGGATCGATATGCCGGCGGTCACATTCAGCCCCGCCGCCTTGGCCCGCGCAAGGGCGGGCAGGGCCGCAGCCGTGGTAATCTGGTCGGCGTGATAGGCAGCACCTGCCAATTCCACCAGCGCCAGATCACGCTCCAGCCCCATGCGTTCGGCCATCGGCGACACCCCGGGCAGGCCCAGCTTGGTGGCAAATTTGCCGGATGTGACGGCAGAACCAGCGCTTAACCCCGGGTCCTGCGGATGGGCAATCACCAGCGCGTTCAACGCACCCGCGTAGGTCAGACAGCGCACGAAAACCTTGGGGTCGGTGATCACCGCGTCCCCGTCGGTAAAAGCCACAGCCCCGGTGTTTTGCAAAAACCCGATCTCTGTCATCTCGCGGCCCGCGCGGTTCATGGTCAGGGCGGCCATTGGCAGAATGCGGGCGTGGTTTTCACCCAGCGCCCGGTTCAGTACAAACTCCAGCTTTTCCGGCGTATCAATGGCAGGCGTGGTGTCAGGCCGGGTGATTAAAGTGGTCACGCCCCCCGCCGCCGCCGCCAACAGTGCTGTGCGAAAACTTTCCTTGTGCCGCTCGCCCGGCTCGCCGATCTTGACGCCGATATCAACGATACCGGGGGCAAGGCAGTGGCCGCCGCAATCAATTATACTGCCATCCAGCTTAGGATTGCCACTGTATATAGCACCGGTAATCAGCCCTTCAGCGACGGTCAGTGTGCCAGGCTCAACCGTCCCAGCACAGGGATCGACGATGCGGGCGTTTGTGAGGGTAAGCCGATTCACTCGGCCGATTCCCATCCTTGATCTGAATGTGACGTTACCAATTCAGCAAATACCTTCCGAAATTTATTGCTCCATTCGCATAGCCACCCGTGTTGCCTGTCCCAGTCGCTTTCATCGTTTGGATCAACATTGCTCTGCTGCACCTGTATGTGTTGCTTGGTTCTGTCGTCTCTGATGTCCCAGATAACTGCGGCACCAAGCTTGGACTCGACCGAAGCCTTTTCTTTCGCGAGTATTCTAATCCTGTTTCGCGCTTCGGGACCGTATAAAGTCAGTTCGACGCGCAACCAGTTTTCGTATCTGTTAAAAACACAATTTATTTCAAACGAGGCGGTGCCGATCGAAACACCCAAATAATTTCTGGACCGGGGATTTCGTGGCCAGTGTGCGCCGCCGGATACTTTCTGGTAAGCTTCGCAAAATGCGGTCCAGTACTTCAGGTTCAATTCCTGAGCCTCTGACATTGTGCTGTTTGTGGCCGAACCAATCCGAGATTGTGCGTTGCGCAACCATTCGTCAGGCATGACGATAACTTCGAACTTCGGCGCAATTGCGCTTTCGCCAATTTTCCAAAGCTGGATTTCAACAGCGAAAAAACCGAATTGATCTTTGGAAATGTGGTTTAACCATTCCAGAGCAGTGCGGTGCTCGTTCCTAATTTCATCGGCGACAATAATGATATAATCGGCTTTCAAAACTGAAGCGTAAGTGACCACCTTCCCAAGATGGTCGTGGTCGGTTTTTGTCAGTTGGTTTTCAATAACCACATTTCGAGGCTCAGCTCCGCGTGTGTCAAAGCACAAAATATCCGCAAAAAACGGACCTACAGGCACCTCAATATCACCCGGTTCCAGACCATCGCTACCAAATCCAATTGCGTTGGCCAGTTGCGATAGATTCTCGGGTTTCGCCAGCCAGGGCGTGAAATCGATTGCCTCGTTCGGCCAGACAGCCCTCAATGACTTGATGAGTTCGAGTCTACCCAAGATTTCCGGTCTAATTGTCATCGTTTGCTCCTTAATCTATAGATGCTACGCATAATTTTCGCGCCCGCCTTCCGGATCAATCAAACGCGCGTTTGATAAAAGCAGGCTCATGCAGCAGCCCTTTGCACCTGTCGAAACAATTTATAAAGCGTGTCACCGTCCGCCACATATTCAAATCCAACCGGCACGGTATAGCTGCCGTTTTGGCCGCTTTTCATTTCTTTGGCGAAATAGATACTGGCCGGTGGCCCCGGTTGAAATTCCAGATCGGTTTCAGCGTTCACCGCATAGGATTTGATTTTTTTGGTCAGGATGTTTGTCGCGATGAATGCCCGTTTGTTGGTCAGCGTGTAGTAGGAATGCCGCCGCTTATGAGCATCAAAAAAATGAATGCCAAAGACCAGATAAAACCCGACGGCCATAAACGGCAGGCCAAACAGCGGGAATATCAGGTCGCCACTGTTGGCCGCGCCGAGGGTCCAGAAAATGGAAAAGCCAAAAAAGAAGATACCAAAGGCCGAGATCACCAGATTGCGCGCCCGCAGGCGGATTTTGCCGTCCGGGCTGCCGTGCCACAGGATTTCCTCACCCGGATCAAGGTAGGCTTTCCAGGGATCAACCTGTTTTGTGGTATCGTCTCGTTGCACGGTATTCATAAGGGCACCGCCTTCGCGCCCCGCACCAGCAAATCCATCGCTGCCATGCGCACTGCCACGCCCATCTCCACCTGTTCCTGTATCACACTGCGGTTGA
>CAYZQS010000187.1:0-2634 GCA_964480735.1 uncultured Rhodobacterales bacterium
GGAAAGCTCTCGGGATTGCAGGCAATCCCTGCCGCTTCTATGGGTCGGGCGCTGTCCGGGCAATGGGCCCGGACGGGGATTTGGTAGGGTCAGCGTTTCAACCCTTTTTGCGATGCGATTGACCTGCAAATGAAACGCCAGGGCATCTCGCTTTTTGACACCACCCTGCGTGATGGACAGCAAACGCAGGGTGTGGATTTCACGGCGGAGGACAAGACCCGCATCGCGACCGCGCTTGATCATCTGGGCCTTGATTATGTGGAAGGCGGCTGGCCGGGTGCCAACCCGACCGACAGTGATTTCTTTGCAGCAGCGCCAAGGATGAAAACCGCCACCTTCACGGCTTTTGGCATGACCAAACGCGCAGGCCGCTCTGCCGCCAATGATGACGTGCTGGCCGGTGTATTAAATGCGGGCACGCCTGCCGTCTGTCTGGTGGGCAAAACCCATGATTTCCACGTCAAAACCGCCCTTGGCATCACACTGCCGGAAAACCTTGAAAACATTCAACAATCCATCGCCCATTTGGTGGCGCAGGGCCGCGAAGCGTTGTTTGACGCAGAGCATTTCTTTGACGGCTACAAGGCCAACGCGCATTATGCGCTAAAATGCCTGCACGCCGCGCACAACGCCGGTGCCCGCTGGATCGTGTTGTGTGACACAAACGGTGGCAGCCTGCCGGATGAAATCACCGAAATAACCAAAGCGGTGATTGCCAGCGGCATCCCCGGGGCCCATGTGGGCATTCATGCCCACGACGACACCGGCCATGCTGTGGCCAATTCGCTGGCAGCGGTGCGGGCGGGTGCGCGGCAAATTCAGGGCACCCTGAACGGACTGGGCGAACGTTGTGGCAACGCCAATCTGATCAGCCTGATCCCGACGCTTATGCTAAAAGAACCCTTTGCCTCGACCTTGGAAACCGGCATTACGCCCGACGGCCTGCAAAGCCTGACCAAACTGTCGCGCATGCTGGATGATATCCTGAACCGGGTGCCGACAAAATCAGCTCCTTATGTGGGCGCATCAGCTTTTGCCCATAAGGCCGGGCTGCACGCCAGCGCGATTGCCAAGGACCCGGCTACATACGAGCATATTGAACCGGCACGGGTGGGCAACGAGCGGATAATTCCCATGTCCAATCAGGCCGGGCAATCCAACCTGCGCAAACGACTGAGCGAGGCCGGGTTGAGCGTTGCAAAAGGTGACGCCAGGTTGTCGGCGATTTTGGAGGAGGTGAAAGTGCGCGAGGATCAGGGCTATGCCTATGACACCGCACAAGCCTCGTTTGAACTGATCGCGCGACGGGCGCTGAACCTGTTGCCGGCGTTTTTTGAAGTAAAGCGCTACCGCGTGACGGTAGAGCGGCGACGGAACAAAAAAGACGATCTGGTCACCCTGTCAGAGGCTGTGGTGGCGGTAAAGATTGGCGGTAAAAAAGTGCTGTCGGTGTCTGACAGTCTGGACGCCGAGGGCAAAGACAGCGGACCGGTGAATGCTTTGGCCAAAGCGCTGGCCAAGGATCTTGGCCCCTATCAGGCCTGTATTGACGACATGCATCTGGTGGATTTTCGCGTGCGCATTACATCCGGTGGCACCGGAGCGGTGACGCGGGTCATCATTGACAGCGAGGATGGGCAGGGGCGGCGCTGGTCAACGGTGGGTGTGTCGGCCAATATTGTTGACGCTTCTTTTGAAGCGCTGCTGGACGCGATCGTCTGGAAGCTGATCCGAGACAATCAAAAGGTGGCGCGGTGAAGGTTGTTTGGCGGATACTGAAATCTGCCACGATTTCGGTCGCGATCTATTTTGCCATAGCGTTGGGGCTGGTGGTTTCACAAGGCCCAACTGATCTGTCCGGCGCGGGCGGGCTGGATTTTTCTGAAACGACTGAAAACCCTATAGAATCTGTTACAAAAACAACGCCATACACAGCCCGGGATGGTACTGCGTTGCAGCAACGAATTTACCGTTCCACAGCCCAAAATCCACCCCTTTTAATCCTTTTGCACGGGTCCGGCTGGCACGGGCTGCAGTTTGACGCTCTGGCACGGCGATTAAGCGATGTCGCAACGGTGGTTGTGCCTGATTTGCGCGGTCACGGGTTTGATCCTGTACGGCGGGGTGATGTGGATTATATCGGACAGCTGGAAGACGACATTTCAGACCTCATCACAAAGCACAGCCGCGCGGGGCAAAAGGTTATCCTTGCCGGGCATTCATCGGGTGGTGGTCTGGTGGTGCGGTTTGCCGGAGGCAGGCACGGCGCGCTGATTGACCGGGCCATTTTGCTGGCACCGTTCCTGAAATACAACGCGCCAACCACGCGTCCCAACTCTGGCGGTTGGGCGCAGCCGCTGACCCGGCGGATCATCGGCCTGACAATGCTGAATGCGCTGAAAATCACGCGCTTGAACGACCGCACGGTCATCCAGTTCAATTTCCCGCAAACGGTTTTGGACGGCCCGCTTGGCGCAACAGCAACAGCCGCCTATTCGCACCGGCTAAACACGTCTTTTGCACCCCGGAATGATTTTCTGGCTGACATAGCTGCCCTGCCGGAATTTCTGTTGATCGTCGGGACCGCTGACGAAGCGTTTGTGGCCAGTGAATTCCAGCCCGTGATGTCTGCGG
>CAYZQS010000188.1:0-2628 GCA_964480735.1 uncultured Rhodobacterales bacterium
CAAGGAGGCCAAGATGCCATTTCAGGAACGCAACACCGTCGCCTATCTGTTCGTTGGAGGCCTGACGATGACGCTGGTGGGCTGGCGTCTGGTTTACCTGCATCAGGCCGGACGGTTTGGCGGCGATGACGCGCTGCAGCTTTGGGCCCAGACAATCCTGATCGCCGTGGTCCTTGGCATTCTGGCCACCATAGGCGCAACAATTCTGAGCAATATCCTGTGGTCAATCGCCAACCGCGAGCCCAAGCCAAGCTTTGTTACTGACGAGCGCGACCGCCAGTTTGAAATTCGCGCCAGCCGGGTGACCAGTATCGTCGCTGGAATCGGTTATTTGATCGCGCTGATCGTTCTGGCCACCGGCCAGTCGGCGCTGTTTGGATTTACCGTCATTTTCTACGCTTTTTCAGTCGGCGATTTTGCCGGAAATCTCTATCGATTGCGCCTTTACCGTGCCGGTGCCGGATGAGCGGGATGCGCGTAAGCAACACCATTCGCCGGCTGAGATTTGAAGCCGGTGAAATGACCCAGCAGGCGCTGGCCGACAAGGCTGGCGTGACCCGCCAAACCATCATTGCAATTGAAAATGCCAAATATTCACCCAGTTTGGAACTGGCGTTCCTGATCGCAGAGGTGTTTGGCAAGCCATTGGAGGAGGTTTTTATCTTCGACGCATCCAAAGACTGAATAACTAATCAAAATCAAAGGGTTGTCTGAAACCTGCGCGGTGTCTGACCACCGGCGCACGGCTGGGATTTGCCTGCAACCAACCTAAAGTGAAAGGAATTCCTCATGGAACGCACTTCCGTGAATACCCGGGCTTTGCCCGTTTTTCTGGCCCTTGCCTGTCTGGTGCCCACCGTTTTTGGCGGGTATCGCGTGGCGGCACTGATCTGGCAATGGGACTGGGCGCTTCAATTTTCCAAGGTCCACGTGGACAACCTGCCGCTGGCCCTGCACGCGTTTTTCGCGGTGACGTTCCTGCTGCTGGGCGCGTTTCAGCTGCTGCCGGGGTTTCGCAATGCCAATTTCGTCCGGCACCGGTTGATCGGCAGGCTGACCGTGGTGGCGGGGATATTGGGTGCTACCTCGGGCATTACGATGACCCTGATCCACACCGAAATATCCGGGCCGCTGCTATACGCGGGCAGGCTGGCGTTTGGCGCGATTTGGGCGACGTTTTTGGTGTTGGCGGTGCGGGCCATCATGGCCCGCAACATTCCCGCGCACCGGGCCTGGATGATGCGTTCTTATGCGGTGGCGCTGAATGCGGGCACTCTGGCCTTCATATATTTGCCGATCATGCTGGTTTTCGGCGAACCTTCCCCGTTGGTTGACGAGATCATTCAGGTGGCCGGATGGATCGTGAACTTAAGCGTTGCCCAGTGGTTTATCCGGCGCGGCGCGAAAAGGCGGGCAATACTGCTGCCCGGCCCGGCCCGAAATCCGCAGCCATGTGCGCCCGCGTAAATCTCTGCCACCCGCGCCACGGTGGACCCACAGGACCTTTTGTCAGCCCGGCACCGCGGGAATATTAATAAGTTTTCCGCGCGGGATTAAACCTTCCTTGTCATAAAACGGCAGATCGACCAGTTCTCCTGGGTGTGATGAACCATCGATACAGCCAACCGAAACGTGTTGATGGGCAGAATGCCCGCCGGTGGTCATCAGGGCGAACCCGACGCCATGTCCCAGAAAGGGTGACATGGCCCCGGCGGTCACCTTGCCCACGACATTACCCTCGGACAGGACCGGCGCATTGATCAGGGGCGTGTTCCCCGGACATTTCAAGCCGAACAAACGACGGTCACGCGGGGCTTTTGCCAAGGCTGCCTTGCCGATAAAGTCGTCCTTGTCCTCGTCCACAAACTGCCCCAGCCCCACGGCATAAGGCGTTGTGGTTTCGTTAAAATCCGAGCCCGCATTCAGAATTCCGGCCTCGATGCGACGGATGTTCATTGCGTCCAGACCAAATATTTCCATACCAAATTCGGCCCCGGCCCTTGTAAGATGCGCCCACAAGGCCGCAGCATCGTGGCGGGGTTCCGTATAAAACTCCCATCCCAGCTCGTTGGTGTAACCGGTGCGGGTAATGACCACGTCCTGCCCACCCAGCATCACGCGGGCCATCGCGAAATAGCCGAAATTTTCCGGCATTCCCGTGTCACATGCCGCCGCCAGAATTTTCATCGCGCTTGGCCCCTGGACCTGCGAAACAAACACGTCAGGGTCGGAGATCTTTACGTCCATGCCAGCGCCGTGCGCCCGCGCCCAACCGTAAAAATCACCATCGGCCTGTGCATACCAGAATTTCTGGGGTCCGAGGCGGATCAGAATGCCATCAACGATCATCCCGCCGTCCGGATAACAGGCAAGACCGTACCCGCAGCGTCCGGGTTTCAACTTGGTGATGTCCTTGGTGAACAGCAGGTTCAGCAGACGCTCGGCGTCAGGGCCGGAAAACTCCAGCGGGTATTCACCGGTATGCAATACCGCCGCTTTCCGGCGCAACAGCCAATAGCCGTCTTCGGTTGAATGATCGCCAAAACATACGGCCATCTGCCGCCGGTTATAGATGCAATAGCTGGGGTCTTTTGGCCGCTCGATATGGTGGTAAGGATGGCGGCTTTG
>CAYZQS010000189.1:0-2621 GCA_964480735.1 uncultured Rhodobacterales bacterium
GGTAGATAACTGTAAGGTAGATAACTGTAAGGTAGATAACTGTAAGGTAGATAACTGTAAGGTAGATAACACCAAGGTAGGTAAACTCAAGGTAGATAACATTAAGGTAGATCACTTGAGGTTAGGTAGCTGAAGATTAGGTAACACCAAGGTAGATAGCTTTAAGGCAGGTAACACCAAGGTAGGTAACTTCAAGTTATGTAACTTATTGTTAGGTAACCTCAAGTTAGGTAACCTCAGAAAAATTGAAAGTGGTTGAACAAAATACGTTTTGGATTGACTGACAATCGGCACATGGGTCCGAAGACCAAAAATCCGAAACAGCCTGCAGGGTGCAGGCCCGATCTGCATCCGGGCGCTTACCAGGCTAAATCCTGTGACGGGCCACAACCACTTTCATGCACCCACCACGATCCCGCCTCGGTTGCCAATCTCGGTGCTGCCAAACCGCTGGGCAAAACAATCGGGCAGGGGCCTGTCACCCGGCACAGACAGCCACAACCGCAACAGATGCCGGCGGTCGGCAAGGTTCGCATGGTCTTCAAAACCGGTGCGGTCGTGCAGCAGCGCGTGATTGTAAACAAACTGCATATCGCCGGGGGCAAGGTGCATGGAAAAGCAAAGATCGGGATCGTTGGCCAGTTCGTCAAACAAATCAAGTGCTGCCACGTGCCTGTCAGACAGCCGCAGTGCCGCAGCAAAGCGCTGGGCGGAGTCAATATACTGCCGCTGGTACATGACGTTCAAAAAACCCTGATGCCATGTAAAAACAGGGATCTCAAAAAATGGCTGCATGCCGTCCGGCACTTCGCCCCGCCGGTCTGTGGCGATGGGTTCAAACAGCAGTGGCAACAAATCCGGCCGGCGCTTTTGCATTTCATTGAAAATACTGCCAGCGCTGACCAGCAGCGATTCACCACCCGACTTGGCGTCTTTCAAACAGATCAGCCCCACAACATCGCTGCTGTCCGTGTGAAAAGTTTGCCGTGCCGAAGTCTGATATATCCGCGATTTTGGATCATCGGGTCGCGCACCCACATCGCGCACATGCCCCAAAATGTCACCGGCGGCGTTTTGCGACCGCGCGTGGCCCAGATGCGTACCAATGCCAAAAAATATCCGCGCCGCCTGATCCTCGCCAAAGCGGGTTACATCCAGCCCCTTGATCAGGCCAAATCCGCGCCCGTTAATCAGCTCACCTTGAAATTCCCGCAGAACGCTGCCCAAAGTTGGCAGCGGGAAACCGGATTTGGTCAGGTCCGTCAGGGATATATCGTCTGAAAGATTGCTCTCAAGTTCGGCGATATGTGCAGCTGAAAGTCTGATCGTCCAGCGCTCTGGCTCTGCACCGATATCGCGGCCCAACCACGCCGACGGTAAGTTTTGAACACCGGGAATTTCAATTTGCTGCGCTGTCATTCAATTTTCCTTTGCCAAGACCAAAAGGCGGTTGTTGGCGGGCATGGGGATCAAAGCGTGGTCGCGCAGTTGGTGTTGTTGCGCGGCCTCCGTGATCTCTGTTGTATCGCGCACACCCCAGTCAGGGTTGTCAGTGCGAAGGCGCGTGTCAAAGGCGGCGTTGCCGTCGCCCGTGTGCATGCCGCCTTCTTTGAACGGGCCATAAAAAACCAACAATCCACCGGGCTGCAGCGTCTGGCCTGCGCCTTTTACAATACCGTGCAACACGGCAATTGGTGAAATGTGAATCACATTCATACTGATGATCAATTGCAGGCTGTCGCTGCCAAAACCCGGCGACGACGCCCAGTCGGCGGCTGCGTCCAGTGCCAATGCGGGACTTGTTCCGGCGCTTTCATGCGCCCGCCAGGCGTTGATGCTTTTGCGGTGAACCGCGTCCGGTTCAGAGGGTGTCCAATGCAGATTGGGAAATGCTTTGGCAAAGGCAACGATATGCTGCCCGGTGCCGGAGCCGATTTCAAGCGCCGCACCTTTTCGCCCCGCCAATAGGGGTGCCAGCCCGTCAATAACCGGCTGAACGTTGCGTTTGAATGTGGCGGAAACCATGCGCCCGTCGGGGGTTGCTTCAATGGCGCCGGGCCTGAATTTCGCGGTATGTCCGGTGGTGGGCTGACCGCTCATTTCGCCTATTTCACCGGGCCAACCATCATGACCATCTGGCGGCCTTCCATTTTCGGCATATTCTCAACCTTGCCGATGTTTTCCAGATCAGCGGCCACCCGCTTTAGCAGTTCCGAGCCCAAATTCTGGTGCGCCATTTCGCGGCCGCGAAACCGCATGGTCACTTTCACCTTGTCGCCGTTTTCCAGAAACTTGACCACATTTCGCATCTTGACGTCGTAATCATGGGTGTCGGTATTCGGGCGAAACTTGATCTCCTTAACTTCGATGATCTTTTGTTTTTTTCGCGCCTCGGACTCGCGCTTTTGCTGTTCGTATTTGAACTTGCCAAAATCCATGATTTTGCACACCGGCGGGCTGGCGTTTGGCGATATTTCAACCAAATCAAGCCCGGCCTCGTCAGCCAGTTCCATGCCATGTGCGGGGGTTGTCAGTCCGACATTGCCGCCATCGGCGCCAATCAGTCGTATTTCGCTATCGGTGATGCGTGCATTCACGCGGGGTCCGGTGTCGCGCGTCGG
>CAYZQS010000190.1:0-2604 GCA_964480735.1 uncultured Rhodobacterales bacterium
GATGGCAGCGCCTGTATCGGGTTTGACTGCGTGAACGGTGAAAGCTTTGGCTTTGACACCCTGCGCCTGAAGGAAAACAACCTGCGGATCAAAGCCCAGGACACCAGTTCGACCGCCAGCTTCCCGACCAACGACTGGCAGATCACGTTCAACGACAGTTCCAACGGCGGGCAGAACAAATTCTCTATTGACGATATCGACGGCGGCCGCACCCCGTTCACCATTGAGGCCGGCGCGCCTTCGCATTCGCTTTATGTGGATGACGGCGGTCGTCTGGGCCTTGGCACATCAACCCCGGTTGTTGATGTTCACGTCAAAAGTGGCAACACGCCGACCCTGCGGCTGGAACAGGACGGCACCTCCGGCTTTACGCCGCAAACCTGGGACGTGGCCGGCAATGAGGCCAACTTCTTTGTCCGTGACGCCACAAGTGGCTCCACCCTGCCGTTTAGGATTTTCCCCGGTGCGCCGAGCAATGCGCTGAATATTGAGGGATCAACCGGGGATATCGGGATTGGTGATACATCACCTGACGCGGCACTTGATATTGAACGTTCGGATGGTTCTGCATCAATTTTGGTTGAAGAAACCAATGGAACGGCAACACCGCGCGGGCTTTTGGTCATGAGAAACAACGGCGGTGTATTTCTTCAGATGGCCGATACAGACACAGGCAAAACCTGGAATTTCCAAAATCAGGGTTCCAACGCTCTTATCACCAGCGCCGGCGGCGGGATCGAGTTTTCTCTGGATTCATCCGGCAACCTGACACTTGAAGGAAACCTTGTAACGGGTGGTGGTGGCACTTGTGATCCGGGCCCCTGTGACGCCGTTTTTGATCCTTCTGTTTATACCGTGCCGACAATCAAAGACCATGCTTCGGCGATGTGGAAAAACATGTATTTACCGACGGTTGGCCCAACAAACCCAGGTGAACCGATCAACGTGACAATCAAACTTACGCGCATGCTTAACGAGCTTGAGCATGCCCATATTTACATCGAACAGCTGCACGACAGATTGGCGGTGCTGGAACAGAAAATTCAGGATGATCAGGAGTAATTTTTGACATCAGGATATAGCCGGAAATAATTTCACCGGTATCATACAGGCCGCGACAGAGAAATTTGTTGCGGCCTGTTTTGTTCTACGGATTCTCTTATTTGGCCTCCCATTTTTTACAATCAGGTCTATAAGTGAATACTTTCGTTTCAATCAGTATTTGGCAGAATGAAAAATCCTCTAAATCAATACAGCGATCCACAGGCGCTTTTCAAACAGGTCGAAGCCGGAAATCACAGACAGATCATAGGCGGTCTTTGGGATGAACTTGGAAGCCTTCAACTGGATGTCCTGAAATCGCAGGGTATGAAGCCGCATCATCTTTTGTTGGATATTGGTTGTGGTTGTCTGCGCGGCGGAACAAAGTTCGCCGACTATCTCGATTCCAATAATTATTATGGGATCGACCTTTCAAAAGACCTGATAGAGGCCGGCTATGAAAGGGAATTGACTGCAGAGGTACGAAAAAAACTGCCGCGCTCGAACCTTGTGGTTACAGGCGATTTTGACATTCCATTCGAGGTTGGGTTTGACTATGTAATCGCCCAATCGGTTTTTACTCACCTCCCGCTGAACGACTTGAAACATTGTCTGTTCAAGCTGCAGAAAGCCATGAAACCCGGCGCCGGGTTTTTTGTAAGCTTTTTCCATGCTCCGGATCTTCAGTCCTGGGCCGGTGCGCTGCATCACACGCCCGGTGGCATAACATCTTTTCCGGCAATCAACCCTTTTCACTATCTTGAATCCCAAATCAAAGATTGTGCCACCGGGCTTTCATTCGAGTTTGAACTGGTCGGGGACTGGGGTCACCCGCGCAATCAGATGCTGGCCAAGTTTGTTAAAACCGCCCCTGCTGCCGAAAGGCCAGTGGAAATCAGAGCCCTGAGCCGCAAGGAGTCCATGGGCCTGCCGCCCGGTGCGGATCACTACCGGGCTTTTGTTGGACCCCCTAAACGGTTTGACTTTATGAGCGCGACGCAATTTGCGCTGCTGTTTTCTCTCGGGCTTGGGGAAACTGACAGTGTCCTTGACATCGGGTGTGGATCGCTGCGTCTGGGAAGGCTGCTTATTCCATATTTACAGGAAGGCCGTTATTGCGGGGTCGACCCAAATTCATGGTTGATCGATGACGGGGTCGACCAAGAGTTGGGCCGGGATGCGATATCTCTTAAAAAGCCGATGTTCTCATCGCGCGAGGATTTCAATTTTGCGGAATTTGACAGGCATTTTGAGTTCATGATTGCCCAATCAATAGCCACCCATACCGGCCCCGATCAATTGCGGGCAATGCTTGAAGGTGCTGCAGCTTACCTTGAACCCAACGGCCTGTTTCTGTTTTCATATATAGAATCCAAAAACGGGTCAGCCACTCCTGATGACGGTTGGCACTATCCAAACTGTACCAGTTACAGCGAAGAATACATGATACGAACCGCCGCCGATGCCGGTTTGTCAGCGGTCGGGATACCCTGGTTTCATCCAGGCGCAAAATGGATGATTGCCGCTGTGGATCCGTTGCGCTTGCCGGCGGAAGAGGACTTG
>CAYZQS010000191.1:0-2566 GCA_964480735.1 uncultured Rhodobacterales bacterium
TGCGCGCCGCGCGGGAGTATTTTTTGAACAATGAAAGCTGTTAAAGCAGCAGGATCAGCAGCAGGATGCTTACGATGATCAGGGCGATGCCGGTCAGTTCGCGCAACGAACTGCGTTCTTTGAAAATGAAGTAGGAGGCCAAAAAGGTGAACACCAGTTCGACCTGCCCAAGGGCTTTGACATAGGCGGCGTTTTGCAGCGCAAAGGCGGTGAACCAGCCAAGCGACCCCAACATGCCGGTCAGCCCGACCAGCCCGGAAACGCGCCATGATTTTAGCACTGTCAGAATTTGTCCGGATTGGCGTGCCCTCAGGTAAAGCGCCATCACGAGTGTCTGAAACAGGGTGACAAAGGCCAGTGTGAAAGCGGCGCGCATCAGGATATCACCGCCCAGCGCCAGCGTGGCGCCGCGATATCCAATGGCCGACACACCAAACAAAGCACCGGACGCCAAACCAAAGCCCGACGCTTTGTTAAATATCCGGGCGCGCCAGTTTGCCCGATCTGCGGTTTTGGGCGGGTCAGACAGGATGATCACGCCCACCAGCCCAATCAGAATGGCAAAAACCCCGTAAGCAGAGATCGCCTCTCCCAGCACGACCAGTCCGATAACAGCGGTCTGGACCACCTCGGTCTTTTTGAATGTGATGCCGACGGTAAAGTTGCGCTGGGCAAACAGGGCGACCACGAACATGGTTGCAAGGATTTGCGCCACGCCGCCGGTCATCGCAAATGCGTAAAACCGCAGATTGGCGGCGGGCAGGTTGGTGTGCGTATATGCGGATAGGGTAAAAACAAACGCTGCGGCCAGCGGGGCGGCGAAAATAAAGCGGGCAAACGTAGCACCTGCGGTCGTCAGGCGGGTGGCCTTTAAGTGCTTTTGCAGCATGAAGCGCAGGTTTTGCGCAAACGCCGCAGCGATGGTTATGGGTATCCACAATTCCATGCCGCGTCTTGTGGCACGGTCTTCACGCAAGGTCGAGAGAATGTGACCACATGAAACAGGATTCGCCGGTATAAAACCGCAGGCAATATGTAAACGAGGATAAAGACCATGCAAAACCGCCGCGATTTTCTGGCCGGCACCGCCGCTTTTGGCGCACTGGCAGCCATTGGCCTGCCCGCCGCAGCCGGAACTTTTGAGATTACCCGCACGCCCCAGGAGTGGCAGGCGATCCTAAGTCCGGCGCGTTACGCGATCCTGCGTCTTGAAGCGACGGAAAAGCCTTTCTCCAACACCTATAAGGGCGAAAAATCGCCACTGCTGAAAGAGGCCCGTACCGGCACATATCATTGCGCCGGGTGTGATCTGGGGGTCTACCCGTCCAGCACCAAATACGACAGCAAAACCGGCTGGCCAAGTTTCTGGGACCCCATCAAGGGCAATGTGCGCTATAAGGGCGACAACAAATTGTCCCGGCCGCGCACCGAAGTTCACTGTCGCCGGTGCGGCGGTCATCTGGGGCACGTCTTTGACGATGGTCCCCAGCCCACAGGCAAGCGGCATTGCTTGAACGGGCTTTCGCTGACGTTCAAAGCCGCCTGACGAATTATCACGGCACCCCGGTTGGCGAAATTGGTCGTTTTCGGGCGTAAGATTGGCCAAATAGTCCTTTTCAATCGGGCCTGATCCAGACAGTCTGGCGCAACCAGTCTGTCTGTAACGGTGACGCCATGCCCCTTGAAATGAACCGCGAAGTTTTCATCACCTGCGCTGTGACCGGCTCAGGCTCTACCCAAGATAAATCCCCCTACGTGCCGCGCACACCAAAAGACATTGCCGACAGCGCTATTGCCGCGGCCAAAGCGGGCGCTGCAATCGTTCATTGTCATGTGCGCGATCCCAAAACCGGCGTGCCCTCGCGTGATCCGAAAATGTTCCGCGAAGTCACTGACCGCATTCGCGATGCCGACGTTGACGCGGTACTGAACCTGACCGCCGGGATGGGTGGGGATATGGTGTTTGGCGATCCCGAAACCCCCCTGCCGGTGTCTGAGGCTGGAACCGATATGGCCGGGGCAAGCGAGCGGCTGGAGCATGTTGTAAATTGCCGACCGGAAATTTGCACGCTGGATTGCGGCACCATGAACTTTGCAGAGGCCGATTATGTGATGACCAACACGCCGGGCATGCTGCGGGCCATGGGCCAGATGATGACGGAAATGGGTGTGAAACCAGAGATCGAGGCGTTTGACACCGGGCATCTGTGGTTTGCCAAACAACTGGTCAGCGAAGGTATGATCACCAGCCCGGCGCTGGTGCAGCTGTGCATGGGCGTGCCCTGGGGTGCGCCGGATGATCTGCACACGTTCATGGCGATGGTCAGCAATGTGCCGCAAGACTGGCACTGGTCGGCGTTTTCGCTGGGGCGCAACGAAATGCCTTATGTGGCGGCCTCGGTTCTGGCCGGGGGCAACGTGCGGGTGGGGCTGGAGGATAACCTGTTCCTGTCCCGTGGTATTCTGGCCAGCAACGCGCAACTGGTTGAAAAGGCGGTTGGGATTGTTGAAGGTTTGGGGGCCAGTGTGATCGGGCCGCAAGCGGTGCGGGAGAAGCTGGGGCTGA
>CAYZQS010000192.1:0-2555 GCA_964480735.1 uncultured Rhodobacterales bacterium
CTGGCCCACGCCCAATCCGAATGCAACTTCGCTTATGAGGAACAGCTGGTGGAAAGCACCGGTGGGGCGCTTCAGATCTTGGGGATCGACGGAAATCCGGCGACCATTCACGGCAACTGGACGCCGATCCGCGAGCGCAGCCTGAATGACCGCATCCGGCAGTTTGGCAAGACCATCGGGCGCATGGACGTGTGCTGGGAAAACGGTGCGGGCAAGACCGTGATCACCTATTGCACGGCAACGTTGATGAAAGACAACAAAATCCTGACCAACTTTCACTGCACCCACGCCAGCCAGAATTCAGAGCTGACAACGCTGGGATATTTCCCGGTTGAGGCGCGGTTGCTTATGGGGTTTGACGACAGCCTGAACACCAGTGATGTCAACTATTACACTGTGGTTCTGCCCGCCATAAAGGGCAGTCCGGTGGATGAAGCGGACGCGCAGGTGTTTCGCGTGCGCGGCAATCCCAACGGCAAATGGGGGATAAACGATCTTCGCATTGCCGAGGATTTTGCACCGGGCGAGGCGATGGTGATCATCCATCACCCGGCAGGTATGGCCAAAATGTACAGTTCGGTGCGGTGCAACATCCACGACAGTCAGCCGGAAGCGGCGGAAAACAAAATTCGCCACCGCTGTGATACCGCGGGTGGCAGCTCCGGATCATTGCTGCTGCGCGAACGTGATCTGGCGATTGTCGGGTTGCACCATAAGGGCGGGTTGACGGCAACCGATCACCGCTCGTCAAACGAAGCGGTTCGGATCAGCTATGTGGCCGGGATTGTCGGATTGGACACCCAGCTGACCGATCCGAATGCGGGTCCGGTGGTGGCGCTGGATCCTGCCGCGCAGGCATGGGCGGCGGTCAGCAACAGCACCAGCGTTGCGGTGTTGGAGGCGTTTCTGACCGAGTATCCGGAAGGGATATATGCCGCTTTGGCAACCGCGCGGCTGGAAGAAATCAGGGGCGACGTGGCGGTTTCGTCCTCAGACGGCACGTCAGATAATACGGGCAACGCGCAACCGGACCTCAGCGATGCGCAAGCCTGGGATCTGGTGAAGGAAACCGACAGCGCGGCGGTGCTGGAAGCCTTTCTTGTTGAATACCCGGATGGGCTGTACGCCGCGCTTGCCGTGGCCCGGCTGGAAGCATTGTACGCACCGCAGGACGATGATACTTCGGTTAGCAGCAGTGCCGGTCAATATTCCTGTCCGGCCCTGAACGGCGCGTGGTCGGTGCACCGCATTCCAACGGATGATACATTGTTCGTGCGCTCCGGCCCCGGATCATCCAATCCGGCAATTGGCGAGCTGCCCTATGATGCGGATGGTTTAACCGGTGTCAGTTGCGGTTCCAGCGGCTGGTGTCAGGTCACTTACGGCTGCATCAGCGGCTGGTCATTTGGCAAATACATCAAACAGGGGCGCGGTGGGCACGATCGGTCTGACTATCAAGGATTTTACAGCGTCACGGGTCTGCCCCAAAGCGATACGCTGAACATCAGGATGGGGCCGGGCACAGAATACGGGGTGGTGGCGGAACTGCCGCCAAACGCCGAAAACATCCGCGTTGTGGATTGCCAGATCGAGCCGGGCTATAACTATCGCTGGTGTGCGCTCAGCTGGGGCGAGGTGTCAGGCTGGGCGAACGGGCGTTATCTGGCGGACAGCAGCGGGCGCAGTCCGGTGCCGCAAACGGTCAGTTCCGGCGGGTCGTGCTTTGATCTTTGGCATCAGCGCAACAAGATATTTGACGACAAAGGGTATTGCTTCAAATCCGCGAAGGGTAAAAAATATTTCGACAATACAGGGTGTTACACATCCAACCCGACGCTGACATCGCGCGAATCGCGTCTGGTGCAGCGGATCAAGGACGAAGAAGCACGATTGGGATGCTAGGCAGGATCAGCTTTGCGTTTCTGGCGTTGTCGTTTGTTGGGCAGGCTGCTGTTGCGGCAGACTGTGGTGCCAGGGATTTTCTGGCGATGCCGCTGCCAAAAGCCGCCAATCCGGTGTTGCAGGCGCTGGAGGGGGCCTATCCCGGCCTGCGGCGCAACGGCGCGGCAGACGGGGTGGTCATGCCAAACGGAACGGTTCTGGCGCTTGGACATGACAAAGACAGACCTGCGCTGCAACGGTTGGCCAGTGCCAGCATCGCGGAACAGTTTCACGACATCTATCCGCTGACGTTTGACCCGGAGCCGCGAAAAACGCCGTTTTTTGATCCCGGCCGTGCGCGCAATGATCAGTTTTTTCGCAGCCTTTATTTTGAAAACAAAAAGGACGCCAAGGCAAGTCTGGCCAAGGTTGTATACGCCGGCCGCGGACATGCCCGATATTTCATGACCAAAAGAAACGCCGTTCACTGCCAGTTGGCCACCGCGATGGCCGCGGTTGCCGATTTGGCCGTTGCGGGCCATCCTGCCATGCGGGATGTGGGCGGCAGTTTTAACTGGCGGACCATCAGCGGCACAAACCGGTTGAGCGCCCATAGTTTTGGCATCGCTTTTGATCTGAATGCCAATTTGGGCGGCTATTGGAAATGGTCGGGC
>CAYZQS010000193.1:0-2527 GCA_964480735.1 uncultured Rhodobacterales bacterium
TCAGGATTGTTCAGCTCCCAAAATGCCCGCCCGCGTCCGTCAACCTGAACACATTGAACGCTTTGGCCATTCTCCATAAACCGCAGCTGTTCCAGCCCTTCGGAAAGCTCAAGCGGCCCGGCCGGCCACGTCAGATATTCAGCCAGCGCGCTTTGCCGGTAGGCGTAAACGCCCACATGATGAAACACCGGGCTGATCTCATTCTTGACGAAACGACGCCCGGTAAACGGAATGACTTCCTTGGAAAAATACAGCGCCCGACCGGTGTTATCAAAAACCGCAGTGGTGGCGCCAACCCGGCCGTTCTCTCGGTCCTCGGTCAAGCCGTTTAGCGTTTCCGCGTCGCATCTAAGAACCGGCGTTGCCACGCCAATCTGCGGATTGTCTTGCAAAGCGGCCACCAAATCCTCAACAAACCAATGCGGGGTCAGCGGCGCATCACCCTGTAAATTAACAATAATATCATAACTCTGCCGCATGTGGCCCAACGCATCAGAACATCGCTCGGTTCCGTTGGCACAAGCCTCGGAGGTCATAACAACCTCTGCCCCAAAACCTTCCGCCGCCGCCTTGATTCTTTCATCATCGGTGGCCACCACCACCCGGTCAGCACCGGAAACGGCCATTGCCGCGTCCCAGCTGCGCCGGATCAAAGATCTGGATTTGCCGCTGCACCCTGTCAGTTCCGCCAGCGGTTTTCCGGGAAACCGGGCGCTGGCAAACCGCGCCGGAATGACAATCAAAACCGACATTTACGATCCTTTGACCAATTCCACCCCGGGTGCATAGGCGATGAAAAACGGGTTGGCATAGTCTGATTTTCCGTAAGAAAGAACCTGATGATCATCAAACCGGACAACTTTGCCGCCTGCCCCGTTTAGCACCGCGTGCCCGGCAGCTGTATCCCATTCCATCGTCCGGCCAAGGCGGGGGTAGATGTCCGCCTCGCCTGTGGCGACCAGACAAAACTTTAGCGATGAACCGGCGCTGCGCATGTCTTTGACGCTGTAATTGGCAATGTAATCGTCGGTTGCCTGATCCCTGTGCGACTTTGAAGCCACAACAATCAATCCGGAATTATCGGGATCGGCCACCGATAAGTCGCGTGACGGGCCTGTTGCGCCTATTTTGTGATCACCGGTTTCCTCTACCGATTGCCCCTGTGCATTCGTATAAAACAGACGGCCCCTGGCCGGCGCGTAAACCACGCCGCGCAAAGGAATTCCCTGCTGAACAAAAGCGATGTTCACGGTAAAGTCGCCCCGGCGTTTTATGAATTCCTTGGTGCCATCCAGCGGGTCCACAATAATGAAACTATTGGCTTTTTCGCTGTGTGTGTGCGCCTGTTCCTCTGTCACGATCAGCACATCGGGAAAGGCTTTCGCCAACCCATCCGCGATGATTTTGTCGGCGGCCTGATCGGCGACGGTAACCGGGCTGTCGTCAGATTTGGTCATGACTTCAAAATCGTCGCTGTTGTAGATGTCCATGATTTTTGCACCGGCCTGCAGGGCAAGCGTGCGAAAAACAGCCGTCATATTCTCAAAATCCAACCACGGGCCTCCCAAATTGATTTCGCTGTTACATTCGGCATTCTTGAAAACTATCCACAGGCCCCTTATGATCTGCGATTAATCGAACAGCAAGGTTTCAAAGAACAAAACAATAGAAACCAAATTAGAACGGCAGGCAGCAAGATGTTTTCCCAGCAACGAAACACCTCCGCACTGGCGGCGTCCTTTCGGTTTTCGGAACTTCTGTTCCATACGATTGTCCGCGTTGTCAGACGAACCCACCGCAACGCCATCGTTGGTCTGGCCAGCAATATCATGCAGACCGTGGTTCTGGTGGCGGTGTTTTATTTCATGTTTTCGGTTCTCGGCCTGCGCGGGCTGGCCATCCGCGGGGATTTTCTGATCTATCTGATGACCGGGATTTTTCTGTATCTGACTCACAACAAAACACTGGGCGCGGTTCTGGGTTCAGAGGGTCCGGCGTCCAGCATCATGAAACACGCGCCGATGACCACGGCGCTTAGCATCGCGTCCTCTGCGCTTTCGGTGCTTTACCTGCAACTGCTTTCAATGTTTGTGATTTTATTTGTGGTTCACGTCGCCTTTAATCCCATCGTCATTGATGATCCCGCCGGGGTTGCGCTGCCGTTTTTTCTGGCTTGGTTCAGCGGCGTTGCAATTGGGATACTATTGTTGGCGATCAAACCGTTTTTTCCTGGTTTTACGTCCATAATTGCGCAGATTTACACCCGGGCCAATATGATCTCCAGCGGCAAGATGTTTGTGGCCAATTCACTGTCGCCGGCATTGGTTCCGTATTTTTCCTGGAACCCGCTGTTTCACGCCATCGATCAGGCCCGGGGTGCCGCATTCATCAACTACAATCCTCACGTATCATCGATCATGTATCCGGTCTATTTTAGCCTGATCTTCATTGTCATTGGCCTTATGGGAGAGTTTTATACCCGTCAGATGGCCTCTGCCAGTTGGGACGCCGGACGCTGATTAATTCA
>CAYZQS010000194.1:0-2499 GCA_964480735.1 uncultured Rhodobacterales bacterium
AGCCCTTCATACCGTCCCAGAACGTCTTGACTTTGCCAAAGAAATTGCTGCTGTGCGGGTTGTTGTTCTCGCCCAGTTTGTCAAACTCGCGCAGCAGTTCTTTTTGTTTACCGGTCAGATTTACCGGCGTTTCAATCGCAAGTTCCAACAGCAGATCGCCACTGGCACCCCCACGCAACGACGGCATGCCCTTGCCGCGCAGGCGCATTTGCTTGCCGGTCTGACTGCCTGCCGGAATTTTGACGCGGCTGCGGCCACCGTCAATCGTGGGCGCCTCAATCTCTCCGCCCAGAGCGGCCGCGCTGAACGAAACCGGAATTTGGCAATACAGATTTTGACCCTCGCGGTCAAATATCTGGTGATCATCAACTTCGATGAATATGTACAGATCGCCCATAGGGCCACCGCGCAATCCGGCCTCGCCTTCACCCGAAAGACGGATGCGGGTGCCGGTTTCAACACCTGGCGGGATGTTCACACTGAGGGAACGGTCTTTTTGTTTGCGGCCCGCACCGGCGCAGGAACCGCAGGGATTGTTGATGATCTGGCCGCGCCCGCCGCAGGTTGGGCAGGTGCGTTCAACCGTGAAAAATCCCTGTTGCGCGCGCACTTTGCCCATGCCCGAACAGGTGGGGCAGTTGGTGGGTTCGGCCCCGCCTTCCGCCCCGGAGCCGTGGCATTTTTCACAAGCGACAGAGCTTTGAACGTTGATGGTTTTTTGCTGGCCGTTATATGCCTCTTCCAGCGATACCCGCAGGTTATAGCGCAGGTCAGATCCCCGCGCCGCGCGTTGCGGTGCACCACGTCCACCACCCATGAAATCGCCGAACAGGTCTTCGAATACATCGGAAAAAGCCGAGCCAAAATCGCCGCTGCCACCACCAAATCCGCGGGGCCCGCCGCCGCCGTTTTCAAATGCGGCGTGGCCAAAGCGATCGTAGGCGGCTTTTTTATCGGCGTCTTTCAGAACGTCGTAGGCTTCATTTACGGCCTTAAATTCATCTTCGGCGTTTGGGTTGTCTTTGTTGCGATCCGGATGCAGGTCCATCGCCTTTTTGCGATAGGCCTTCTTTAAGTCAGCATCAGACGCCCCTTTCGAGGATCCCAATACATCATAAAAATCCCGCTTCGCCATTACGATAGCCTTTGCCGTAACGTGTTACCGGCCCGTAATCAGGCCGGTAAGCATTTCCTCTTTGATGTGCCGTCTTAGCGGCGTTCGTCGTCGCCCAGATCCTCAAAATCGGCATCGACGATATCTTCGTCAACAGCACTTGGGCCGCCGTCTTCTTCAGACTCGTCAGGGTCACCGGCCTCTTCCGCCTGGGCTTTATAGATCGCCTCGCCCAGCTTCATCGCGGCCTCTGTCAGGTCCTGGCTGGCGGTTTTGATCTTACCGGCGTCTTCGCTGTCCAGCACTTCTTCCAGATTTTTCAACGACATTTCGATAACCTCAACCGTGGTTGGGTCAACCTTGTCGCTGTGTTCTTCCAGCGATTTCTTGGTGCCGTGGATCAGGCTTTCGGCCTGGTTTTTCGCCTCTACCAGTTCCTTACGCTCTTTATCAGATTCGGCGTTTTCTTCCGCGTCCTGCACCATCGCTTCGATATCTTCATCAGACAGGCCACCACTGGCCTGAATGGTGATTTTCTGTTCCTTGTTGGTGCCCTTGTCTTTGGCAGAAACAGAAACGATGCCGTTGGCGTCTATGTCAAATGTCACCTCGATCTGCGGCAGGCCGCGCGGTGCCGGAGGGATGTCTTCCAGATTGAACTGGCCCAGCATCTTGTTATCGCTGGCCATTTCGCGTTCGCCCTGAAACACCCGGATGGTGACGGCGTTCTGGTTGTCTTCGGCGGTGGAAAACACCTGCCCTTTTTTGGTTGGAATAGTCGTGTTGCGGTCAATCAGACGGGTGAACACACCGCCAAGGGTTTCGATGCCAAGCGACAGAGGTGTGACGTCCAGCAGCACCACATCCTTGACGTCGCCCTGCAAAACACCGGCCTGAATGGCAGCGCCCAGCGCCACAACCTCGTCAGGATTCACGCCTTTGTGCGGCTCTTTGCCAAAGAATTTTGTTACTTCGGCGATGACTTTGGGCATGCGGGACATACCGCCAACCAGAACCACTTCGTCAATATCACCCTTGGCAATCCCGGCGTCTTTCAACGCGGCCTGACAAGGCTTCATTGTGCGTTTGATCAGATCGGCAACCAGTGATTCCAGTTTGGCGCGGGTCAGTTTCAACACCATGTGCAGGGGCTGCCCGCCGTTGGGGTCCATCGAAATGAACGGCTGGTTAATCTCTGTCTGCGCGGTCGATGACAGTTCAATCTTGGCCTTCTCAGCCGCCTCTTTCAGCCGTTGCAGCGCCATCTTGTCTTTGGTCAGATCAACGCCGGTTTCCTTTTTGAACTCGGCCGCTAGGTATTCCACGATCCGCATGTCAAAATCTTCACCGCCAAGGAACGTGTCGCCGTTGGTGGATTTCACCTC
>CAYZQS010000195.1:0-2495 GCA_964480735.1 uncultured Rhodobacterales bacterium
TGGTGAAACTGATAGATAAACCCCAGCTGCCGCCGCCGGGCCAGCGTCCGCGCTTGCTCGGATTGGTCATTCATGACATGTTCCGCCAATATAACGTCGCCCTGATCAGCGCTGTCCAGCAGTCCGGCGATGTGCAGCAATGTGGATTTTCCGGCGCCAGACGGGGCCACCAGCGCAACGGTTTCCCCGGCGTGCAAATCAAGATCGATGTCACGCAACACCCTGATTTCGTTGGCGGCCCCCAGGTTGTAAGATTTGCTTACGCCGGACAACGACAACACCGACCTACTCATAGCGCAATGCCTCGACGGGGTTCATTCTTGCGGCGCGCCGGGCCGGAAATATGGTGGCGATGAAGGACAACGAAAGGGACAGCACCACAGCGCTGATCACGTCACCCAGTTCCAGCCGGGCCGGCAGCTGAGACAAATACCGGATCGAAGGATCCCAGGTTTCCCCGCCCAGCAGATAATTCAAAACCGTAAAGACCGGATCGATATAGATGGTGAACAGCACGCCCAAAACCACACCAACAGTGGTGCCGACAGTACCGATCAAAGCGCCGACGATAAAAAATATCCGCAGGATCGAGCCCTCGGTCAGGCCCATGGTGCGCAGTATCCCCACATCAGAGCCTTTGTTTTTGACCAGCATGATAAGCCCGGAAATGATGTTCATCGAGGCGATCAGAACCAGAATTGACAGGATCAGGAACATTATGTTGTCCTCTGATTTTAGCGCCGCCAGAAAGGCCCCCGACGCATCGCGCCATGTCCAAATGACAGTGCCGGTGCCCGACGCGCGAATGATCGCGGCGCTTAACAAATTGACGTTTTCCGGTTCCGCCACCAGAATTTCCAGCTCATCCGCCGTGCCTTCGCGGTTGAAATAGCCTTGTGCTGCCGCGAACGGCATATAGACCCGCGTTTTGTCAATGTCATACCGCCCGACGCTGAAGATATAGACGACTTCGAAACTTTTGACTCTGGGTGCCGTGCCAAAGGCTGTTTTAACCCCTTCAGGTGAGATCAGTTTGATCTTGTCGCCAATCCGCAACCCCAAATCCTGTGCAACGCGCGTGCCGATTGCCACGCCCTGATCAAAGCGCGAAAGATCGCCCTGAGCGCTTTCAGGCGCAACGATCAGCGGCAGGTTTTGCAAATCGGATAACCTTTCGCCAAACACCTCTACCCCGGCGTTTCGCCCGTTGGCAGAGGCCATCACCTGTCCCTTGATGATCGGTGCGACACGTATGACCCCGGGGACTTTCGCCACATTGGCCGCGCGGGTGTCAAAATCATCCAGCGACCGCGTTGTTTGCCCCGCGTCGGTTACACGAAGGGTGGAATAGACCGTCACATGGGCATTTGCACCAAGGATCGTGCCCACAAATTCATGCCTGAAGCCCGATCGCACAGACAAAGTGGCGATCAAGGCGAACACCGCCAGCGAAATGCCGATCAGCGAAATCCAGGTCATCACCGAAACCCCGCCCTCGCGCCGCTTGGCCCGCAAATAGCGCCATGCGATCAACCATTCAAAGGCCGCAAACGGTGGGGTTTTGGATGCCAACTGCCGTGCTCTCTCGTTTTGGCGGACAATGGGTGGAATGCAGGCTTAGGTCAAGCGCGGCGCTGGTCCATCTTGATAACAATCATCCCCAGCCTTTGTTCGGTTTCCACCAAGCGATGGGCCTCCGCCGCCTGTTCCATCGGGAAAACCTTATCGACAATAGAGGTGATCTGCCCGTCTTTCAACATTGCTGCCAAGGCCAGCAGTTCTTCTTGTGTTTCGTTGGCAAAGGCAAAACTGGCGGATTTTTTGGAAAATAAATTTGTGCCAACACTGCGCAGCATATCGGCAAAGCGCGGATTGCCTTTCAAATACCGCCCGCCGGGATTTAACGCTGCGATACATCCCGCATAGGAACTGCCGGCCACCATATCAAAGATCACATCATATCTTTCGCCTGACGCGAAAACATCTCCGCTGGTGTAATCAACCACCTGATCCGCTCCGGCCCGGCGCAGCAGGTCCAGCTTGATGGTGTGATCAACGCCGGTCACCTTTGCCCCCATGGATTTGGCGATCTGCACGCCAAACAGTCCGATGCTGCCCCCCGCGCCGTTGACCAGCACCATTTCATTGGGTTTGATCTTGGCCTTACGCATGAAATGCAGAGCATTGAACCCGCCAAGGGGCACCGCTGCGGCCTCTGCAAAGCTGATGTTCTTTGGTTTTAACGCCAGCGTGCGCTTGTCCGGCAGGCACAGATACTCGCCGTAAGCCCCAAAGGTGAAACCGGTGTTGCCAAATATTTCGTCGCCCGGTTTGAACTTGGTCACATCTTTGCCAACCGCCACAACCTCGCCGGAAAAATAGCCGCCAAGGATCGGGTTTTTTGGCTTTATGACCCCCAAAAACAGCCGCATCGGCCATGCGAACCACTTGACCGAGAATTTCAGGCTGCGCATCTCGCAATCGGTTTTGGTTGC
>CAYZQS010000196.1:0-2435 GCA_964480735.1 uncultured Rhodobacterales bacterium
ACACACACGCGATGGATGCCGCGTATGACGGCGAAAACGTTAAGGAAAATTGGTTAACAAAAGGTTAATTTTTTAGATGCGTCCAGTTGAAAAAGCCGCGTGGACGTCAGAATTCCAGCGCGCAACCGCCGCGCAGAATACTTTGTGCCGCTGTACCGAAACTTTCCTGATCTGATAAATGCCGTGCCCCGTCGTGCAAAATCAGCGGTGCACACAGCCTGAAACTCCCGCGGCTGCCTTTTTGTGCCCGCACGATCACTCGTCCCGCCGGTTTGCCGGTCCGCGCTGACAGAGGCTTTAGCCTTATGGAACCGGTTCTGCCTTCCAACAACTGTAGTATCTGCGGCACCCGGTCAGCGGAGATAATCAAGGTTACCACGCCTTTCGGCCTTAGACGTTTCACCGCCACATCAACCCATCGCGCCAACGCCGTTTTCTCCCGCAACGCAGTGTCTTTGCCGTCATCTGCCGCTTTGGTTCCGTGACCGGCGCTCAGATACGGCGGGTTGGCGATGACATGGTCATAAGAGGCCGCCAAAATCTGATCCGGCAACCGTGCAAGATCTGCGTTGATCACAGTCAAATCAATGGCGTTGGCCAAAGCGTTTTGCCGCGCCAGTTCGGCATAGGGCGATTGAATTTCAACGCCGGTTTGAATCAGCCCTTCGATCCTTCGTCCCAAACACAGGCTGGCAACGCCGACGCCACATCCAAGCTCCAGCACGGATTGCCCGGCAACCGCTGACACCGCGGCGGCCAGCAACACCGGATCTGTGCCCGCGCGATACCCGTTTACGGGTTGTCTGATCAGCAGTCTGCCGTCCAGAAACCGGTCTGTTGTATGGTGTTGATCGGAAATATCCACGTCAGGTTTCCGGTATTTCAATATCGTTGTCGCGCAACACCGCCCGGGCCCGGAATTTATCCGAATCCACCACCATCAACCGCCGCGGCATGATGCCGATCGAGCCTTCAAGCACGCTCATATGGACGTCCAATTCAAAGCAGTTTATACCCTCTGCACGCAAAAGAGCGGTTGCAAAAGAGATGACGGTCGGGTCGTTGGTGCGCAAAAGCTCTTTCATAAAACTGACTTAACGACAGGCGTTGCGGCTTGTCGAGGACATTGACACGAAGGTGAACGGTTGCCCGCAGATTTCGCAAATCCGCTGGAAGAAATGGCCGCAGTTTTGCGGGACGATCTGACGGCGGTTGACCGGTTGATCCGGGCGCGCATGGCCTCGGAGAACGCGCCGCGCATTCCAGAGGTAACCGCCCATCTGGTGGAGGCCGGCGGCAAACGGCTGCGCCCGATGCTGACGCTGGCGGCGGCGCGGCTGTTTGGCTATGACGGTCTGTTTCACATTCATCTGGCCGCAACTGTCGAGTTTATTCACACCGCCACGTTGTTGCATGACGACGTGGTTGACGAAAGCGCACAACGGCGGGGCAAGCCCACTGCAAATTTGATGTGGGATAATAAATCAAGCGTGCTGGTAGGTGACTATCTGTTCTCGCGTTCGTTTCAGCTGATGGTGAAAACCGGCTCGTTGACGGTTCTGGATATTCTGGCCAACGCCTCGGCAACGATAGCTGAGGGTGAAGTTCTGCAACTGAGCGCGGCCCAGGATCTTGGCACGACCGAAGCCGTCTATATGCGGGTGATCCAGGGCAAAACTGCGGCATTGTTTGCGGCCGCGACCGAAGTTGGCGGTGTCATCGCTAAGGCTGACGAGGGCAGTGTGAACGCCCTGCGGGAATACGGCAACGCGCTGGGCGTCTGTTTTCAGATTGTCGACGATCTGCTGGATTACGGCGGCTCTACCGCCCGGCTGGGCAAAAATGTCGGCGACGATTTTCGCGAGCGCAAGCTGACGATGCCGGTGATCAAAGCGATCGCCAAGGCGGACCCAAAAGGGCGGGATTTCTGGCACCGGGTCATTACCGAGGGCCATCAGGAAGACGGCGACCTTGAAACGGCGATGCGGCTTTTGACCAAAACCAACGCCATGCAGGACACCCGCGCGGCAGCGATGGATTGGGCCGGAAAGGCCAGGCGCGCGCTGGATGGATTGCCGGAAAGCGACTTAAAGCGGTTGCTGAATGATATGGCGGATTTTGTGGTGCATCGGGTGGTCTGACCTGCACCGGCGGGATTGCTTTGGGTGCTGTCAGCTTCGCGGTGGCTCTGGCGGGCAATCGACCGGGGCCAGTTGAAATGAAACAAGGATCGCCCAGTTTCAGCCGGGTTTTCCATCAAAGCGGGCTGCAGTAAACAATGTTGAGTTGACCTCGGGTGCTTCTTTTAGTCTGTGGTCCGCAAATAAGCGCCTCTGTACTCCAGTTCGCCTGTCACCCAGTAAGCAGTCAATAATTCGTCCAGCCATCCGGTCGCCGGATTGTCGTGCCGTCAAACTGTCAGGCCTTTAATTTTT
>CAYZQS010000197.1:0-2434 GCA_964480735.1 uncultured Rhodobacterales bacterium
TCTTGGAAGAACGGCATGAGTTTGGAAACAAGCCGTTTTACTGGCACCGGGCCATTCGCGGCTGGTATCCACAGGTGGACTATGTGGTCGATAATTCCGGAACAATTTCAGTTGATCTGCTGCGCCAGGAAGATTTGGCATTGGAAGTGAAGCGCTATTTCAATCTTCCTGAACCCTTGCGCTCGAGGAATGCCAGTAATGTCGGTTCAGCTGATTACCGTAAGTTTTACACACCAAAAACGATTCAGATTGTGGCGGACTGGTATCAATCAGACATCGACGCCTTTGGCTTTGATTTTGACACGTCGGCATTAAAAAATATGCATTACCAGTCATAGCAGAGCGGGAAATCACTTTGATCCAACACCTTGATTTTGGATGTAAATCCGTTAAGGCATACTTCGGTGTTTCGGGTATCGGCGCAGGAACTGTAATCAATGCACTATAAATTCATCGCCCCGCCTTTGCCCAGCCTTCGGCGTTGGCGCGATCTTTACCGAAAATTTCCGGGCAATTCGGCGCTTCGGGTGCTGGAGTATGAGAAAATCCAGTCTTTGCAACTGGCGGGTAATTTTCTTGATGTGGGCGGTGGTGAAAACGCCAGATACACAAGCTATCTGCCGCAGGATCTGGATCTGAAATCCATCAATATTGATCCGGATATCAATCCCACCTATCTGCTGAAACCGCTGGAGCCGTTTCCGATCAAGGACAATGTGTTTTCCGGTGCGATATGCTTGAATACCTTGGAGCATATCTATGATGTCAGCTTTGTTCTAAGCGAAATACTGCGGGTCCTGAAACCCGGCGGGTCGGTCTATATAACAGTGCCGTTTATTTTCCGAATTCACGGGCACCCTGATGACTACATGCGCGCAACGCCCAGCTGGTGGCGGGAAACGCTGTCGCGCACGGGATTTGCAGCGGCAGAGTTGCAGCCGTTGATTTGGGGGCGATATACCGCCGCCGGTTCGATTAGCGGCTACCGCGGGCTGTTGCCGGCAAGGTTTCAGTTTCATTGGTCACACATCAAAGACGTGCTTTATGCACGCCTTATGTTTATGGGAAAGCAAACGTATGAAGGACGGCGCGGAGAACGCATTTGCGCGGTCGCTCCGGGATGGTTTATCACCGCGACCAAGGCCAAATGATTTTACGTCCCAGTATCCGGAGTGTTCGTGAATAGAAATTTGAAACTTCACTGGCGACGATTGCGCAATCTGCAGTCTATGAAATTGCACGGCGTGTCGGTGAATTGCGGCAGCGATGACGTGCCCCGTGCAGTGCGTTCAGCCCTGTTCAAGGAAAGCTACGAGGCGCATGAATGCGCTCTGGTCAAACGGGAAATCGGCGCTTCTGACAAAGTATTGGAGATCGGCACCGGCATTGGGCTGGTCAGCCTGGTGGCCACGCGCATTTGCGGTGAGGGCAATGTTCTGTCGTGCGAGGCCAATCCGGCGATGGAACAACTCATCCGCAAAAACTATGCCCTTAACGGATGGCAACCTAATTTGCTGATGAAGGCTGTCACCTCGGACGGGCGCGATCTGACATTTTTTCAGGACAACAACATCCTGTCCTCCAGTGCCTTTGAACGAGGTCTGGAAAGCAAGAAGATGACAGTTCAAAGCGCTGCGATCAGCGATCTGATGAAATCACATCAACCCACTGTGATTTTAATGGATGTGGAAGGGTCAGAAGTGGAACTGCTGCCAGAGTGTGATCTGGATGATGTCAAAAAAATCATTGTAGAGATGCACCCGCATATTGTTGGTGCGAAAAAAATTGAAGCCCTTGTTGCGCAATTGACCGCTCAAGGCTTTGATTTGGCTGACACCCGGCATAAAACATATTTGTTCAAGCGCTGAAATGTGGCCCAGCTTTGTCATAAACCTTGTTGACAACAGCGCCCGGCTGCAAAACAGCGCTGCACAGTTTGAGGCACAGCAAATCGACTATTCAGTCATTGAAGCGGTCAACGGCTGGCAGATGTCGGGCGAAGATATCAGGCAGGTTTATGACGCGGACAAAAATGCCGCCCACGCCAAAGCGCCGTTGGTGCGGCCGGAGATCGGATGTTATCTTAGCCATATCAAAGCGTGGCAGAAAATAGCTGATGGTACTGCGGCGGGTGGATTTATTTTTGAAGATGATTTTCAGGCAGATGACAGTCTTGGCGGAGTATTGCGTGCCCTATCAGAGAACGGGCAAACTTGGGACATGGTGAAATTGTTTTCGTTTGAGCAATCCCCAAGGATCATCGCCGCGAAACCGCTTGGAAAATCCCATCAACTGGTTACGCCTTACCGCGTTCCAACCTGCCTGATCGGCTATGGGCTGACAAAGGCGGCGGCCCGGCGGTTGGTATCACGGGTCCCAAAATTTTTTCGCCCGGTGGATGAAGACCAAAAGTTCTTTTGGGAGACCGGCCTGT
>CAYZQS010000198.1:0-2414 GCA_964480735.1 uncultured Rhodobacterales bacterium
TCATGTGGCGGGTCATGGCGCGGCGGGCGGCTTCGATCTGGCGGGCGGTGATGCGCTCTGGCTCCACGGTTTTCAAACCAAACGAGCCAAAGTTAAGGTCGGTTCCGCCTTTGGCCTGACCGTGAATGCGGCCTTTGAAGGCTTTGCGGTAGCGTGGACGCTTTGGTGTAAGCATGTCTTGTCTCCTAAAAAGTCGGGGTCCCGATCAGCGACGCTGAGGACGCCCGCCTCCTTCTTGCAGTTCGGTGGCGCGGCGGTCACGGCCCTGGGGGTCATGCTCCATAATCTCGCCTTTGAAAATCCAGACCTTCACGCCGATGATGCCGTAAGCGGTCATGGCTTCGCAGGTGGCGTAATCGATATCGGCCCTAAGCGTGTGCAAAGGCACGCGGCCCTCGCGGTACCATTCGGTCCGCGCAATTTCAGCCCCGCCCAGACGTCCGGCGCAGTTGATGCGGATGCCAAGGGCACCCATGCGCATGGTGGTCTGCACGGCGCGTTTCATAGCCCGGCGGAACGACACCCGGCGTTCCATCTGTTGGGCGACGTTTTCGGCAACCAGCTGTGCGTCCATTTCAGGCTTGCGCACTTCAACGATGTTCAGGTGCAGCTCGCTGTCGGTAAAGCGTGTCAGCTTTTTGCGCAGGCTTTCAATATCCGCACCCTTTTTGCCGATGATAACACCCGGACGGGCCGAATGGATGGTCACCCGGCATTTCTTGTGCGGGCGTTCGATGATGACGCGGGACACACCGGCCTGCACCAGCTCTTTCTTGATGAATTCGCGGATTTTGATGTCTTCCAGCAGAAGATCGCCAAATTCGTTTGAGTTGGCGTACCAGCGGCTGTCCCATGTGCGGTTGACCTGAAGGCGAAAGCCAATTGGGTTGATTTTCTGACCCATTATATTTGCTCCTCTACCTGACGCACTTTGATCGTGACCTGCGAGAAAGGTTTCAAAATTTTACCAAAGCGGCCACGGGCGCGCGGGCGGCCGCGTTTTAAGACCAGGTTCTTGCCAACCCAGGCCTCTGCCACCACCAGATCGTCCACATCCAGCCCGTGATTGTTTTCCGCATTGGCGATTGCCGACTGCAGGGTTTTGATGACGTCTTCGGCGATACGTTTTTTGGAAAATGTCAGGTCGGTCAGCGCCGCCTCTACCTTTTTGCCGCGGATCATCTGGGCCACAAGGTTCAGCTTTTGCGGGCTGGTGCGCAACATGCGGGACACGGCCATCGCCTCGTTGTCGGCCACGCGGCGCGGGTTTTTCTCTTTTCCCATGACTTAGCCCCGTTTCGCTTTTTTGTCCGCGGCGTGCCCATAGTAGGTGCGCGTTGGAGAATATTCGCCAAATTTCTGCCCGATCATCTCTTCCGAGACCAGCACAGGAATATGTTTGCGGCCGTTGTATACACCAAAGGTCAGACCCACGAACTGGGGCAGAATGGTGGAACGACGGGACCAGATTTTGATGACATCTTTGCGGCCACTTTCACGCGCGGTTTCGGCTTTTTTAAGCACATGCGCATCGACAAAAGGGCCTTTCCAGTTTGAACGTGACATTGTCTAGCGACCCTTCTTCTTGGCGTGGCGCGAGCGCAGGATGTATTTATCGGTGGTGCGGTTTGACCGTGTGCGCGCACCCTTGGTTGGTTTGCCCCAGGGGGTAACCGGATGGCGGCCACCGGATGTGCGGCCCTCGCCACCACCGTGCGGGTGATCAACCGGGTTCATCACAACACCGCGCACAGACGGGCGGATGCCCTTGTGGCGGTTGCGACCGGCCTTGCCGATGTTTTGGTTTGAATTGTCAGGGTTTGAGACCGCGCCGATGGTGGCCATACATTCCTGACGGATCAGGCGAAGCTCTCCGGATGACAAGCGCACCTGCGCGTAGCTGCCATCACGGCCCACAAACTGGGCGTAGGTTCCCGCCGCACGGGCAATCTGGCCGCCTTTGCCGGGCTTCATTTCGATATTGTGAATGATGGTGCCAATCGGCATGCCGGTGAACGGCATGGCGTTGCCGGGTTTTACGTCTACCTTGGCGGAGGCGATAATCTTGTCACCAATGCCAAGACGCTGCGGTGCCAGAATGTAATTCTGGGTGCCGTCGTCATATTTGATCAGGGCGATGAACGCGGTGCGGTTGGGGTCGTATTCGATCCGCTCCACCGTGGCGCTGATATCCATCTTGCTGCGCTTGAAATCCACAATGCGGTACAGGCGCTTGGCCCCCCCGCCCTTGCGGCGCATGGTAATCCGTCCGGTGTTGTTCCGGCCGCCGTTTTTGGTCAATCCCTCTGTCAGGGATTTGACCGGGCGGCCTTTCCAAAGCTCCGAACGGTCGATCAGTACCAGCCCACGCTGGCCCGGCGTCGTTGGTTTGTACGACTTGAGTGCCATGTTGC
>CAYZQS010000199.1:0-2171 GCA_964480735.1 uncultured Rhodobacterales bacterium
GAGACAACAATGTCGATCAGGCGCTTCGTGCCCTGAAGAAAAAACTGCAACGCGAGGGCGTGTTTCGTGAAATGAAACTTCGGCAGCATTACGAAAAGCCCAGCGTCAAGAAAGCCCGCGAAAAAGCGGAAGCCGTACGACGTGCACGCAAGCTTGCGCGTAAGAAATTACAGCGCGAAAACGGGCTATAGGCGCAGCTTCGCCGCAATTGCGGATCTATTTTAAAAGCAATCAACCCCCGTGGCCCGCGCCCTGGGGGTTTTCTTTTTGGTGGCTATTCTTTCAGGTCTTTGCCTTCATCATCCTGAAAAATCTTCCTGGTCGTAACCCCGGGCACGGTAGCAAAGGCCTTAACCGCATTTTTTGGGAACAGACCCACCGGAAATCCGGCAAATCCCGGCGTTTGGGCCAACAGTTTTGACGTGTTCGCCGCGCACATGCCACTGAAGGATGCCCCGTTTTCAATGGCGTTTCGGATCAAACCGTCAGCCGCGGCCAAAGACAGGGTTTTGGTCTGCATGACCACGTGAAACCGCTTTCGCGCGTGGTAATCCAGATAATACTGCAAAAACTTGGGCGAAATTCCGTACAGTAAATCCGCGCGCTCGGGCACATCAAAATTATACCATGTGCCTGCGGGATCATAGATGACCCGTTGTGAACCGTTGATCAACAACGCACTGTGTCCGGCGGACCCGCTGTCGTTGGCAATGACGGTCATCAAAGTAACCGAGGGGGGGCCGTTGTGTTTATAGATCGCCCGCTGGACCTTGTGATCCGGCGCCCAGGGCAGTTGTGCGATGCACCCGCCCATGAAACCAACCAACCCAAATGCCAAAATCAATTTCTTAATGCGCATGTGCCCTCGCGATTTGTCTGAATTGCAGCCCGTTTCAATCCCACTCTTCAAATTTGCTGGTGGAAACGTCCGAAAGTTTTGCGAAATCCCGCATGATCTTCTTGGGAAAATAGCTGACCGAAATCGATTCAAATCCCGGCGTCCCTTTTAACATATGCGAAACGCTGTTGGCGCAGAACGCACTGGGCACCGCACCGTTGTTCTTGGCCATCTGATACAGGTGCTCTGCCACCTCCGGTGACACGATCTTTTCCTGCAAAATCACATGCCAGGCCTTACGGGCGTGAAAGCTGATGTATCGATCCAGAATTTCCGGCCGCATTCCGTACACGAAATCATTGCGTTCCGGTGCGAACTTGCTTTTGAAATTCCCCGCGGGATCAAAGACAATGCGTTGCTGTGCGTTGATTAACAGGGCCGAATGGCCACCCTCGCCGTTGTTGTTGTTGATCACTGTCACCAAAGTGATCGACGGTGGTCCGTCGTGAACGTAGGCGTATTTGGTCACCAACTCGTCCGAAGCGATGATCGAAACGCCGCAGGCTGACAGGCCTGAAAGCAGCAGCAAACTGAGAAAGAGCAGGATTTTAGACATAGTTCCCCGTATATCCGTAAAGCCGCAAAACCACGACGTTGCACCGCGATTTCGCGCATATTTGAACTTTTAGAACAAGGCCCAGACCGGGCGCAATATTATGATGTTGCCCATCGGACCCAAATTGCACGCAAAAGTGAACTGTCAGCCGCTGGATTCGGCAATTATGACGCCAATCTGCGCAGGCGAGGCGTCCGGTGCCCTAACTGTTGTAGATGGCCAGAAAAATCAAAACCGCAATCGAGGCCAAGCTGACCCGGATAACCCATTTGATAAAACCAGAGAACGCTTCTTGTTGCGAAGTGACATCCATTTCGCCGTGAACGTGATCTGCCATGATCTGCTCCTGCATTTGATTCGTAGCCCGGCCACCTTTACCTGACAATTTCAGCGCCCGCACTGCGGCTGTGCGTCGTACCGCGCGTGCGGCCTATTCAGAGGTTTCGCCGGGTTTGACGGCGGCCACCTCGCCATTCAAGTCAGCCGCCAGCCGAAATCCAATCCGCTGCGCCGCGCCGTCGTTGCTTTCCTTTGGTGCCGCCCGCAGCATCACGTTAAGCTGGCTAACATGTTGAACCAGCTGCGTTTTTGCGCCCGACATATCTGTGCCGTAGTAGGTGATTATGTCCGGTGCAAAAAACCCCATGCCCTGAATGCGCATAACGCCCAGATCACCGCCGGCAAATCCCATGCCCACCTCGTGATCGTTGTCCAGCT
>CAYZQS010000200.1:0-2165 GCA_964480735.1 uncultured Rhodobacterales bacterium
CTGACCGCTGCAATTACCGCCTCCACCGCCTCTTCACCAAATTTTTCGGCGCATTTGGCGGGGCCTTTGGCCAGCAGGCTGGCGGAATAGGACGTCTGCGGGTCCTCGTCTGCGCGGGCGGCAATTGTGGCGGCCAGACGGGTTAGAATATCGCTCATGTCACATCCTTACAGGGATACCGGCAGCGGCCATATGGGCCTTGGCCTGATGAATTGTATGGTCGCCAAAGTGAAATATGCTGGCGGCCAGAACGGCAGAGGCGTGACCTTCTGTAACGCCCTCCACCAGATGATCCAGCGTGCCCACCCCGCCCGAGGCAATCACCGGAATGGAAACCGCATCGGCAATGGCGCGGGTCAGGGGCAGGTTGTATCCATCCCGCGTGCCGTCACGGTCCATCGAGGTCAGCAATATTTCCCCGGCGCCTTTGGCCTGCATCTCGCGGGCAAATTCCACCGCGTCTATGCCGGTTGCCTGCCGCCCGCCGTGAGTGAATATCTGCCATTTTCCCGGCGATACACTCTTGGCGTCTATCGCCACAACGATGCACTGGTTGCCAAACTTGTTGGCGCTGGCCGCAACCACATCCGGGTCCGCAACGGCTGCCGAGTTGAACGAAACCTTGTCCGCGCCCGCCAACAGCAGTTTGCGCACGTCTTCGGGGCCGCGCACGCCGCCGCCGATGGTCAGCGGCATGAAGCATTGTTCCGCGGTGCGCCGGGCCACATCAAACATGGTGTCGCGGTTTTCAACCGTGGCCGCTATGTCCAGAAAGCACAGCTCATCTGCACCGGAAGCGTCATAGGCGCGGGCACTTTCAACCGGGTCACCGGCGTCGATCAGGTCAACAAAGTTGACGCCCTTGACCACGCGACCGTCTTTGACGTCCAGACAGGGGATGATGCGGGTTTTTAACATGTCAGGCTTTTAGGTAGGTGATTGCAGAGGCAACGTCTATCGTCTCGTCATAAAGTGCGCGTCCCGAAATCGCCCCGTTCAGCGGCGCACCGCATTCTTTCAACGCCTGCAAATCCGCCATCGATGACACCCCGCCACTGGCAATCACCGCAATATCAACCGCATTCGCCAGCGCTGCCGTCGCCGCCACGTTCGGCCCCTGCATGGCACCATCACGGTTGATGTCAGTATAGATAATCGCCGCCACACCCGCGTCTTCAAAGCGCCGCGCCAGATCGGTGACGTCGATGTCGGTTTCCTCGGCCCAGCCGCGTGTGGCCACTTTGCCGTTCCGCGCGTCCAAACCAACCGCAACGCGGCCCTCAAACGCCCGCGCGGCCGCACGCACCAGATCAGGATTTTCAACCGCTACGGTGCCAAGGATCACCCGCGCCAGCCCCTTTTCCAGCCAACGCTCGATCGTGGCCATGTCCCGGATGCCACCGCCCAGCTGTGCGGGCACCGAACAGGCGGCCAATATCGCCTCTACCGGTGTTGCATTGACCGGCGCCCCGGCAAAAGCGCCGTTCAGATCAACCAGATGCAGCCATTCACAACCGGCGTTTTCAAACGCCAATGCCTGTGCGGCGGGATCATTATTAAAGACCGTCGCCCGGTCCATGTCGCCTTTATAAAGACGCACGCAGGCGCCGTCTTTCAGGTCGATTGCCGGATACAATATCATGCGCGTGGCCCTGGGTTCAAATCAGCGGTTGCTGTTAATCACAGGCGGCACCGTTTGCCAAGTAACAGAGATGACCCAACGAAAGACTTGCGTATCGGGTGTAATTTGGGGAAACTGCGGCAGAAATGGGAGGAAACTATGAAAAAAATACTTTTGGCAACGGCACTTATGCTGGCAGGGCCGGCGCTTGCCGATCCGGTTGATGGAATTTGGCAGACCGAAGTTGATGACGGCAGCTATGCCTATATCACGATGGGGCCGTGTGGTTCCAAAATATGCGGGATCATTTCGCGGACATTTGACGATACCGGCGAGTATCAGTCAGAAAATATCGGCAAAACGCTGGTTATCGATATGGAATCAGTTGGCGGCACCAAATACGAAGGCAACGTCTGGCGCCCGTCCAATGACAAAATATACATTGGCAAAATCACGTTGCGCGGCGACAAACTTGATCTGCGCGGCTGTGTTGCCGGTGGGTTGTTGTGTTCCAAACAAACCTGGACGCGGGTGGAATAAAGCC
>CAYZQS010000201.1:0-2157 GCA_964480735.1 uncultured Rhodobacterales bacterium
GATGTGTTGCTGCACATTGATGAAGTGGTCTGCGGGGTTGGCCGGACGGGCAAATGGTTTGGCTATCAGCACTATGATATCCAGCCGGATTTTGTGACCATGGCCAAAGGCGTCGCCTCTGGTTATGCGGCGATATCCTGCACGGTAACCACGGAAAAAGTCTTTGAGATGTTCAAGGAAAACCCCGACGATCCGCTGGATTATTTTCGCGATATTTCAACGTTTGGCGGCTGCACTGCCGGTCCGGCGGCGGCGCTGGAAAATATGCGTATCATTGAGGACGAGAATATTCTTGAGAATGTCACCAAGATGGGTGCGTATTTGATGGGCCTTTTGGAAGGCCTGAAGGACCGGCATGAAATCGTCGGCGACGTGCGCGGCAAGGGTCTGTTTTGCGGTGTGGAGCTGGTGAAGGATCGCACAACCAAAGAACCGGTGGATGAACGTCAGGCCCAGGCGGTGACGGCGGATTGCATGGCCAACGGGGTTATCATTGGAGTGACAAACCGGTCCGTTCCGGGGTTTAACAACACCCTGTGCCTTAGCCCGGCGCTGATCTGCACCCAGGCGGATCTTGACGCGATTGTTGCTGCCATTGACGCAGCGCTGGGCCGGGTGTTTGGCTAAGTCGCCAAGCAGTCAGATGTCAAACAGCGGTCGATCGAACCATCACAAAACCCAGGTTACCGCGCTTTTCTGGCCGCCTGTAATGTGCTGACAACAATCAGCAACAGGCAGCCGACCAACAGGATCACACCGCCCAGAATTGGGGTGGTCACACCATAGTTCAAAAGGGCGGCCACCACCGCCACCAATACCAGAATGGCGGCGGACATGCGCGCGTCGGCGATGAACATGCCGATCAGGTCGCTGAAGACTTCCATCAAGATGCTCATGCTTTGACCTCGGGTTTGGATGTGCGTGTCAGATATGCCGCGAACAGTCCGGTGGCCAGAAACGCGGCGGCAAAATACAGCAGCGCCAGATCACCGCCGGGCCAGTCAATGCCCAGACCTTCGCCGGTCCAGAACACGCCAAAGGCTGACAGCATCACCCCAACGCCAAATTTCAGGGTGTTTTCCGGCACCCGTGACAGCGGTTTGCGAATGACAACGCCAATCGCCAGCACCACCACACAGGCGGCCAGCGCGCCCATCGCCGCAGGCCACAACAACCCGCGCCCGGCCCCAACCGCGATGACGATGAACACCACTTCAAGACCCTCCAGCAGGACCGCCTTGAACGAGGCGATGCCGGCCAGCCAGTCAAGCGAGGTTTCGCTCACGCCGGCCTCTTTTTCAAAAGCGCTGCTTTCGCGTGCAAAAATTGCGTCCTCGTCGTGCAGTGCGATTACACCGGAGGCCCGTAACGACGCTTTGCGCAGCCAGCCCATTCCAAACAGCAACAGCAACAGGCCGATGAACAATTGCAAATAGTGAATGGGTATGCGGTCCAGCAGCGGGCCAAGCACAACAATGATCGCCGCCAGAACCGCAAGTGCCGCAAAGGTGCCGATCAGGGCAGGTTTCCAACTGCGCAAAGTGGCTACGGCAAGGATAATGGTGAAAGCCTCAACCACCTCGACGGTTGACGCCAAAAAGGCCGCGCTGATGGCGGGGGCGGCAGTGGGCCAGTCCATAATCGGGTCTCCCTATTTGTTTTCCTCATGGGCGTGAAACACCCGTTTGGCATAATCATCCAAAATGGATTCGCATTTTCGCACACGTTTTTCGGCCTCGGCCGCGCGCGGGGCACCATAAAAATCCAGTGCCTGAATTTTCGCCAACCAGCCCTGCAGTTTTTTGAAATCGACGTCGTTTTCTTCCAGTTCCGCAAAAGTATAGTGGTTGGCCGTGATCTCTTTGGCGACTTCAGCCTCGAAATCATCGCATTTATCGATGATTTCCTCGTAGCCGTCATCGCGGTCCGCCATGAAACGGGTGACCACCTTGCCCTCTTGTGCTTTGTCCAGCGCCACGGTTTCCAGAATGACACAGGTGCCTTTGATCGCGGAAATATCATTTTCAAGCATTTTGACCTGGCGGATGTGGTGGTCTGTTTTGGGCAACAGACACACACCGTTTTGCAGATAGACGGCCCCCATGCCTTTCAGCTTGCGCCAAACGGCGATGCGTTTGGACGACGGTTCGGGCGGAA
>CAYZQS010000202.1:0-2121 GCA_964480735.1 uncultured Rhodobacterales bacterium
CGTCTGACAAACTCTTCAAAGTACGCCAGCTCAACCCGGTCAACGCCGGTCATGGGTCCTTTTCCGACCCGCGAAATCAGCCTTGAAATATCAAGCAACCGCGCCCGCATCTATGCCTCGTAATGACCAGTCTTCTGCCAGCGCCAGGCATCCTTGATCATTTGGTGCATTGTGGATCGCTTTGGCGTCCAGCCCAGTTCTGTCTCGGCACGAACACTGCCGCTGACCAATTTGGTACAGTCGCCCGCCCGACGCGGGCCCTCGGCAACCGGAACAGATTTGTTGGTAACGGCGCGGCTTTCGTTTACCACCTCGCGCACTGAAAACCCGGTTCCGGTTCCAAGATTAAAAACCCGGCTGCCCCGGCCCTGCATCAACCAGTCAAGCCCGGCAAGATGAGCATCCACCAGATCGCTAACATGAACATAATCGCGGATGCAGGTTCCATCGGGCGTATCATAATCCGTGCCGTTGATGGTTAATGCCCCCCGCTTACCCTCGATGGCGTCCAGCATCAGCGGAACCAAATGGGTTTCCGGCCGGTGAAACTCGCCCACGTCACCGTCAGGATCGGCCCCGGCCACGTTGAAATAACGGAAAATAACGCTGTTAACTCCAGCACTTACGCCAAAATTTTCCAACATGTGCTCTATGGCAAGCTTTGACGCACCATAAGCATTGATGGGATGTTGTGCACAGCTTTCGTCCAGCAAAACACCATCGTGATCCCCATAGGTCGCGCAGGTTGACGAAAATACCATCTTGTCACAGCCACCGGCAACCATCGCCTGCAACAGGGAAAGCGATCCGGCAACGTTGTTGTGCCAGTAAATGCCCGGGTCTTGCATTGATTGCCCCACGTCAGACAAGGCGCCAAAATGCATAACGGCAGTCGGCTGATATTTTGCAAACACTTCGGACAATCGCGATGGGTCTGTTAAATCACCTTCTTCAAACGGCCCAAACTTTACCGCATCCGCCCAGCCGGTGCTTAGATTATCATATGTAACCGGTGTAAAACCGGCCAACATCAAGGCCTTACAGGCATGCGAACCAATATAGCCCGCGCCGCCAGTCACTAAAATATTTGACAATATGCCCTCGTCTGCCCGTCTTTTTTGCAGAGCTTACTGCGCGGCGTGGCGGGACGCCATCATTTCGTCCAGAAATGCCGAAAATTCATCGCGCAGGTCTTCCCGCGCCAAACCAAATGCCACGGTTGCCTGCAAAAATCCGGCCTTAGAGCCGCAATCAAACCGTTTCCCCTTAAACCGCAACCCGTAAACATTGTCTGAGCTGGCAATTTCTGCTGCTATGGCATCTGTAAGCTGAATTTCCCCGCCCTTTCCCGCATCGATATTGCTGAGATTTCGCAAAATCCGCGGCGTCAGGATATATCGCCCGATAACCGCCAGATTTGACGGTGCGCTGCCCTCTGCTGGTTTTTCCACCATACCCTTGACCGAAACCAAAGAACCCATGTCGTCTTTCACGTCCAAAACCCCATACGCAGAGGCCTTTTCAGCCGGAACCTCCATCGCCGCCACCATGTTGCCGCCGGTTTCGGCATAGGCTTCGACCATCTGTTGCAAACAGGGTTTTTCTGCCGCGATCACATCGTCCGGCAATATGACTGCGAATGGTTCATTGGCAATCAGCCGCCGCGCACACCATACCGCATGGCCCAGCCCCAGCGCGTCCCGTTGTCGGATATAGGCAATCTCGCCGCTGTCCATTGTTGACGATTTTAACAGGCGCAGTAAGTCCCGTTTATTTTTCCGTCGCAGGGCCGCTTCGATTTGCGGGGCACCGTCAAAGTAGTCCTCCAGCGCGCCCTTGCCGCGCGAAGTGACAAAAATGAATTCCTGAATTCCGGCGGCGCGTGCCTCGTCAATGGCATATTGAATAAGCGGTCTGTCCACCAGCGACATGATCTCTTTTGGGATGGATTTTGTGGCGGGCAGGAACCGAGTGCCAAGTCCGGCAACCGGAAAAATTGCTTTTGATACTTTGCGCTTCATCTGGCTGCCTTGAATTAAACTGTCTGCTCTGCCGCAATTCAAAGTCCGGCTTTTGCAATATTAATAACCGCATAGCCCTGATATTTGCAAATTATTTGAC
>CAYZQS010000203.1:0-2078 GCA_964480735.1 uncultured Rhodobacterales bacterium
GCCAGCCGCAGTCCCAGCCGTTCGCTCAGTTGGGTGGGAAAGCGCAACACCCCGTCCAGCGCGTGATAAAGGCTGAGGAATGACCGGATCTTAGATCGTTTGGGGCGGCTGGCGGTGGCAAACAGCCGTTGCAGGGCGATTTTCTCGGTCACGAACACCCCTTGCTTGACCGCCAGCGCCGCAACGCGGGCGCGTTCGTAATAGGACAGGCCCACGCGGACCTCGTTTTCCTCGACCATCGCCACATAGGCGTCAGAGGCGGTTTCCGGGCGGCGCAGCAGGGCCAATACAGTGTCATACGCCGCCTCGCCCGTCTCTTTGGCCAGCATTTCCAGCGCACTCAGCCGCCGCCAGCCGGAAATCAGCCCGTAGGTGCCGTCATCCAGATCAACCACCTCGATCGGGGTGCGCTGGCCGTGGATGCGGATGCTTTCCACCAGCGCCTTTAACTCCTCGGCGTCGGCCATCAGCCGGTCCCGGTTCAGATGATCGGCGATGATGGTGTTTAGCGGCAGTTTTTGCACCAGCATGCCGCCGTCCCGGGCCTGGTGCAAACGTTCGGTCACCTCCTTAAGGGCGGCGGTGGCAGAGGCTTCGCCGGCCACCTGGGCAATCGGCGGGGTGGGCGCGAACATCGATTTCATCTCGGGGGCCTGCTGGGCCGGTTCCAGAAAGCCCGCCTGCGCCGGTGTCAGCCGTTTACGTTTTGCCATGATCAAACTCCTTTGCCGACTGTCTGCCTTAAAACGATGAACAGGCCCCTGCCCCACCGTGCGCTGCCTTTTCAAACGTCAAATGTTTCGCATGCGAAACAAACTTGCCGCAGAACCCTGAAATAATTGAATAAATATTTTCCGCATTGCAGGCTTCCCGGCTCATAATCCGGACTCCCGCCGCAGGATATCATTCACCCTTGTCTGCCAGCCTTTGCCGCTCTGGCGCAGATGGTCCAGCAGATCCGCATCCAGCCGCAGGGTCACCTGCGCCTTCACCGCCGCCTTCTGCGCCCCCCGGCTGCGGCGGTATTCTTCAACAATATGCGGCACCACCTCAATCGCCGGGCGCATCTGTTTCATCTGCGCGTCTGTCAGCTCCGGCACGTCAACAGCGTCCCAGTCCTGCTGTGATATATGGTCAGGTTTCCTGGTCATAAAATTGCCTTTCCCGTTCATTGGCGCGGCGCAGCCCGATCACCCGGCAGCGCCCGCCGCGACCCGTGTGGACCAGGATATGCAGACGGCCACGAATTAATCCATAAGACTGGAAACGGGCCTCGCCGTAGTCCTTTCGCACATCCGCAAACGTCAGAACGGTTTCCCAGTCAAAATCGGACATCTCCTCAAAACCAACACCGTGCTTGATACGATTGGCGTCTGCTTTGCCTTTATCCCATTCATACTCCATTCTAATTGTAGCTACAATTAGATGCAAGGGCGCTGTTGATCTTTCCGCTGCAAAATGTTTCGCACGCGAAACAAATATGCCGTAAAACCCTGAAATAATTATAAATAATATTTTTCCTTTGGCCGAAAATCACGTCAATCCGCCCCCTACCCTTCGCGCGATTTCATCACTCCTTTTACCCAGCGCGACTTCGTCGCGACGCCACACCCCCAGCAGCAACCGCTTGAACGCGCCGTAGGTGGCGTCAAAGGTCTCGCGGCCGCGGGTATAGGTCTCGCGGTTGAAATCGCGGTAATCGGCCTCGTAAATGCCGCGCACCTGTTCGCCCGCCTGCCCGATCAAAGCGGTGAAATTCTGCCGGTAGGGCGATATATTGCCGCCCAGATAGGCCTGCATCAGCCCGGCCAGCTCTGCCTGCTGGGCGCCGTCATAACGTGTGATCACAACCTGCACGGCGTCCCATTCAAACGCCAGCTCGTCCCGCCCCAAAGCCCGCGCCGCCATATTTTCCCCGTCCTCGATCGAGGCAAAGGTGGAATGCAGCATGTCAAAGAACCGCCCTGTTGAGTCAAACTCCAGAAATGACGCGCCAAGTGGCACCAGCAGGATGTCCGCCGCCGCCAGCCCGTTGATGGTCAGGTAGCCAAGGGCCGGGGGGGTGTCCAGGATCACCA
>CAYZQS010000204.1:0-2006 GCA_964480735.1 uncultured Rhodobacterales bacterium
CCTCACGCCAAAAACGCGACCTTCGGTCGGTTTTTGTTGCGCCGGGCCAACGTCGCTGAACGCTCGTTGGAAAATGAGTATTTGGGCAAAGATGAAATGGCGGGGCGGCAGTTTAGATCGGTGCCGGGTATTGTCGGTATGTGGTTTGAATGTCCGCCAATACTTCTGCGGACAGCGTCACGTCAGCAGCGCCAAGTGCCTGTTGCAACTGGTCTGAATTTGTGGCCCCAAATATGGCCGAAGCCACAAACGGACGGGTCAGGCACCAGGCCAATGCCATTTGGCCGGGGTTCAGCCCGTGCTTTTGGGCGATGGTCATATAGGCGTCATGGGCGGGCCAAAGATGCGGGTTGATGCGCCCGCCCAGATTGGCCACGTGGCTGCGGCGTGATCCTTTCGGGGTGACATCGCCTGCGTATTTGCCCGTCAGAATGCCCGCCGCCTGTGGTGAAAAAGCCAGCAGGCCGACATGTTCATTATGCGCCAGCTCCGCCATATCCAGATCAAAATGACGGCACAGCAGCGAATATTCGTTTTGAACGCCAACCACCCGTGGCAGGCCGTTTTCCTCTGCCTGCCGCAACCACTGCGCCGTGCCCCAGGCGCTTTCGTTGGACAGGCCGAAATGGCGGATTTTTCCAGCCCGTACCAGCGTCTGCATTGCCTGCAAAACCTCCAGCATATGCGCCAGCGTTTCGGTTTTGTTTTGTTTGGACGGGTCGTAGGTCCAGTTTTGCCTGAACGCGTAAGAGCCGCGATTTGGCCAGTGCAGCTGGTACAGGTCGATGTAGTCGGTTTTTAGCGATCTCAGAGAGTTTTCCACAGCGATTTCAATGGTTTTCGCCGAGATTGGTGCGCCGTCGCGCACGTTCATATGGCCGGAGCCGGAGATCTTTGTTGCAATGACAACGTCGCTGCGCCTGCCACTGGACGCGACCCAATTTCCCAGAATGCGCTCTGTATCGCCCTGATTTTTCCTGAGCAACGGATTGACCGGATACATTTCCGCCGTGTCGATAAAGTTGACGCCGTGATCCAGCGCCGTATCGATCTGGGTGTGCGCCTCGGCCGCGCTGTTTTGCGTGCCCCACGTCATGGTTCCAAGGCACAGTTGGCTGATCTTCAGGTCTGTTTTGCCCAGAGGATGGTGCAGCATGAATTTTCCGTGTTTTTTGGGGCTTTTGCGCTTGTTTCATGGTTTGTCAATTGAATCAAGGCTTGAGAACATAACAAGAACAAACTAGATTGCCGCAATGACCCAACACCTGTTAACCCGTAACAGCCACCGCGAAAAAGCCGGGCAGGTGCTGATTGGTGATCTTCACTTGACCCGCGCCCGGGCGCATGAGTTTTGCGGCCCGGCGCGGCGCACGCTGGCCTTGATGCTGGCCCGGGCGCTGGAAGGGGACATCTATTGGATCAGGCCGGCCTGGGGGCATGACCGGTTGCACGCCGCCGGGGTGGTTGAATTTGTCAACCCGGCGCGGATCACCACGATTTCCCCCAAGCGCCCCGAGGATTTGCTGTGGTGCATGGAGGAGGTGCTGCGTGCCGGGTGCGTGCCCCTGGTGATCTGCGAACTGCCCGGACCTGCCCATATGACGCCGGTGCGGCGCCTGCATCTGGCGGCAGAGGCCGGGGCTGCGCTTGGCGGGCCGGCACCACTGGGGGTGCTTTTGGTGCCGGGGGCGGGTGGATCACAAGGGGTGGAAAGCCGCTGGCATATGGCCCCGCAGCACAGCGATAAGGGGGGATGCTGGCAACTGGAACGCCGCCGTGACCGCATGGCCCCGGTGGCAGGGTGGGCGGTCAGGCCGCACGGCGCGGGCTTTGCCTTAAGCGGTGGGACAGCTGAATAGGCTACCGGAAAGGGGCAGGCTGGCAAAACGCAAAACAATCGAGCAGCGGGAAATTGGTTGGCGGGAGCAACCGGGGACGCTGCGTTAAATCTTCGCTAGAGCCGCGTCCTTTTTATCTGAATCAGCGGAGCGGCTCTATCCTTTTGA
>CAYZQS010000205.1:0-1995 GCA_964480735.1 uncultured Rhodobacterales bacterium
CTTCGACAATCGCGCCTTTCTTGGGATAGATATTCAGGATTTTCGCCACGTTGGTTGAGGTCGCCGCTACAAACTCATTGGGCGTCAGCCGTCCGGTTTCAACGCCTTCGGTCCAAAGCACCGCCAGACGTTCCTCCAGCCCGTTGGACCCGTTGGGAATGATCCGGAAATCATCCCGCCCGGCGCGTTTTTGTTTGGTGTTAAACGCCGCGTGATCGGTGGCCACAACCTGCAAGCTGCCCGCCTGCAAACCGGCCCAAAGCGAATCCTGATGATCCTTGCTGCGAAACGGTGGTGACATCACCCGCCGCGCGGCGTGATCCCAATCCTTATTGAAATATTCGCTTTCATCCAGCGTCAGAAACTGGATCAAAGGCTCGCCATAAACCCGCATGCCCTTTTGCCGTGCCCGCCTGATCGCCTCGTGGGTTTGCTCGCAAGACACATGCACAATGTAAAGCGGCACGCCCGCAGTGTCAGCAATGGTGATCGCCCGGTTGGCGGCTTCGCCCTCCAGTTCCGGCGGGCGGCTGTACGCATGCGCCTCAGGCCCCGTCATCCCCATATCAAAATATTTATTCTGCAGCTCAAACACCAGATCGCCATTTTCCGCGTGCACCATGGGCAGTGCGCCCAGTTCGGCACAGCGCTTGAAAGAGGCGAACATTTCGTCATCCTCGATCATCAAGGCGCCCTTATAGGCCATGAAATGTTTGAAGCTGTTGACTCCCATTTTCACCGCGTCTTCCATTTCGGTGAACACATTCTCGTCCCAACCGGTGATCGCCATGTGATAGCCCACATCGGAACAGATCTGCGGCGCAGACTTGCGGTGCCACTCGTTAATGGCGTTCTTGATGCTGCCGTCTTCGCCCGGCAGACAAAAATCCACCACCATCGTGGTGCCACCAGCCGCTGCCGCCCAGGTGCCAGACTCAAAGGTCTCGGCAGCTGTCGTGCCCATAAACGGCATTTCCAGATGGGTATGCGGATCAATCCCGCCGGGGATCACATAGGCCCCTTCGGCGTCGATATACTCATCCCCCTTAAGGCCCTCGCCGATCTGCTTGATCGTTTCGCCCTCGATCAGAACGTCGGCTTTCCATGTGCGGTCCGCCGTGCAAACGGTACCGCCTTTGATGACTTTGCTCATAATAATCCTCCCGTCTTATCGCTTCGTTTTGGCCGTGCGCAGCACTTATTTTTGCAGGCATTTGAGATTGGACAGTTGCCACCGCCCATCGGAATCCAGGTCCGGCCCAAAGAGAACCGCATGGGCAAACGCCCCGTTTGCTTCATAGATCAAAGCCAGATTGGCGTGCAGCATGGTTGCATATACCATAAGGCTGATCGGGGTATAATAGGCCCCGTTTGCATATTTCAGCGAAGGCAGGATTTGCGGTGTCAATCCTGCGCTGGTCAAATCAAGCTGGACAGCAATTTCATCCCCATGAGATTTGCTGCCATTCCCGGTGCGCAAATAAAGTGAGGTTGAGGTCACACCGTTGATGTTTTGCTCTAGACATCCAAACGAGGTGAACCACCCCCTGCCATCTTCCCAAAATGCTTCGATGGCTTCGCTTTCGTTATCGGGCACTTCCACCGGATAGTCGCCCCCCTTGTCGGCCACAGATTTGAAGCTCCAGCCCTGCGCGCCCACCGGGCCGGCAAGTAGTGCGGTCAGTATTATCGTTAGAAGTATTTTCAAGCCACCAACCCCGCCGTCTCTACCACCGCACGATCCATTATTTTCGGGTCTTTGTTGATTTTTGTCACGGACTGACTCCCCGGTTGCCGCCGGTTTGCAAATCCCAACTGCGGTCTTGTCCGCTGATTGATATGAGTTGGTCAGGTCGCCTAGGCGTCCTGCAAGTCCAGTCGCTTTTCGATGCGATCAATACGCATATCCATCCTGTCGAGCCGGTTTGAAAGGCTCGCGTACTGGTTTTCCAAAAAGCCAAGCCGCTGCTTGACCTCGTGCATATCCTCAACAAG
>CAYZQS010000206.1:0-1981 GCA_964480735.1 uncultured Rhodobacterales bacterium
GCCAACGGCATCAAGCCCGGGCAACGCCGGGCCTGATGCTTTGTCTGTGATCGGGTTGGTCAGCTGTGGCACTGGCGCACGCTGTAGTCGCCAAGTTGGGCGTAGAAGGTGTCAACGGCGTTGGCTTCCGTTCGCATGGCTTCGCCCGCAAGCTGAAGCTCCGTTTCGACCGCCGCCAGTTGTGGTTCAGTTAGGCTTGATAAAACGGTATTGGTGCCGCCAGCCTTGGCTGCCCGCAACCGCCTGTTCAATTCCCGGACCGTCTTAACCGATACCAACTGGTCGTATACATCCGGCAAATTTAGCGGTGCAGAGGTTTCGCCGCGTTCGATTTGTTTGGTTGACGGCACCGGCACGACCATTTGACCTTCTTCTTCAAAAATAAAGATCAGCTTAATGTGATCGTGAACTTTTTTGACATTAGCAGGTTCATTGAAATCATGTACTTTCTGAATGGTATTGCCGTTCCAAATCACGAATGAAAGCGCGTCAAAAATTGCCTCAGCCGCATCCTGTGCATTGGAAGTCCAACTGCCCTTTTGGCTGGAATAATCCGCCAACGTAGAAGAACGGTGGATGGCGATATTTGTATCATTATTCAGTTGCGGGAACTCGGCCGCCAGATTTCTTAGTTGATTGCCGACAATACCGATTTCTGTTGGAGTAATCGGGTCGCCGTCTCCGGAAAATACCTTGATCGTAAAGTCAGACATTATTTAGGCTCCTTTTGTGACGAAATTAAGATCGGGTAGTCCGATCATTTGGGTAAAGGTTTTGGGAAGGACATCGGGCTCCGGCACCGCTGTGATTTTGGCCCAGGCCAATATTTTGTTTGCCCGCGTTGCTGCCTGAGCGATGACGGGTTCAATTTGCCTGCGGACCAGTGCTGATCCCAAATGTCCCAGCTTGCCGCGATCAGCCGTCCCGGGGGTGCTGTAAAAACTCTCTGCCAGCAGAGCGACAGCAAATGGAATGGACACGTGACCGCCAAGTTTACAAGGGCCGTTTACCTGCTCAAGTTCGGACATCAAGTCTTTGATATGGGGGCTTAACTTGGCATATTCGAAAAACTCGGAGGTAATCAGCCGCGTACTTTTTTCAGCGTCCCGAATTTGAATGGGAACCTCGACGTCACGAGTTGGCCGACTGAACGTAAAGCTGGGCGTAAATCCGGTTCGATTGAGCGCCCAAGCCGTTTGACCGCCCTTTGGTTTATCATCAAAGAAAAAGTTCCAATCAACTTCCCATTTGCTCAACCAGTCGCCGATAAGTTTTTTTTGAACCAGCCCAATGGTATCGATCGATTTTGAAACAGTAATTTTGGGCCCAAGGATGTCGATTGATAGAATGTCACGAATAGGCTCGCGAACATCCTTATCTTTTGCCAATTTGTTGAACAAATAGTCTTCGCGTACCAAAGCATGAAAACAACGCAGGATGTCGCGCGACAGAACCTCTTTGTCGGACCACAACCCCATTTTACGCATCCAGGACGGGAATCGCGCAGCAGCAGTTTTTCGACAGGTCGTTTCCAAAATGTCATGTTGCAAAATATTGTGCCATGTGCGAATAACGGTGCCTCTGGCCAGTGCAAAAAGCTTGTCCTGCGGATGACCGATGCTGTCAAAGTGATTTACCAGTCTATTATGATAAATCATGAATTTCAGCGTTATCTGCGCCAGCATCGGTGAAGAGAAATTGCGGGCATCGGCCGTCGTTGGATAGCTCCAGTCGCGTCTTGGATCGCGCAGGAACTTGAGAACGGTTTTCGCCTTTGTGTAACGCTCATATGCAAACACGTCGAAAAGATCAGGATTTTCCTGATCATACAGCACGCTATCCGCAGCCCCGGTCCGCCCGTAAACCGTTTCCAGCATCAGCGGGTGTTGAACAAGGTTTACCCGGCTTTGATCCGCCCGCGGACTTGTGTTTGGAACAAATGTATTCCGGCACGGTTCGGTCAAAAACATGTCATGGGCCA
>CAYZQS010000207.1:0-1726 GCA_964480735.1 uncultured Rhodobacterales bacterium
CTGTGCCATGCCTCCAGCGTCGCAGCCTTGATGGAAAACGTCGGCTCGGGTGCGGTGACCGCCACGTTCAACGAGATTGAAAACGCCGATGTGGCGATTTTGATCGGCTGCAATCCGGCGGGCAATCATCCGGTGGCGGCAACGTTTTTCAAGCAGTTTGCCAAACGCGGCGGCAAGCTGATCGTCATGGACCCGCGCGGGCAGGCGCTTAGCCGTCACGCCAGCCATATGCTGCAGTTCCGGCCCGGCACGGACGTGTCTTTGCTGAACGCGATCATGCATGTGATTGTGGAAGAGCAGCTTTACGATCGGCAGTACATCGCCGCCTTCACCGAGGGCTGGGAGGCGCAAAAGGCGCATCTGAAAGGGTTCTCGCCGGAAAAAATGGCTGAAATCACCGGGATTGGCGCGGAAGAAATCAAACAGGTGGCGCGGGCCTTTGCCACCGCCAGGGCGGGGATGATTTTCTGGGGCATGGGGATCAGCCAGCATATTCATGGCACAGACAATTCGCGCTGTCTGATCAGCCTTGCACTGATGTGCGGGCAGGTGGGCAGGCCCGGGGCGGGACTGCATCCTTTGCGCGGGCAAAACAATGTACAGGGCGCGTCAGACGCGGGTATGATCCCGATGTTTTTGCCGGATTATCAAAGCGTTACGGATGATGGCGTGCGCTCTGCCTTCAACGAAATCTGGAATTCAGCGGTTGATTTTGGTGCTGAAAAGGGCCTGACTGTGGTTGAAATCATGGATGATATCCACGCAGGCAATATCAGGGGCATGTATATTCTGGGCGAAAATCCGGCGATGTCTGATCCGGATGTCGAGCACGCGCGGGACGCGCTGGCCAAGCTGGAACATCTGGTGGTGCAGGATATTTTCCTGACCGAAACCGCCAATTATGCCGATGTGATCCTGCCTGCCGCGGCGTTTGCCGAGAAAACCGGCACCGTCACCAACACCAACCGGCAGGTGCAGATGGGCCGCCCGGCTGTATCGCCCCCGGGCGCGGCGCGGGAAGACTGGGAGATCACCACGGATTTGGCGCAGCGGTTGGGGCTTGGTTGGGACTACGACCATCCGTCCCAGGTGTTTGCCGAAATGAAGCAGGGCATGCCGTCACTTGACAACATAACATGGGAGCGGCTGGAGCGGGAAACGGTGACCTACCCTTCCCTTACGCCAACAGACCCCGGCCAGCCGATTGTGTTTGGCGATGGCTTTCCAAGGGCCGAGGGGCGGGCAAAATTTACGCCTGCCAATGTTGTGGCACCGGATGACGTGCCGGATGCGGATTATCCGATGATCCTGACCACCGGTCGGCAGCTGGAGCACTGGCACACGGGATCCATGACCCGGCGGTCAAAAGTTTTGGACGCGGTCGAGCCCGAGGCGAATTGTTCATTGCATCCCAAGACTTTGCGGGCGCTGGACGTGACGCCGGGCGGTCATGTCCGCCTGACCACAAAACGCGGCAGCATCGTGATCATGGCCCGCAGCGACAGGGCGGTGGCCGAAGACATGGTGTTTGTGCCGTTTGCCTATGTGGAAGCGGCGGCCAATGTGCTGACCAACCCGGCGCTTGATCCGGTTGGCAAGATACCTGAATTCAAGTTTTCAGCCGTAAGGGTGGAGAAGGTTGAGGATGTGGTGGCGGCGCAGTAGGTCGGATGCGCGCCGCGCGGGAGTATTTTTTGAACAATGAAGTGACCTGTTCGGGTCAGTA
>CAYZQS010000208.1:0-1682 GCA_964480735.1 uncultured Rhodobacterales bacterium
TCGCGTTGCAGTTTTTTCTTCAGGGCACGAAGCGCCTGATCGACATTGTTGTCTCGAACCTGTACCTGCATGTGGTGTCACCACCTTTCTAAGTCTAAGTTTCAGGGGTTGCAGGAAGGGCGCATATAGCAAGGCTGGCCGGGCTTGTCCACCACCTGCCGCCCGCAAGGAGAAAATAGATGGCAACGCCAAAAATATCAGAGGCTGAGCATATAGAAAAAGCAAGGGCCGCACTGCTGGCCGCAGCCCTGCCGCATGTTGTTTTTGACGGGTGGAGCCGTGAAACGCTGCGCCTGGCAATGGGCGATTGCGCTGTTGACGCGGGGCTGGCGCAGCAGGCCTATCCACGCGGGGCGATTGATATGGCACTGGCGTTTCACCGGCGGGGCGATGATCTGATGGTGCAGCGCATGCTGGCACAAAATCAAAGCGGCGTGCGGTATCGCGACAGGATTATGGCGGCGGTTCGCACGCGCCTTATGGTGGTTTCCGGGGAAAAAGACATCGTGCGACGGGGCATAACGTTGTTGTCCATGCCAGCGCATATCGGCGAGGGAACAGCGGCGGTCTGGCAGACCTGTGATGCAATCTGGACGGCACTGGGCGATACGTCTGACGACATCAACTGGTACACCAAGCGGGCAACCTTGTCTGCTGTTTACAGTTCCACGGTGCTGTTTTGGCTGGGCGACACATCTGTGGATGACACAGACACCTGGGCCTTTTTGGACCGGCGCATTGAAAACGTGATGCAGTTTGAAAAACTTAAGGCGGGGGCCCGCAAAAACCCGTTGATCAGGGGTTTTATGAATGGTCCCGGACGTCTGCTTGACAGGCTGCGCGCGCCGTCAAAATCCCCGCGCAGAGATTTGCCGGGATATGTGGAAAATCAGTTTGAAAGATGAAAATATGAGCCTGCCAAAAACCATGCGCGCTGTTGAGATCAGCAAACCCGGCGGACCGGAGGTTTTGTTGCCCACAACGCGCGGGCTGCCGGTGCCCGCGCCGGGGCAAATCCTGATTAAAATCGCCGCCGCCGGAGTGAACCGTCCGGACGCGCTGCAACGCGCCGGGGCCTATGCGCCACCGCCGGGTGCCTCTGATCTGCCGGGGCTGGAATGCGCCGGGACGGTTGTGGCCCTTGGGGCCGGTGCGCATAAATGGTCGCTTGGCGACGACGTTTGCGCGTTGCTGCCCGGTGGTGGCTATGCCGAATACGCGGTGACCGATCAGGATCACGCGCTGCCGGTGCCGAAGGGCATGGATATGGTAAGTGCGGCGGCGCTGTGTGAAACTTTCTTTACCGTTTACAGCAACGTGTTCATGCGCGGCGGCCTTTTGGCGGGGGAAACCTTTTTGGTACACGGTGGCAGTTCGGGCATTGGCACCACGGCCATTCAACTGGCCAAGGCTTTTGGCGCACGGGTGTTCACCACCGCCGGGTCGGCAGAGAAATGTCAGGTGTGCCGCGATCTGGGGGCGGAAATTGCGATAGATTACAAAACCCAGGATTTTGTTGAGATCGTCAAAGAGGCCACCGATCGCAGGGGCGTTGACGTCATTCTTGATATGGTCGGTGGTGATTATATTCCGCGCAATATCAAAACGCTGGCCGATGACGGGCGGCTGGTGATGATTGCCTTTCTGGGCGGGCCCAAGGTGGAGCTGAATTTTGCACAAAT
>CAYZQS010000209.1:0-1661 GCA_964480735.1 uncultured Rhodobacterales bacterium
CGGCATAGGCTTCTGAATAGGCTTTGCCCTTGTCAGCCGCCGCCTGATCCTGATCAAGCAACACCACTTCGATACCCGCACGGGCAGACACCAGCGCGATGCCGGCCCCCATCATGCCCGCACCCAGAACGCCCAGTTTCTTGACAGATTGATCGGGCACGCCCTTGGGCCGCACAGCACCTTTTTCCAGCGCTTCCTTGTTGATGAACAGCGAGTTTATCATCGCGGATGAACTTGGGTTCATCAGCACGTTGGTGAACCAGCGCGCCTCGATCTTAAGCGCCGTGTCAAAGGGCACCAATGCGCCTTCGTAAACCGCCGCCAACAGGGCCCTGGCGGCGGGATATACGCCTTGGGTTTTGCTGTGGATCATGGCGGAGGCACCGACAAACGTCATGAAACCGGCGGGGTGATAGGGCGCACCGCCCGGCATTTTATAGCCCTTGGCATCCCAGGGTTTGACCAGATCGGCATCGGCCGCGTTTTTCACCCAGTCTTTGGCAGCGCTCAACAACCCGTCGCCGGGCACAACCTCATCGATCACGCCTGCGGATTTTGATTTGGCGGGCGACAACATCTTGCCTTCCAGCAACAGCGGTGCGGCGGCCATCGCGCCCAGTTTGCGCGACAGGCGCATGGTGCCTCCGGCGCCGGGAAAGATGCCAACCATGATTTCGGGCAGGCCAATTTTGGCTTTGTCGTTGTCAGCCGCGAATATGCGGTGGCAGGCCAGCGGCAATTCCAGACCTATGCCCGCAGCGGTGCCGGGCAGGGCGGCGGCAATTGGTTTGCCACCTTTCTTGGTTTTGAAATCCATGCCTGCCAGTTCAATCTTACGCAGCAAACCGTGCATTAACATGATGCCGTCAAACAGCCCCCTGGCCGGATCATCGCCCGCAGCGGTTTTCATATCGGCCAGCACGTTCAGGTCCATGCCACCGGCAAAGTCTTTCTTGCCGGACGTGATAACCACGCCGTTGACCGCGTCATCGCCGAGGGCTTTGTCGATGCTGTCGCTGAGTTCCGTCAGGCCGCTTTGAGACATGACATTCATGGATTTACCCGGGCAGTCCCAGGTGATTGTGGCGATGCCGTCGCCGTCTACGTCGTATGTAAAATCAGTCATTCTTTTGCTCTTTCAGGGTTACAATTTGCTGCCGTCTTTGCGGGTGAAGCGGTCGTTTTCAACTTTCATATCAACATCTGAGTAGGTGCAGGCGCCATCGGCGGAGCGTGTGCCCACCACAACAAACCGCGCTTCCTTTTCCGAGCGGTTGATCAGGTGGTGGCCATTGGTGTCACCGCCTTTGAATGCCGCACAATCACCGGGGCGCACGGTGGTTTCGCCCTCGTCCTGCACCAAAACCAGTTCGCCCTGCGTGACCCACAGGAATTCATCCTCAGACTCGTGCCAGTGGCGCAGGGACGATTTTGATCCCGGCTGCAGCACCATCAGGTTGACGCCAAACTGGGTTAACCCGGCGGCATCACCCAGTTGGTACCGCCCGCGATCACCCATCTGGGACGCATGGGGTTCAGGGTAGGAACTGCCGGTTTTGAACGGCAGTTTGTTGATGTCAATCAGGCCCATCAAACCCGCTCTATGATCGTGGCCGCACCCATGCCCGAACCGATGCACAAGGTCGCCAGTCCTGTGGTTT
>CAYZQS010000210.1:0-1552 GCA_964480735.1 uncultured Rhodobacterales bacterium
GCTGCCATTGCCTATGGTCCGGGGTTGCGCTGGGCGCAGATGGGTACCATGCAAACCTTTCATCTGGCCGGTGGCGAGGGTGGTATGCGGGCCATGCTGGCGATGTTTGGGCCCTGTCTGAAATGGCCGTGGACCAAGCTGATGGATGTGCCGGAACTGACCGATGCCTTTGTGGAAATGGTCGGAGAACAGTGCGATCTGCAATCAGGCGATCATTCGCCGCGCGATCTGGAACTTTTGCGCGACAACAATCTGGTGGCCATAATCCGCGCTTTGAAACGCGAAAACTGGGGCGCGGGCGCGGTTGTGAACCGGCAGGATGAGACCTTAAAGGACGCGCAGGCGGACATCGATTTTTCCCAACCTGTCAGAACCGCAACCCGCGTCATTCCGCTGGATTGGCTGGATTACAACGGCCACATGAACGAGGCCAAATATCTGCAGGCTTTCAGCGACGCCACCGACCGTTTTATGGCCATCGCCGGCTGCGATGCCACCTATATCGCCAGCGGCGGCAGTTATTTTACCGCCGAAACCCACATCTGCCATGTGGATGAGGTCAGCGCCGGGGCTGAGGTATATGTTGATACGCTGTGTTTGTCGGGCTCAGGTAAAAAAATGCATATTTTCAATAGTTTGCACCACGAAGACGGACGATTGTTGGCCACCGGAGAGCAGGTGCTGATTCATGTTTCGCTTGAAACGCGACGGCCTTCGCCGCCCGCGGATCACATCGCAGACAAACTGGAAATGATCGAAAAGCTGCACGCTAAACTGCCGCGCCCTGATCGCGTCGGCCGCTATGTGGGCGCACCCCGCTGATGGGCGCACAAAGGGTTTTGATCACCGGTGGGGCTGCGGGTGTTGGTCTTGCAATGGGTAAAGCATTTGCCAAAGAAGGCGCGCAAATCTGGGTGGCCGATGTGGACGGGGCTGCGCTGGACCAGCTGCCGGAGGACTGGAGGTGTACCAAAGTCAGCGCAGCAGATGAAGGCGGGATCAAATCCATGTTCGGGGACATTGCGGCCCAATGGTACGGACTGGATGTATGCTGTGCAAACGCAGGTATCGCAGGGCCCACTGCAAGTATCGAAAACATTGATCTGAAAGACTGGCGGGCCTGCGTGTCGGTCAATCTGGAGAGCGCGTTCCTGGCCGCAAAATACGCGGCCCCCATGATGAAAAAGCAAAAATCCGGTGTTATCCTGCTGACCTCTTCAACCGCAGGTCAATATGGATATCCCAACCGCGCACCATACGCCGCTGCGAAATGGGCGGTTATCGGGTTGATGAAAACGCTGGCGATGGAGTTGGGTCCCCTCGGCATCCGCGCCAATGCCATATGTCCCGGCTCTGTTGAGGGTCCCCGCATGGAAGGCGTGTTGGAACGCGAGGCGGCGGCCAAAGGCATGACCCGGGATCAGGTCTATGATGGCTATGCCAAGGGCACGTCCATGCAGTCGTTTGTTCGCGCCGAAGATATCGGCAATATGGCAGTTTTTTTGGCCAGCAAGCAGGCGCGACTGGTGTCAGGGCAGGTGATTGCGGTGGA
>CAYZQS010000211.1:0-1550 GCA_964480735.1 uncultured Rhodobacterales bacterium
GCTCTAAAGCCCTTCACCCCCACGCTTCTTTTTGGTCAAAATATCCCCGCCGGAGGCTCCGTCGGATGATCCAAAAAACCCCGTCAGCGGTTTACGGTGGGCACCCCGGACTTTCCCGTGTCGTCACCATCATCGTCATAACCGCCACCTGATCTTGGATCAGGTCCAAAATCATTGGCGCCCGCGTCCCCGTCTGTGGCATACCAGACAATCAGCAGTATCCAGCCAACGATCGGCACCAACCCAATCAACAGCCACCAGCCGCTGCGCCCGGTGTCATGCAGCCGCCGCACGGCAACCGCCAGCGACGGCAAAAACGTTGCCAGCGAAAACAGGCCGTTCATGAACGGCACACCGCCTGCCGCGCCAACAATTCCCAACTCCAGCGCGCTTAAGGCCATGCTGGCCAACCATGTGAACAATATCCACCACCAGAACTCGGCCCGCTGGGCGCGGCCTGAAAACACCACGTATTTGCTGAAACAAACGGCAATGGCTTGTGTGAAACTCATGATCTGTCCCCCCGAACAGTTATTGTCAATTTTTCGAACCGCCAATTTTCGGTTCTTCTTTGGCGATGATCCGCCGGATATTGGCACTATGACGCAGAAAAATCAAAATCGCCAGCGCCACGGTCAGACTGATCAGGGAAGGTGACCCAAACACCCACAGCCATAAAGGTGCCGCGGCAGCGGCGACCAAAGCCGCCAGCGAGGACATGCGGAAAACCACGGCGATCAGCAGCCATGTCATGCAGGCGGCAAATCCGGCCCAAAACTGCAAGGCCAGCACCAGCCCCAGAAACGTCGCCACGCCCTTGCCGCCATTAAACCGCAGCCAGACCGGAAACAGATGGCCAAGGAAGGCAAACAACCCGGCGATTTGCGCTGCGTCCGCGCCCACATACCTCTGCGCTATCAGAACCGCGACAGCGCCCTTTCCCGCATCAAACACCAGCGTCAGAAACGCCGCCGCCTTGTTGCCGGTACGCAAAACATTTGTCGCTCCGATGTTACCGGACCCGATGTCGCGCAAATTGCCCAACCCCATCACACGGGCCACCACCAGCCCAAACGGAACCGAGCCCAGCACATAGGCCAGTGCCGCCACCACCGCCAGATCAAACAAACCGGATTGAAATTCAGGCATCATCCGTCTTCCCGCGCAAAAATGGTTTTACCGCCGACAATCGTGCGCAGCACCACGCCTTGCATCCGGTGTTCGTCAAACGGCGTGTTCTTGGATTTTGACAGCAGTTTAAAACGGTCCATCACAAAGGGCATGTCAGGATCAAACAGCACCAGATCGGCGGGCGCACCGACCGCCAGCCGCCCGGTGTCCAGCCCCAGCCGCTTTGACGGGTTCAGCGACATCGCCTTAAACAGCCCCGGCAAATCCAGCGCACCACCGTGCACCAGCCGCAGGGCGGCAGGCAGGAAGGTTTCAAGGCCGACGGCCCCGCTGGCGGCCTCTTCAAACGGCAGGCGTTTGCTTTCCTCGTCCTGCGGGGTGTGCATGGAGGAAATGATGTCAATCAGTCCTTCGGCAAG